>CAJXEJ010000008.1 GCA_913052475.1 uncultured Dehalococcoidia bacterium
CCTCGATCAAGTAGCCGCTCCCCACAGCATCATGATCGAAGACGTTGTCGATGCCCAATACGGCGAACACCAACACATCGACCACATCTACTTCACACGGCTCATCGGTAACGCCACGATCGCGATCAACGAACACCCCGACGCCAACGTCGGTTGGCTCTGGGCATCACTTTCGGATCTGCAGAACGACACTGCGTTCGAAACCCCATCCGGACAACTCCGCGTCCCGCCAGAAGACGTCATCAAGCTCGGCTCCGCCGCCATACGACACGTATCCGACCTATAAGAGCCTAGGACTCAAATTTCATCCGCAACGAGCCACGACGGCTATCGCAAAGCCATCACCCTAATCGCCAACGACTCCGTAACCGTAAAACCCCTCATAAGTGCTCTTGTCCCTCTCGAAAAAGGCATCCAGGACGGCTTCAAACGAATGCTCCAACCCGAAAAAGACGTCTACGAATTCTCGTAGGAAACGGCTAGCCAACCTCTCCTCCTCTTCCCGACCAAAGTGGAGGAATCTTCGACGGGCGTGTAGTGCTGGGATCACAGCGGCGACCTAGTCACAACAGTGATGCCCGAAGCGAACGCCCTCCTTTCCTCGATGGAAAGAAGTTAGAGGATCGCGTCGCAGACTGGAGCCGGGTGACGACGTCACGAACGTGCCCACAATTGCACCTCCAGAAAACCCTCACACCCCGGCCCACCTGCAAAAATTGACACCGCGCACTCACCAAAATAGAGTTCTCGCACACTCGAACCAAAAAGTCGTCAGACCGAACAATGGCGACTTTCAACGCTGGCAAAGCCACGCCAAACAACGCGGAGACCAACCCACTATGGCAATGCGCAAGATCATCAACCATCCCGATCACGTCGAAGACCAGACAGTCTCCGGGATCCTCAAAGCCTTCCCTAGCTACCTCAAGCGAGTCGAAGGCAGCACCCGGGCGCTCGTACGAGTCGACGCCCCGCTCTCGGGGAAGGTCGGAATTGCCACCGGCGGCGGCTCCGGCCACCTCCCACTGTTCTTGGGCTACGTCGGCGAAGGACTCGCCACCGGTTGCTGTGTCGGCAATGTCTTCTCATCGCCGTCCTCCGACGACATGCTAGACGTGGCCAAGGCGGTCGATGGCGGTGCTGGCGTGCTATTCCTCTACGGAAACTACTCCGGCGACACGATGAATTTCGATATGGCTTCCGAAATGGCCGATGTGGAGGGCATCAGGGTGCTGACCACTCTCGGCACCGACGATGTGACCTCGGCTCCCGTAGGGGAAAAGGAACGTCGTCGTGGCGTTGCGGGTATCGTTTTCCCGTTCAAGATCGCAGGTGCCGCAGCCGAAGAAGGACGCGATCTCGACGTTGTCCACGCCGTAGCCAACAAGGCTTCATTCAACACCCGCAGCATGGGCGTCGCACTTTCCGGCACGACCATTCCCGCAGCCGGCGCACCCGGTTTCGAAGTTGCCGAAGGCGAGATGGAACTCGGTATGGGCATTCACGGCGAACCCGGCGTGCAGGTGGGTCCGCTACTTTCGGCTGACGAAATTGCCGGACAGATGCTCGATCGTATTCTTCCCGATCTACCGTTCTCGTCGGGCGATACCGCCGCTGTGTTGGTGAATAGTCTTGGTGCCACGGCGCCAGAAGAGCTGTACATCCTCTTTAACAAGGCGTCGGAAATTCTTGCCGACCGCGGGATCAATATCCACAAGACGATCGTCGGCGAGTACGCAACTTCGATGGAGATGGCTGGTGCATCAATCAGCGTCTGCAAACTGGACGACGACGACCAGATAAAACTGCTCGATGCCCCCGCCTACTCACCACTCCTCATGCAGCAACTCGGTCGGTAGGCGATAAAGACTTGTCACTCTGTATCTAGTTCAGAGTATCGAACGCAGTATCAGATCTGCCTATCCTGAATCGAAAATACTGTGGAAATGAACGTTATTCTGAATCGAGTTCAGAATAACAAAAGAGAGATAAGAATCCAAAACCATGACAGATGAAGTGCTCGGCATCTTCAAAACAATCTCTGACGAGATCATTCCACAGGCCGAAGTCCTGCGTGATCTCGACGCAAAAATCGGCGACGGCGATCTTGGCATCACGATCACCCGCGGTATGGAAGCGGTCATAGCGGGAATCGACGACCTCGCCGGAACACCAGCAAGCAACCAGCTCGCCCGTTCCGGCATGGCTTTCAACCGTGCCGCAGCTTCAACGTTCGGCGTACTGTTCGCTACGGCGATGATGCGGGGTGGCGCGGCGGTCAAAGATCGTGAAGATGTCGGTGTAGCCGACGTTGTCGCCATCGGTCGTGCTGCCATGCAAGGACTCATGGATCGCGGTAAGGCGAAGATCGGCGACAAGACATTGCTCGACGCACTCGCACCGGCGATCGACGCATTCGAAGAAGCGCAGTCCGCTGGCAAGTCGTTGAAAGAATCAACCGACACAGCCGTTGCAGCCTGCGAAGCTGGAACCACAGCAACCATCGAAATGCAGTCCAAAGTATCTCGCGCCGGCTGGCTCGGCGAACGCTCGATCGGCGTTCAAGATCCCGGAGCAACGGCAGTAATGTACATGCTCCAGGCCGCTCAAAGTTGGGTCAACGCAAACACCTAGCTCATTCGCCGAATCCGTGTACGCTCGCTACACCCGATAACATACGCTGGCTATCGGCAATGATCTGACATTGGCATTGAATATTCTGCACTCGCCCCAGCTTTCGAACTCTTCAACATCGAGAAACCCCTTCGCGAGCAAAACCGCGTAATACGCCATCGGACCGTGGCCTTTTGAGTGCAAAATTCGATCCCGGTCCGGTTCCTGTGGATTCTCCGGAGCGACGTTTAGAACCGAGTCGTACAGGGCCCAAACGACGTCAAGCGTCGAGGTTGCGCTAAGCGAGTGTTTTTCATCACCAGTCAACAGCGTCATCAACCTCTGAAGGTCTTGATAAGTGTACTCGCTATTTTTACTCAGACCCTCGCGACTCGTTTCTGGTTTTCTCCACCGATTGAAACGGAACAAGCCTAGTTGCAGCGAATGACTTACGCAATGCCCCGACGTAATACACTTTCGGTTCATGTCACAGCCAGTAATTCCCGAGTCAACACCCGAAGGCCCAAAATCAGCCAACCGCCGATCCGTATGGGCACTGGTGGCCATGCTGGTCGGTGTTCTGGTTGTTCCCGCGACCCTCGGACGTTCCCACACACCCGAACCGTTCGATCAATCTGCTCTCGATCAGTTCATCGAATCCAACGCAACGATGGTGTTTATCGGCAACTCGCTCCTCGACACTCGAATCGATCCCGATTACATGAGCGAATTGACGGGTGAAAACGTCGTGTCGCTGGCAATCGAAGGAACTGCTGCAGGTGTTTGGCTCCTCCAGTTGGAGAACATCGTCTCGGCGGCTGAAAATCCACCGACGCAGATGTTCATCTTTTTTCACGACGACCTGATTACCCGCCAGATCCACTTCACCGGTCCAGAAGACCGAACCCTCGTTGAACGCCTGACTGACTCCAGCACCAGCAGATACTGTACTGTCACAGCCAGAGACAAATCGATTGCCGAAAAAATTCGCAACACTTTCGTATCGATCTACCCGATCGCTGAATCACCTGCAAATCGATTGTCGAGCCCCGTAACTTCGATCGGTGCCGCACTCGCCGGTGTATCTGACCAAGAACTCGACGGATCATCAGAGGAGTTCTTCGCATTCGCGAACAAACGTGAAAAGATAGCCACTATCCAGCAGCCGAAGTTTCACGGCTCGTTCGAATCGACCGTGAACGAATCGTTTCTCCCGCACATCATTGACCTGGCCGATATCATAGATGTCGACCTCACCATCGTCAGAGTCGCTACAAGACCGAAATCCGACGGCAGCGCAAACGAACCCGAATTGCTGGCGCAATACTCCAAAGACCTTGCCGTCTACCTGCAAGCTAGGGGTGTCGAATATATCGACATGACCGACCACGTCGAAAACGGCATGCTGGACGCTGCCACGTACTACGACGGATACCACCTCCAGCACCGATTCCGCGAAACCTACACCGAATTCTTTGCTGAATGGCTGCTGTTCTCACCTCACGGCGATAGCGAAACAGGCACCAGCCAGTGACTTTCCAATCACTCGAATACGCCGTGCTGTTGCTGGCTGTTTTTGCCACCTACTGGGTCCTAGCGCGCCGGTTCCAAAATCTACTGCTGCTTGCCGCCAGCTACGTTTTCTACTCTTATGTCGATCCCCGCATGGCGCTACTCCTCAGTGCCTACACAGCAGTTAACTACCTCGCCGCCCGACGGATCGAAGACAGTCCATCGAACTCACACCGATACCTGCTCGTAGCCATCATTGCATCGCTCGGGGCATTGGCATTTTTCAAGTACGCCGGTTTTTTCGTTGACAACGCTGCTGAAGCTCTCGACGCAGTGGGCCTGACAAGCTTCGACTCGACGCTGAAAATCATCCTCCCCGTCGGCATATCGTTCTACACATTCCAATCGCTCGGCTACGTGATAGACGTGTACACGAAACGAACCCACGCACGCCGAAATTTTGTCGACACCGCTCTCTTCATCAGCTTCTTCCCTCAGCTAGTCGCCGGCCCCATTGAACGCGCTTCAAACCTGCTGCCACAATTCGAGCGGCGCCGCACCTTCGACGCCGATCGCACCGTTTCCGGTATTTCGCTGTTGTCGTGGGGTCTGTTTAAAAAGCTCGTCATTGCCGACAACGTAGGGATGATCGTCGACAACATCTTTTCAACAACCGATCTCGGCGCCGCGATGCTCTGGGTGGGGGTGCTGGCATTCGGCGTTCAGATCCTCGCCGATTTTTCTGGCTACACCGATATCGCTCGGGGTTCTGCTCGTCTGCTGGGAATCGAGCTATCGCTCAATTTCCGACACCCATGGCTTGCAGCTTCACCCACCGATTTCTGGCGGCGATGGCACATCACCCTGTCAACGTGGCTGCGGGACTACGTCTACATTCCACTTGGGGGTAACCGACGAGGCCGATATTCGACAACAATCAATGTCGTAATCACCTTCATCCTGGGCGGTCTCTGGCACGGTGCAGCATGGAATTTCGTTCTGTGGGGGCTCCTTCATGCCGTACTCATCCTCGTCTGGAGAGCGGCAAACCACCTGAGTCTGGCGGCCCCAAAGACAATCACCACGGCCATCACGTTTCTGGCGATCAGCACCAGTTGGTTACTCTTTCGGGAGGATGATCTACCGTTTATTGCCGAAAACGTCTTTAGCTCGAATCACGAAACAATGCTCGCCTTGGCACTCGGCGTCACTGCCCTGCTCTACTCACTCCCCCTCTGGCTCCACGCGATCATCGATCAACCGAGATTCACTCGAATCTGGACGCGAAACGACGTTAGCAGAACGGTCGCTTTCACCACCCTCACGCTCACGTCGTTCATCGCTATCCTGATACTCCGAGCCGACACCTCAGCCGAGTTTATCTACTTCCGCTTCTAGTAATGCTCCTAAAGCCTATGAATCCGTCAGCCACTTTTCGATCTTCGCACAGTTGGTTGAAGGCTCGGTCAGGTTTCGCTCGTCGCTCTCGCACATGAGTACGATATTGCCGATTATCGTGTAGTCGTTGTATGTCGGGTACCGGTTGGAGCACTTCCCACCAACCGCCTGAACTTCGTCGGATTCAGCGAGTTCGGGGTCAAGATACGATGCCGAGAACGACTTCGAGGTAAATCCCGTGTTTGCTTTTACAGCCGAAGCACCCGCAGCGTCACGACACGAAAGTCTGTCGATAGTGTTGCCATCGGGGGCCTGTCCATCCTCGTCGCGTCGTTTGGTCTGACTCTCTGCTGCGGTCACACCGAGGCTCTTCGCATCTTCGGCATTGGCATAGACAAGAAGACCGACTTCTTTCTGGTTCATGTAGCCCCATTTCGCAACCGATGTTCCCGGATACTCCAGAATAAAGTCGCGCTGACCTTTGAAACCAATCGCTTTGAGGTCCGCCTCTGTATATACCAGCTCCGATTCTATCGTCCGAATCCTTTTCGGCCAATCGTCGGTACCACCCATCGTAACACCACCACTGCCGCCGTCATCAGAACCGCAAGCAACGGCAACAGTTGACATCAGAAGTGCTGAGATCAACAACAACAAAACTCTGAAATTACCGGAAAAACGAATCATCGAAAAAAAGCCTTCAAAAACACCAGAAACGCGCATATAGCGAGAACGCGACATAAGACGGAAAAAGACTAGCGTATAAAACCAGCTTTGGGTACTTACTCAACGGGAATGGAGCGACCCACTGTGTCGGGAAGTTCGACCGGTTGCGGATCTTCCGTATCGATCATCCAGCCCGCCAGTAACGATCTCATCTCCGAAATCACCCCGGCGTTTTCGGACAAATGCGCCACGTTCTTGAGCTCCCACGGATCTTTAGCCAAATCATAAAGCTCATCCACGTCGCCCGGTCCACCGTCAGAGCCCGACGTCAGTGTTGCGCCACGCGCCATCGGATCGGTCACGTATTTCCAATCCGGGGTTCGCACCATCTTGCGCCGGCCTTCGGCTTCTCGTGCCCAGAGCGTCTCGATAATCGTGTGATACCCGAGCGGTTCTTCGAGAGTATCAAGCAATTCCATCGTCACCGGGGGGCCACCGGTTCCATACTCCGAAAACGAAGCCATCCGTGGTGGTGCCGAAGTAACCGTTGGCAATGGTCGACCCTGCATTCGTCGCGTCTCCGCCTCGTTCAGTGCCGAGCCCTCGTGTTCACCGTTCCGTGCCCAGCCGGTTCCGATTCCATCGAAAGAAGCTAGACCCTGAAGCTCAAGCAAAGTTGGCAATATGTCGATCGTGCTGGTCATCGAGTCG
The DNA here is from genome assembly GCA_913052475.1 of uncultured Dehalococcoidia bacterium. GTDB lineage: Bacteria > Chloroflexota > Dehalococcoidia > Lucifugimonadales > Lucifugimonadaceae > Lucifugimonas. The sequence goes on from CAJXEJ010000008.1 coordinate 6,901, forward strand.
TCGACCATACCCTGTGGCACACCACCTTCGGGCCACGAAACAATCAAGGGCACCTGCACAAGCGCGTCGTAAAAAACTCCGCCCTTTACGGCCATACCGTGTTCGCCACCAAAATCACCATGGTCGGCAGTAAAAACCACTATCGTGTTTTTGCGAAGCCCAAGCTCGTCCAGTTTGTCGAGAATCCGTCGAATACCAGCGTCAACATACCGGGTCATAGCCTGATACACACTCACCACGCCGCGGCGATGCTCTTCCGGATCGTCGGTCTGACGCATCATCCTTGCAAGCACCCTGTTTCGTTCGGGCGATGTCCCATCAGTGTACTCATCAGTGCGTTGCGGAGGCAGTACCACGTCTTCTGGCGGAAACATTTCGGCGTACCGACGTGGTACCTCGTACGGCTCGTGTGGATCGGGGAACGAAACCCAGAGAGCAAAAGGGTCTGGCTCGCCCGTATCGGAAAAATCACCCTCGGCATACTTCGCCAGAAACGCCTCGGTTTGACTAGCGATTACCGACGTACCAAAATGCTCTTCGGGGCCATCAGAAATGCTGTAACTGAAGTGCCTACTCTGCGCCCGTTCCGAAAGAGTTTTTCGACCATGGTGCCCCGTTGTAATGTCGTCTTCTGGAACAACCCATTCCATCCCTGTGTTGCCGAGAGCTTCGCCTTTGTAGTCTCCAAAGATTCCCTGCGCCGGCAATCCACCATGCGAAATTTCGCAACGCACATCGAACAACTCGAGGTCGCTCCATTCGATAAAGCAGTGGTTCTTACCGATTAAACCCGTCGTAAATCCGTTGTTCTTCCAGATTCGGAACGCATGCTGCTCGTTCTCAGGCATCAACGTTTCGTTACGCCTGCATCCAGTCGAGTGCGGGTACCGACCCGTCATTACAGAAATCCGTGCCGGAACACAGAGCGGATGGGGTGTAATCGCATGCTCGAACCGAACTCCCTGCTCAGCAAGTCGCTCAAGAGTCGGAGTTTCGATACCGATTTCCGGCGAATACATTCGAAGTATCGAAGCCTTCATCTGGTCGGCCATGATGAACAAAACGTTTGGAGTTGAATCTGCAGGCATGTTTTTCCTGAGCTACGTCCGACACACCATCGATGGTCGGATTTGAATAATCGTGATCGAGTCGCCTGTTAGTTCCGAGTAATCCAGTGACTGGAATCGAGAATATCACCTTCTCATTCGCTCAGAATATTGTTGTGCCACATCTAGGATTCACCCAGACTCTCACGACCGTCAAACTCACCTCGCTCGGTCGCCCACAGCAACGTCAGCCAGCCAGAACCGTCCTGAGACGCCTTTGGGAACAGGTGCCCCAGCACTCGCTTGCAAAGAGCGTCATCCGGATTGAATTCTGCATCCATACCAACTACGGCATCATAGCCATGCAACAGAATCTCAGCACTCCCCATCGCAATAAAGCCCTCTACATCGGGTAGACCAGTGCGGTGAAAGGCTCGGACACCAAGAGGCATCGCTTCGGCAACAATGCCAGAACCTCGGCGTTCAATTCAACTTGCCACGTAGAAGCAGCAGCACTCCCATCAACCAAGCTAAGCCCTCTCGTACTGAGCTCCTCCTGATTCTTTCTGCCGAGAGTGTTTGAGTAGTGAAAAAAAACCAGCGGCAATGTGCGTGATCGTCTCGGAACGAGTCCACTCAAGCCCGTACGCCCTTTTGGATCCAGCTTACGCACCGCTCCGACTACGAACTTCGCTGCGGTCCGAAGATCGTCGCTGGTGACAGGGTTCCGCTCACTCATCGTGCACCACACAGATCGTAAGCAATGGCCAGCATACTGCGAGTCCCGCTAATCAACGAGGCGATACCTACCGACTCATCGGTCCCGTGCGCTCGCGAGAGCATCGGATCATCATCGGGATGTGATCCCGTGAAACCGTAAGTAATAATTCCCAGATTTCGGGTAAAGCGTGAATCGGTAAAGCCGTTGCTAATCGCCGGAATCCATTGGATATCGTCCCGACCGACCGCAGCCGCCTGTGCCTTACGAATCGAATCGGTCAACTCGGTCTCGAACTTCGACGAATTCGGCACCGACATGTAGTCGATCTCATACTCCAGTCCATCGATTCCATCGAACGCCTGATCAAGCTGTCGGCGTACATACGCCTCGTCCTGGAACGGCAACGTTCGAATATCGCAGGTGAGTTTGATCTCTTCGGGAACGCTGTTCGACTTGATGCCACCCGAAACCATCGTCGGAGTAAGCACCATTCTCGATAACGCCTTCATCAGCGATCCGAGGCGAGGCGACTTAACGTTCATCTCGGCAACGATTCGATCGATATTCATCGGTGAAGGTTTTTCCTCAACCCCGAAGGAACCCACATGATTGAAAATCTCAAGCGAAGTATCCAGTTCAGGGCGATAACCCTCGATCGCACCAAGCGCACGAGAGAGCCGGTTGAACGCATTTATCCCGGTCCACGGCACCGAGGCATGAGCGCTCTCGCCCCGAAGCGTGACGTGTAGCTCCATGCGCCCCTTCTCACCAGTCCCCAGCAGGTAAGTCAGTGAATTGCCCATCTCGACCGGGGTGCCCCCCCCCTCGTTCACAGCAAATTCTGATTTCAGAGATTCTGGATGATTATCAGCAAGCCAACCAAAACCCCAGCGACCGCCGTGCTCTTCATCTGCACCACTTACCAGTCTAATTCCGTGGTCCAATCGCACGCCTGACCGCTTCATGATCGCCATCGCCATCAACTGGCAGGTCAGCAACGCCTTGCAGTCAGACGCCCCTCGGCCATAAACCCGGCCCTCTGAAATTTCGGCTGCGAACGGATCCCAGTTCCACTTCGTTTCATCTTCGACGGGAACCACATCGGTGTGCGACATGAGCATCAGGCGAGTGTCATCATCATCGCCTGGGTACACTGAAACAATGTTGCCCCGATCGGCGTCACGAGCGAGTATCTCGGAAGACAAACCGTTTTCAGCGTGCCAGTCACGACAGAACTCAGCAACAGCCGTCTCACCACCAGTCGGCATGAAGCCAGTATTGACCGACGGAATGCGTACTAAAGATTGCTCTAATTCGACAATCTCGTTAGTCGCCGACTCGACCTGATCTAACAAGTGCTGCAGTGAAGGCATTCTCTACTCCTCGAAAGCCGTTCCAATGAATAAGATATACAGCGGAAATTAGCACCCACGGTTCGGACGGTCAACGCACTGGCATCAGAGAATCATCACAAAACAAACAGGGGATAGCATCGGAATTTGGTGCCAACCCCTGTTTGTTCGATTATTGAGTCCGTGTACCGGCTACTCTTCTTCAGTGTTGCTAAGACCTAGACGCCCACGCCAGCTACGGCGACGAGTAGCGCTGCCTACTGGCTCTGCATCGCCACCTTCATCACCAGATTCCGATTTCGACGCAGCGGATTTCCGCAATGCTGGCGGCTTCGGAGCCGATCGGATCCCGATCGTACCGTTCGTTGAACCTGTGCTAGTTCCACCAACACGTCGACGGGTCGGAGTGCGACGCATCTTCGAATCGCTCGCGGCTTTGGCTGCAGCTGCCTCTTCCTTCTCGGGTGCAGTCTTTGCAGTCGACGTCTTGCGTGCTGCTGGCTTGCGAGTGCGGCTAGTCGCCGTTCGTCGAATCTTTGTCGCCGTAGAACTCGAGTTAGAACTGGCTGGCGACCTACGAGTGCTTGAACGGCGGGAGGTTGCCGTTTTCGTTGCAGCCTTGTCCTCACCGTTGGGCGAAGCAGCCTCGTCAGATACCTCAGGACGTGCCGATGCTGTTGCCCGAGAACGAGCTTGTGCACGAGTCATCCAGAGTCCGGTAAAGAAAGTCTTGTTGAACTTCTGCACCACGTCTGCAACCCGGGCAGATTCGGCTGAAAGGTTCATATCGAACGCAGCAACCTCAATGTGTTTGCCAACGTCCTTCACAGCTTGTAGTGCCGGATAGAAGTCGGAATCACCACTGACCACAATCGCGGTGTCGTAGTGATCTTTGTAAGCATTAGTCACAACGTCGGTCGCCAACATCACGTCGACGCCTTTCTCAACCATGATGTCGCCACGTTGCTTCCAGATTCCGAGTCGAACCTCAACATATGGCGTGTCGTACAACGATTCGAGGAACTTCGCTTGCTCAACACCTATATTCGGGTTCGAATCAGATTCCTGGCGAATGTTGTAGTAGTAAATTCGCTGTAATTGTCGACCGTTCGCCAGCTTTTGGGCGAACTTGTCGAACTGCAGATCATGCCTGCCACAGCTCTGAGAGAGCACGTGGTACAGGTTGCTTCCGTCGATAAAAACCATAACGCGATCGTTCTCGCGTACGTTCGTCACTTTTGAAGACTTCGAGGGCATTTCAGCCACCACCTAATAAGTCAACGCCAAACGCGCAGCACATCGGCACGCACGAACGGCGGCTATTTTCACAGGTGAGTCGTAGCGGGCGGAGGCGAGGAGAATTTATATAAATCAAATAGTTGCAAGCGCCCGATTAAACTTCACTATTCTATTCTAACTCTTTTTTGAATTACCCAGCGTACAAATCATCCACATTTCACAGGTAATTACTCCAATATCAGTTCGATACGCCAGTTCCAAGATCGTACTTGACTCTCAGCCACATCGGAAACATTATTGCGGAGCGGAACGAATAATCCGTGGGCGAATACCCAACAAAGGTCGCTCCGTTCGGTTTAAGGAACTCAAGAATCGTCATGAAAACCATCAAACAGATCGAAACACCGTGCGAAATGCCGAACGGCCTGCAATGGACGAATGAAGGCCTGTTCGTGATGGACCAGCAGAGCGACAACGTCTACGTGGTCGACGAAACCGGCAAGGTATTGCGAGAAATGACCACGCCGACCGCCAACGGTTCCGGAATCACAGTCGGTGGCGGATTCCTCTGGACTGCTTCAAACGGTAACTCGACGTCACGACCGGCACGCTCGACCGACACCGGCCTCGGCTACATCTACAAACTCGACCTGCAGACAGGCGAACCAGTAGGTCGGTTCCGCACTCCAGACGGCGGGGGAATTCACGGAATCGAATGGGACGACGGCAAAATCTGGGTCACAGCCTTCCAACCCCTTGCCATCTACCTGATGGACCCCGCCGACAACTACAAGATCGTCCACAGCTTCGAGGTCGAGCTCCCCCGCCTTCACGGACTCGCCCGTGTGAGCGATGGTCTCTGGTGCGCCCACACTACCGACAACGTCATCGTGAAATACGATGTCGACTCGGGAACCGAACTCGATCGCATCTCAATGGACGAAGGCGACGCATATATCCACGGCCTTTCGATGAAAGACGGTGAATTCTGGTATGCAGATGCCAACTTTGCCGGTAAGCACAACACCGCAACCGTAGGTAAACCCGAAATCGGAAAAATAGCGGTTTAGTACCAGCAAAGCACCTGTAGAACCCGAGATAAAACATTTGGAAACAATTCCAGTTGTAGACAGCCATCACCATTTCTGGGAGATCGATCGATTCGATTACTCCTGGATGCCTGATGGAAGCCCGCTCGCAACCGACTTCGGGCCAACTGATCTTGCTCCACTCGTAAAAGACGCAGGTGTCGACTACACCGTAATCGTGCAGGCAGTTTCGTCACCCGACGAAGCACGCTGGCTCCTCGAACTCGCCGAACAGTACGAATTCATCGCCGGGGTCGTCGGTTGGGTCGACCTGACCGATCCTGAAGTCGGCTACACGCTCGACGAGCTCCAGAGAAGCAAATACTTCAAGGGTGTACGCCACATCTGGGAAGGTGAAGACGACCCGGGATGGATCGTCAATTCAAGAGCTATCAATGGGCTTCACGAACTCGTACGCCGAAACCTAACCTTCGACTTCCTGGCAAAGCCACCTAACCTGCCATTCATCCCGCAGGTAATGGATCAGGTCCCTGATCTACGAGCTGTCGTCGATCACATCGCAAAACCTCTCATCGCCGATCACATCATCGAGCCATGGCTCACCGATATGAGAAAAGTCGCCAGCATCAACGGAATCCACTGCAAAATATCGGGAATGATCACTGAAGCCGACCAGCAAAACTGGACCGCCAATGATCTCCGGCCCTACGTCCACCACGTACTCGGCATGTACGGTCCCGACCGACTCATGTTCGGCACCGATTGGCCGGTATGCACACTGGCAGGCGAATACAAAACAGTCGCCGATACTGCTCGTGAAATACTCAACTCTCTCTCGCCAACCGCCAAGGCAAGCGTCTTCGGCGGAACCGCCACACGGTTTTACCGTCTAGCCACTTAGTAGCTGAATCAAGAAGCAACCAGAAGAAGCACCATTTCTTCATGGCAAAACTCACGATTCGACCGAGTGATCAGCTCAATACGCACTGAATTCCGTGAGAAATCATAAAGACCATGCACAGTCTATTTGCGAATCCGAAGAAACTTTCCAAGGTTGAAAGTTCCCCGACTATCTGGTGATAACAGGCAATACCCCTGTTATTCAAGTAGTCACACCCGACGAAGTAGAAAAAATTGGTGCATGCAAGATCCTTGCAGCCTGCGAGGCACCTAACCTAGTGCCGAACTACTCGTCAGGGCAGTTCGGTGATTGTTAATAGGTGAAGACGAAAGTTTCTTCGACATCACTGCCTAACAGCAACGATCAACGAAAATATAAAGAAGCGCCGGGTCGAAAGCCCCGGCGCTTTTCAGTTAACTGTGGTGATGTGCTCGAAACGGCTTACCAGGTAGGTTTGCCGGAACTCCACGCCCAGTTATCGGGCGGCCACACATTTCGACCAACACGACCACCGCCGTCTCGGCTGGTGTCGTACATATCCTTCACATCCGCAACCCACTGCCTGATGTGAGGTGTGCCCTTGTGATACTCGAAGGCATCCGGGTTCGCGTACACCTCATACAGATACAACTCGGTCGGATCGTTCACATTCTGGTAAACGTCGAAACGCAGGCAGCCCGGCTCCTCGTGAGTCGAACCAACACCGTCTTTCGAGACCGACTCGATAAACGCTTCAACATGCTCTACTTGAACGAATTTTGGAGCGTGAATCACGTGCAAGCTGGAAGCGAAATACTCATCATCAACAATGTGCGCCCGGTACGAATCCCAGTTGGCATCGCCACGTGGGAACACTGGCTTACAGAACGAAACTTCAGGCTCGACTTCCCACATGTCACCTACGGCGGCCTGCCACGTCTCGAAGTGAGGCATCTCGCCGTGAGCCTTGAAAGCGCCCTCGTCGTTATACACCTCACAGAACGCAAACGAAGTCGGGTCGTCGGCAGCCTGAATAATGTCGAACCGACGGCAACCGGGTTCGTTCATCACTGAACCCTCTGCGTCACCGATCGACGCGGTAATAAAATCTTCGATACGGTCTTCTTTGACCTTCAGTCGCACCATCAGGATGTACATCACAACTCCAAATTATCGGACGGCTGGAGATCAAATCCCGCTACTACCCGACCTACTTCATATACTGCGGCGGAGTATACGCCGCAACAGTAGCGGTGTCGCCGCAATGCTTGAGTGCACGCTGGTTCTGGTCGAGTCAGACAACCACGCAACTTCATTTTCGTCGCGTTCGACGCCGAAGAAATGTAACCACCAACGCACGGTCTCCACGGATCAACTGTCTACGTGAGCAAACTACAGCAGACGAACCGCCCCTCAACTACAATCATTCTCGAATCAATTGGATTCAGTTCACCCACCCTCAAACAGCGCCTGCCCGGCTCGTTAAAGTTTCTATTCCGTCGAGCATACAACGCTCTGAAGAGTCAGAATTTTCTGGCGAATTCGCTGCTGATTCTGTCGAAAGGCGAAGGTAGAAGAATTTCTCGTAAACTCGAACGAAGCGCCGAAAATGCCGACATTCAACTGCCCATCCTGCCACTGGAAGTTCCGTGGTGGATGCCGTTGGTCCGAAACCCGCGACGCAACGATCCCGCCCCGTTCTGGTAAGCAGGAATTCTCGCCGTAATGATCAGCGATACCGCCAACTTCAGAAATCCCCACTACCGCGCACCCAGCGATAGGCCCGAAACCATCGATATCGAACTGGTGGCCAGAGCCACTCAAACGATTCTGGACGCGATTGCGCGCTACGTTATCTAACTTGTGCCAGTCGAACGAAGTGCTGACTAGCCAATCGAACTGCCATCGGGCTTCTCATCCGATTCATTATCGGAAGGTTGTTCTTCTTTCTCTGCCGGTGGGGATTCAGGCTTCTCATCGGAAGGTTCCCCATCGCTCTGGACTACTGTTGGCTCCGGCTCATCGTCACCGGATGCAGGTGGAGCCTGCTCCCCGTCCAGAATCTCAGGTTCATCAGCCAATATCTGGGCGTCAGCCCGAGCCTCTTCCGTATCGTCGCTCCACTTCTCCGGAATCGAGAAAGCTGTTGCAGCTTTCTCCTCGGCACTCGAACTCTTGTAAACGGTGCCAAGACCCCGTGAAATACCTCGTTTCGAACCCAAGCCCAGCACAAACCCGGCGATCCATGTAGCAATACCGCCAATAATCCATGGTATCGTCTGGTTTCGCCAACCCTGCTGCCACGAGTTCATCGCGCGTTCGAACCGTTCCGTCAGTTCAGTACTTTCCAGTTCGGCGCTCAAGCGAGGGTAATCTGCCCTGAACTCATAACTAACCTCCGCACCATAATCAGACACATATTCCTGTGCAGCGTCATTGAACGGCCATGCAACTGCGATACCGCCATAAACGATCAGCGCACACACCGCCGCAACTCCACCAGCCCACTTGAGCCGACCGGGCCAGCCACGGCCACCAATCAAAGCAATAACAAATAGTGGAATCAGAATTAGCACCCACAGCAGCCTGCGCACTGAAAGCGCGGTACCCGCATAATTGCGAGCATCGTTGAACTGCTGCAATGCCTCAGGTTCGAGATTGTCTGTGATGTGCTCTTCCGTGATAATCACGCCATCGGCGAGAATCTTCAGCGTCTGCTCGGCATCTGCACGCGACTCAGGATTATTTTCGTCCGCCATCGCGTCGATCAGATCCTGATCCGTGAACCTTATACCTTTGATAACATGTGTCCGCAAATCCTCGATCATGCCGAAATCACCACTAACCTGTGCGCCAAGGTCGGCCTGAGAGTAAGAAATCTGACTTGGAATCCTAGATTCGACAAAAGATGCGACCTGGGCATCAAGCGCATCACCGAAAGCGTCCAACACAAGACTCACTGCCGATTGACCGCCTGCGATACATCTCGGTATCTGTTGCGAAACCAAGTCCTGCGTAGCAGCAAGCGCATCAGCCGGTGAACTACACGGCGGAATTGAAACTACTGTTGACTCCAGTTTTCGTCGAGCGAGATCTTGAAGGTGTTCAGCAGCGGTAGTTTTTCGTTCCGAAAGATCAACTGTGTATTCGAATACATCCGTACGGCCTATCAGATAGTCAATCAAAGCGTCGATAACACCGAGTCCCTGCTCCTGCACCCATGCACGTGGAGCGATGATCTCGAAGGCCTCGACAACTTCATCTTCTGTTAACGCAACGCCGTATCCAACCGATGTCAACTGCTCAACTTGCTGCTGAATGAGCGGATCGACGACTTGAGCAAATACCAGATTGTAAAGCGTGTCCTCACTACCCAGTTTGTCCTTGAGAATCTGTCCCACGATTACAACCCGGTCGTCGAATTGGACGACCACGTTGAACGAATCGGCATCACCCGCAAAGTACGGGATGATCTGGTCTGTGGCACCAAATAGCTGATCTTCGAGCCATTCCGCCTCAAATATCAAACGTGCGTCGTCTTCCAGCTCCTGTGAAGTGAACTCGATCCCGAGTGCCTGTGTTGACACCTGGTCAGTGAACTGACCAAACTGCGGCACCAGTAGATCGCTGATAAGTCGCTCAGTTAGATCGAGGTCGGTTACTACCTTGCGAACTGCTCCCGGAACCGACCGCACGCGCTCCTGAACTTCGAGGTCAATTGTAAATTCGTCCGTCCCACCCTGAGCGTAAGGAAAAACTCCGTTCAAGCTTTCCTCGAGTTTCTCCTGCACATACTCTCGCGGAATGAGCGTCTCGATCAACTCGATAATTGCCACAGCAGCAGCGTCCGAATCGTCAAATGTGAGAACCGTTGGTCCCGCACTCTCATCAAGGCCCGAATCGAACTCGATCCCCTGACCAACAACGTCGTGAATCAGATTGCCAACGATGTTGTCGTAGACGTAGTCATAAGCATCCGCATCGTCCAACATCCCGGCAATTACATCTGGCTTAGAAGCGGTATCGACAACCTGATTAACCGTCATTGATACGAAAAACAGGATTAGGAACAGGCAGGCGAGTAAAACTGCGAGTAGCTTTCGCATCAAAGTTCTCCGAACAGATTTGTAAAACGGTATGCGATCAGGCGAATTTCAAGCGAGTCTAGCAACCCCTACAATACAATTTTGTTACCAATGGTGTGAGTTAAGAACAATTTCGGTGAAGATCAACCCCTGCCGAGATAGGCCTGACCCAATGGGAGCACGATCGCCTCGAGCATGTTCGATTCCAATGGCAGAGTCGCCATTAGCAGTGCCGTACGCCCCATATCTTCCGTCGAAATCAAAGGCTCGGGACCCTCGTCGCGACCGGTTGCCGATTTACCATCACCACGTCGTTCAACCCACGTGTTTCCAGGATGCAACGCGCTGACTGCAATGCCAAAATCCCGACCCTCGAGAGCCAACGACTGGGTGAGTCCCCAAACCGCATGCTTACTCGTTGTGTAGGGGGATGAACTGTGTCGTGGCTTCTGAGCAGCGATACTCCCGATGTTGATGATCTTACCGCCGCCCTGTTTCTTCATGATCTTGAACGCTTCACGCGATCCGAGGAACGGTCCAGTCACGTTGACCTGAATCACCGTCTGCCACTGTTCCATCGTCAACTCTTCGACAGGGCCACCATCGAACGCGCCCGAGTTGTTCACCAGTACGTCTAGCCGGCCGAATTGATCCATCGTTTTCGCAAACAGGTTGATCACCTGTTCTTCATTCGTAACATCAGTCGGAATCGCAACGGTCGTCCTACCGTCGCTGGAAAGTTCAGCAGCAGCAGCAGCTAGCCGTTCACCGTTACGTGCCGCGATAACGACTGTGCAACCCTCACCAATAAACGCCTTCGCTATACCCTTGCCGATCCCGGTTCCACCACCGGTAATTATCGCCACTTTGCCGTCGAGCTGTCCCATTTTGATATCTCCCGTCGATAGCTACCTCAGTCGGTGCTATCGGCCGTGTAAACCTTTGTCTTAAACGCTGCAAATAGTGCCAGTACCAAGAATCCCGTTAACACGAGAAATGTCAGTGTCCATCCTGCAAGAAAGGCTTCCGAAACCGCCGGATCCGTCGATTCGGTAAGCTCGTTGAGCTGCACCTCAACACCTCGACTCAGCATAATGCCAGCAATAATCGCCGCTGCAAGTGCCTGCCCGATCACACCTCCGACATTTCGGATCAGGTTCAAAAAAGCGCTCATAGAGCCATAATCGCCTCGTCCCACCGTCGATAGCGTCGCACTCATGTTCGGCGCCATCCACATCCCCATTCCTAAACCGTTCAAGAACAGCACCGGAGATACTACCCACAACGATGTATCGGCAACGAAAAACGAAAAAATAACATTCGTAACAATCATCGTGCTAATGCCGGCGAACGTGAACGGGCGGAATCCATATTTGTCAGAAAATCGTCCCGAAAACTGCGATGCCAATCCCATTCCAACAGCGCCGACGAAAATAACCATCCCCGCCAAACGCTGGTCGTAACCCATGAAACTCTGGATAAATATCGGCATTAAGAAGAACGTCGCCGAACCGCCAAGGAAACCGAGAAAACGAGTAGAAGTCGACCACGAAAACGTTGAATTCTGGAAGAACCGCAAATTCAACATCGGATAGCTGATCCGCAATTCCCACCACACCAGCGACGCGAACAACGCAACGCTGAGAACCGCACCACCGATAATCTCAATTGAAATCCAATCGAATGCAAACGGATTCGAAATCGTCAGAATCGTCAGCGACAGTGCGCCCGCCGAAAGAATCGCACCTAGCCAGTCATACTTTGTACTGACCCTCTGAGCAGTGGATCCGATCCGCAAATCATCAAGAACGATCGATGCCGCGACAATCCCCGCAATCGTCGGAACAGCGATCACCAGGAATATCGCACGCCAATCGAACTCCTGGATCACCGGCCCCGCAACGATCGGACCAGCCGCCGCTCCAATAGCAACGATCGTCGTAATCATCCCTAACGCTTTTCCGCGTTGTTCACTCGGAAATACGCCCACGATGATGGCAAACACCACCGCTTGACCCATCGCGCTTCCTAGCGCCATCACAACTCTGGCAGCAATCAGCATCTCGAGATTTTGCGCGGAAAAAGCGATCAATGCACCAATAACAAATAAGATCATTCCCGTGATGTGGAATTTCTTCCGTCCGGTAATATCTGAGACCCGGCCTAGAGGCAACATCGTTGCACTCATCACTAGCGAACTCGCGATCGCCACCCACGTCACCGCACGAAGAGTTACTTCAAACTCATCGGCAATCGACGACAGTGCGAGGAAAACAATCGAAAAGTCGAGGACCATCGCGAACAGGGCGATGGCAACGGTCCAAAACACCTTCCAGTGATAATTATCGGACAACTCTGAAGGCGGTGTAATGGATGCGGTTGTCACGTGTGAGATAGTTCTCGATGTCTGGCTGATACGGCAGAAACAGCGGCGAATTATAGACCTGCCCCGCACACCTTAAATATGTCGAACGTCATTTCTGTCGTGATAATCTCTCGACGCCATGTTCCGACACGTCGCCGGACCAGATACCAGCCAGAAACAGCGTCGACCTCATATTGCAATAGCCGGAGCGGAATTTGCCGAACGAAATATCTCGTCCACTACGAATTGTCATCCCACCGGTTCCCGAGGAAACCACAGCCAACGAATGGTGGCCCGTTAGCGTCGATGTCGAATGGATCGAAGCGCCTTACGTCGACAACAAGCCTGACCCTAGAACCCTCGCTGGTGCCGACGTCTACATCGGCACCGACTTCACCGCTGAGATGGGTGCAGCCGCCGACTCTCTGAAGGCAATTCTGATCGCGGCCGCTGGCTACGATCGCGTCGAGCCAGCAGCCGTTCCCGAAGGTGTAATCGTCGCCAATGCCTACCACCACGAAGCACCAATTGCTGAGTGGGTAATGGCAGTGGCAGTTGCACTCGACCACGAGCTTTTCGCCAGCGAACGAACTTTACGAAACGGTGATTGGTCGCACTGGCCATCCCGTTGGGGTTCATACCGAGAACTCTGCGGTCGAACGTTTGGGATCATCGGCTACGGTGCCATCGGCAAGCGAGTCGCTCGCCTTGCAAACGCCTACGACATGAAGGTCATTGCCGCCGGAAGACGACCAGAAACCGGTGACGAAGCTCGTGCTGATGGAGTCGAATACGGTTCAGGTACTGAAGCGATGGACCGAGTTTTGAAAGAAGCTGATTTCGTGCTCGTATCCACTCCACTTATCGACGCCACTCGGGGTCTCATCGGCGAACGAGAAATCGGCCTGATGCGAAATGACGCCTACCTTATCAATCCTGCCCGGGGCCACATCATCGACGAAAAAGCCCTCTACGATGCGCTTGCCAGCAAGTTGATCGCCGGCGCAGCTATCGACACCTGGTACGAGTACCCGGTCGGCGACGACGACCAGCCACGCCCATCAAAATATCCGTTCTGGGAACTCGGCAACATCGTCATGACCCCACACCACTCAGGTGCAACCTTCGGCACCCGCAACCGCCGGGCCGCAACCGTAGCCGCCAACATAGACCGCCTCACCAAAGGCCAACCCCTAGAAAACGTCCTAAACGACGTCTCAACGATCTAGAAAACAACCTATTAAGAATCACATGAGCCAGGCACGCGCTGAACTTGATTCAGTGTCGGCAGGCGACACTCACGCTACACACAATCAGCCATCCTAGCCCGTCGAAGGACCACGATGTGCCGAAAGTCGTTCAACTTAGTAGCGACAGTTCAATTTGGCTACTAGCGCCTCTGCCGAAACGCTTCGTACAGCACAATACCCGCACTCACCGAGGCGTTCAACGATGAAAGCTGACCCGCCATCGGAATCGAAGCAATCTGGTCGCAGTTCTCTCGCACCAACCGAGACAGCCCCTTGCCCTCGGAACCCACTACGATCACAACCGGTCCAGTGAAATCAGCTTCGGTGTACTCAACATCACCATCGGCATCCAAACCCACCACCATCATCCCAAGCTCTTTCAGCCTCTCAATGGTGCGATTCAAATTTCCAACCCGAGAAACCTTCACATGCTCAAGCGCACCAGCCGAAGCGCGAACCGCACCCGGCGTGATGCCCACCGCTCTGCGCTCTGGAATGATCAATCCGTGCGCCCCGGCAGCATCGGCGGTACGAGCGATCGCCCCTAAATTGTGCGGATCCTGAATTCCATCTAGCATCACCAACATCGGGGGTTGGTCACCGTTCTCCGCCATCAACATCAGATCTTCTGGCTCGTGATAGCGAGGATCGGGAACAATCGCAATCACGCCCTGGCTTTTCTTGGTGTGCGACTGGCTATCAAGCTCTCTCTGCGAAACCGCCTGAACTTCAATCCCCGCTTCCGTAGCAAGCAGCACGATCTCACGAAGCTGAGCACCCAACTCCTGATCCTCAACCATGATCAAATGATCGATTTCGCGACCGGCCCGCAGCGACTCCAGCACGGCGCGCCGTCCTTCAACCGTCTGACCGTGAACTTTTTTTGCTCGAGAAAATCGTGACATATTGCTAACTGAACTACTTACTTACAACGCGAATGCGATCCAACAAATATAAACCGTTGATAGAAGTGTAATTTTCATCGACACACAACGCCATAAACACTCACACTATTCGAATAAATCTCGAATCGGTCCATAAGTCTAGTCACAGAGAGCCACCAAATTGGCGAAGGAACGCGAATACAGCACCAATCAGCTAAAAAGACGATCGATGAATGCGGTGCCGGAATTATCGCCAACGGACCTAACAATTCCGATATGTGCGATTTTCTGGGTCACGCTGGCTTCGATTCCGCATTCGTCGATTTCGAGCATAGCGGCGCATCGTGGTCGGAGTTGGCGGATATAATCCGGCCTGCGAGTTATGGGTCATGTTGAGCGTCGTGCGGGTAAACAAGCTCGACGAAACACTGATTCTGCGAACACTCGATCAAGTCGCCAGTGCAGTATTAATTCCCTTTGTAATTACCGTGCCGAAATCGAACTGGAAGTCAGCGCCCGCAAATACCCACCGAACGGAATCCCGGGAGTAGCGGAAGGTCGTCGTGCTTACGGCGTCGGCAGCCACTTCCAAAAGCCTGACGATGAAGTCCAGTGCATCGCGCTAATCGAAGCTCCCTCAGCCCACTCTATCTCGCTGGGCGATGAAGTCGCACCACTTACCCCACTACAGCCCCGGAGGCGGAACCACAACTTCATCGTACGAATGCCGCGAGCCAACCATATTCGAATGCTCAAACACGTCCAGAGCCGTCTCATACAGATCCTTCTCGACAGCGATCCCGCCCGACCATGTACCCAGCTTCTGATAAGCGTCAACCGCCGAAGCAATCGCCGACTCAGCCATCTCAGGGAAGTAACTCGCCTCCGCTTTGGCGACTTCGGCCGGATCAGCCGTGTTAACCCACTCGCGAGAAGCCTTGTAAGCCGTCGCAAACCGCTTCGCTTCGTCCGTCTCCAGCCAATCCCAACGACCCACTAGACTCGAAAACGCTACCGGTCCAATCGCCTCTCCAACAGAACCAACAATGTGACCCTGTCCGTCATGCTCAAGTTGCTGTGGGAACGCACCTTGCTCGTGGAAATAGTCGCCCTCACCGTTGCGCCACTGCGCCATCATCGTGTCACCGCCGGGTGAATCAATATCATCGACGTCACTAAGGTCAAGCCCCTGCTTGTGCGCGCCGTATCGCAGCATCCACTCAGGCTGACCGTTATGAACATGCAGGAACTTACCATTCAACAGCTTGTCCCACGAAAAATTCGAATCAGCCTCACGAGATGCAATGAAAAATCCGTCGTAGCGATTGATCTGCGCAAAGTGAGCGAACGGTGCTTTCGATCCATTGTCCAACGGACCCCAGCTCGCCGAAACCGCAGCCTGTGCAACGTCCATACGGCCCGCGGAAACCTCGCCACCACTGCTCGCACCAGCCCCAACTATGTGATACTCGCCGGTAAGTCCCTCTTTTTCGAGAAACCCTCCCGCAATAGTGCAAATCATCGGGCTGTAAAAAGCCGAGTGACGGGAGGCCATGATGTTGAGTTTGGTCATACTTGAATTCTGCGCGATATCTTATGGATTCGAGAGAACGCAATTCTACGCCCAACGCGAACCGTTCGTCGGCATCGGTGAATTGATAAGGTCGATTGCGGTTTGCACGGGGTGTTAATCGCCTCGTAATCGCCCTACTGTCGTAAGGGGCGAACGCTATCCTTGACCCACCATGCACCTCACTCGGCAGGACATACCGCTGACCTCAACGTACCAGGGACGTCGATCATTTCCCGGCAAGCGAACACAGATCAATCGATTTCTTGGCGTCGGTCTCCTCGTTCTCGCATCGCTATTCCTGGCTCAGTGCTCGGAAGATGATCCAGAACCAACTGCCATCCCGGCCACACCAACGTCGACCCCTGCACCAACCCCTGCACCAACCCCGTCGCCGACACCCGGCCCCACCGCCACACCGTTCGTCACGCCAACAGCCATCCCATCGCCTACAACCGCCCCGCCCCCGGATAATCTATTACGTGGCGGAATCCTCCGATTCGCCGTGCCCGAAGGTCCACCCCACAGCGATCCACATCTCACCGTGTCGTCGGCGCTTCTTAGCTGGGGAGCCGGACAGGCGTACTCACGACTCTTCAAATTTGAAACCGCTGGCGGAAACGCAACAGTCGTCTGCGATCTTTGCTCCTCGTGGCAGCAGCCAGACCCACTCACGATCTCGATCCAACTTCGCAACGACGTGGTCTGGCAGAATCACGCACCGTTGAACGGGCGCCCCCTAACTGCACAGGATGTCGCGTACAGCCTCAACCGTCAGGCAACAGTCGGATATCCAAACTCGGTATTGCTTGCGAACATCGCCGAATTTACAGTAACCGGTGAACACGAGATTCTCGTCCGAATCAATTCTCCAGATTCCGAGGTACTTGAGAAGCTTGCCGACTCCCACTCCAGAATCGTCGCTCAAGCAGCGGTCGAAGTGAACGGCGATCTCAGGCGAGGACCGACGGTCGGAACCGGTCCATGGACAGCAAATGAAATACATGCCGACGCAACCCGCCTCATAGTGAACCCCAGATACTACGAAGATGGCTCTCCCTACCTCGACGGAATCGACATCCAGGTGATGCCCTCCTCCTCGGTACGCGTCGCTGGCATGCGATCAAAAATCATCGATGTGGCACAGGCTGGCTTCCAAGAGGTTGCCGAAGCCCGAGAACGGTTTGAATATATCGCCTGGATCGGCATCGAAAACCCGGCAGCCGGTGTCGAAATAATGATGAACACCGCTCGCAGTCCAATGGATAATCAGGCCGTGCGCAAAGCGATGATGCTGATGCTTGATCCAAGCCAGGCAAGAACGGTTCCAGGACAGGATATTAAGATCAAAAGTGTCTACGGACGATTCCCGTACGCAGCCATTGGGATCCCATATCTGGACTCCGCGAAAGCCTATGAGAACTCAGATATATTCTCTGACCGGTTTAACGATCTCACCAAAGCCAACGCCCTCCTAGCCGACGCCGCTCTCAAACCCACCGATAATGTCATCATCAAAGTCGGTGAATTCGGTCAGGAGTACATCAATCAGGCCATCGCAATGGCAGAAGGGTTGGCATCCGCGGGTATTCAAGCTGAAGTCGAGCGAGTCTCTACCCGAATCTTTGGCGACGAAGTCTGGACCACCGGCGACTACGACATCGCTGTCGGCGCTCCACCACCCGTGTCAAGCACCACCGCCTACCTATTCGCAGTGCACCACTCCGATGGCCCATGGAACACGACGGGCTATGCCAACCCCGAAATCGACCGCCTAATCGAGGCTCAAGCCCGAGAATATGACGCAGTGAAACGAGAAGAACTCCTCCTCGAAATCCAGCAACTCATTCTCGACGGCTCCCACCGCTTCATCACCACAACCAGAACCACTCACTGGATGTTCTGGGACTACGTCCACGATTTTAAACCGTTCACACCAAGAGGCGAAACCGATTTCCTAACTCGGGTGTGGCTGACAGAGCGAACGAACTAGCCGCTAGCACCTCACGTGTCCCGAGCGCAGCCGAGGGACCTGGGGCGGGGCGGTGACACTCTGTTCAGACACCACCACTAGGCCAACCGAACCATCGAACGATCGTCCCCAATTCCTAATCCCTCAGGAAGAAGGCCATGTTGAGGGGATGCCGGCAACCGACATCGAATACGTCGTTGCCCAACCTGTCGTCCTCGATTGCCTCCGCATGACACCCGCGACTAACAGTCTTCCTTTCCTTGCTGAAAGGATTTAGAGGACGCACGACCAAGTCATCCGATGACGCTTGGAGCTAAACGCAAAGTCGAATCTTCTGATCGCGACTACCCCAGCGGTCCTCTCCCGGACCGGGGGAGTTAGAGTGGGAGATTGCGACGCGGAGCCGAGTGACCCAGTCACGAGCGCGACACACCAACGCTACCCGTCCAAATGCTCCTTCAGAGCATCGCCCAAACCAACCCAGCTTAACAGGGCGCACTTAATCCGGACCGGGAACTTCCGAACACCGCCGAGAGCCTCGATATCGCCAAGAATATCGGTCTCTTCGTCGGTAATTTCCTCGCCTTTGAGCAATCGCCGGACCGCATCGACCGCAGCCTGAACTTCAGTAGAAGATTTCCCCTCAACCAGCTCAGCTAGCAGCGAAGCGGAAGCCTGCGAAATTGCACACCCTCGACCTGTGATCCCGATGGCCGAAACCGCATCGTTCTCAATCTTAAGCTGAATGTGAAACTCATCTCCACAGAACGGATTGTTCACCTCAAGATCGATATCCGGTTCATCGACAGCGGCCGTGTTGCGAGGGCTGCGGTAGTGGTCGAGAATGATCGCCTCATACAGCTCATCCATATCGCCTAGGCCACTCATGCCACCGGGCATCGGCTGAAATACCTTTCAGTTTCACTAATCCCGTTGACCAGAGCGTCAATCTCGGATTTCGTGTTGTAGATATAGAAGCTGGCACGTGCCGCAGCCACCACATCGAAGCTCCGCACTAGTGGCATCGCACAATGGTGACCCGTTCGAATCGCAATCCCCTGCTGATCCAAAGCCGTGCCCAGATCGTGCGGATGAATCGTGCCGTGAATGAACGAAATCACCCCACCACGCAAAGCCGAGTCTTGCGGGCCCAGCACCTTCACGCTATCCAGCGAAAGAATCTGCTCCATCGCATAAGCGGTCAGTTCCTGTTCGTGCTGCCAAACGTTATCCATGCCAAGCTCAGTTAGGTAATCGACAGCCGCGCCTGTGGCAATCGCATCTGCGATATTTGGCGTTCCCGCCTCGAACTTATAGGGTAAATCATTCCAGGTGGCGTTCTCGTAAGTAACTTCGAGAATCATGTCGCCCCCGAACATGTAAGGTGGCATCACCTCAAGCAACTCGTAGCGTCCCCAGAGCACTCCGATGCCAGTCGGTCCCAGCATCTTGTGCGCCGAGAAGCAAAGGAAATCTGCGTCCAACGCCTGCACATCGACCGGCATGTGCGGAACGCTCTGCGCCGCATCGACGAGAATCACCGCGCCAACGGCATGCGCTCGGTTGGCAAGCTCAGCGATCGGGTTAATCGAACCAAGCACGTTCGACATATGAGTTGCCGCCACGATCTTGGTGCGGGAATCGACTATCGAATCAAGTTCTGAGATATCGAGCAAGCCGTCTTCATCAGCCGCAAGATATCGCAGTTCAGCGTTCTTCTTTTCGGCAAGATGCTGCCAAGGAACGATGTTCGAGTGGTGCTCCATCGCCGTGATAACGATGTTGTCGCCTTCTCCAACGTTTGCCTCAGCCCATGTCGCCGCGACGAGGTTCAGCGACTCGCTGGTGTTTCGTGTCCAGATAACTTCTTCAGGACGAACCGCATTGATGAACTTTGCGACCTTTGTGCGAGCCAATTCGTAGCCATCAGTCGCCTCAATCGAAAGCGTGTGCACACCTCGATGAACGTTGGCATTCGTCTGCTCGTAGTAGTTCGTCAGGGCCTCGATAACCTGCTTCGGCTTCTGACTGGTAGCAGCAGTATCGAGATAGACGAGAGTCTGATCATTGATCTTGCGTTGAAGGATCGGAAAATCGGCACGAATCGCATCGATATCGAATACGCGAGACCCGGCAGTTAAGGTTGAATCGCTCATGCCGTTCCTATCGTGTCCGACTCCGCAAGCAGAATAGGAATTCGTTCATCGGTAATTTTTTCGACAAATTCGTGCAGGGCTGGCGGCTTGAATTCGTTCAGCATCTCTTCCGCAAAGCCTCGAATGAGAATCGCCTTCGCTGCTTCCTCGTCTACTCCACGAGATTGCAGATAGAACAACGTGTCGCGATCGACATGACCGGCTGTTGCACCATGCGCCGCCGTCACGTCGTCGGCGTAAATTTCAAGCGATGGCTTAGCGTCGATTTCGGCTCCACGTGATAGCAGCAGGTTCAGGTCTTTCTGCGTTGCATCAGATTTCTGAGCGTCCCGCTCTACCACAACCTTGCCGCTGAATACTGCGTGCGATTTACCCGACAGAATCCCCTTGTAGAACTGACCAGACGAGCAGCCCGGCTTGGCGTGAGTCGTGCTGATCTCCTGGTCCTGCTGCTGCTCGCCGTTGGTCATATAAAGACCGTGCAGCGTGCAGTTGGCTCCCGGAGCATCAAGCAGCGTGTGAATATCGTTTCGAGCGATCGAAGCGCCCACGGCGAAACTCGTCGAAGTGAAATCGGTGTTACCCATCTGTGCGACACGAGTCGTGCCAAAATGGAACGATGATTCATTCTCCATCTGCACTCGGTAATGGCGAACGCTCGACCCGTCACCGGCAAACATCTCAACAACCGGCGCCGCGAACTGCGCCGATTCCGCAAGATTCACGTACGTCTCGATCAAAACAACCGAAGAACCGGCTCCCGCATCAACCAACAGTCGTGGGTAGCTCGCCCGGTTCTCGGCAGCATCCGAAGTAACAAATACAACATGCACCGGCTGCTCAAGCTGCGTACCGTCGGCGATCCTCACATATGCCCCGTCATCCACAAACGCTGTGCTCAGCGCCGTAAACGCATACTTCTCACGACCAGCTAGACTCGCCAACTGCGACTCGACCGATCCTGTGCCAGCAGCAATCGCCTCTGCCAACGAACCAGCATCCAGCCCGGTCGATCCATGCAAATTAGAAAGCTCTACGCTGAATTCACCATCGACGACTACCACCGTGTCGAACGCGTCATCCCACGGCCCGACCACCTTCATCTGATCCAACGAAACCGATCCGGTCACACCGTACGCAAAGTCTGCATCAGCAAGCGGCTGTAAATTCGTGTACTTCCACAACTCGGTTCCGCGGCGTTTTGTTGGGAGACCAAGCTCCGAGAACGTCGACCATGCCTGTTGGCGAACGGCTTTCAGCCAATCCGGTGAAGACGAATTTTCCACAACGAACGATTCGTATTCGGTCGAAAATTTATCGACAGCTGTCGGGGGTGTTGCAAGCGTCATATCTAGACGTTGGCTCCGGTGGCGGAGAGGTACTCATTGTACCCATCCTTCTCAACTTCCAAAGCCAGTTCCGGACCACCGGTCTTGACGATCTTACCTGCAACGAGAATATGAACGACGTCGGGAGTGATGTAGTTCAGCAGTCGTTGGTAGTGAGTCACCACGATGAACGATCGCGCAGGCGATCTCATCGAATTCACACCCTCTGCAACAATCCGCAGTGCGTCAACATCAAGACCTGAATCAGTCTCGTCAAGAATGGCAAGTGAAGGCTGCAACACTTCAAGTTGAAGCATTTCGTTTCGCTTCTTCTCGCCACCAGAAAAACCTTCGTTCAGCGATCGCTTCACGAGGTTCGGATTAATTCCGACCGCTTCGACCTTCTCGTCAAAAAGTTTTGAAAAATTTCGAACCGACATTTTGTCTTCGCCGCGCGATTCGGCTTTCGAATCCAGAGCAGTCTTCAAGAATTGCCAGGGTCGAACACCGGGAATCTCGGCCGGGTACTGGAACGCCAGAAACATCCCGAGGTGAGCACGTTGGTCGGGTCGAAGCTCGATGATCGACTCTCCATCGAGAGTGATATCACCCTCGGAAACCAGATAGTCGAAGCGGCCCATCAAGACGTTGGCGAGTGTGCTTTTACCGGACCCATTAGGACCCATAATGGCGTGCACTTCACCTTTGTTCACCTTCATATCGATCCCCGTAAGGATCTCTGAATCGTCGATGTCCAAAACGGACGCGTGCAGGTTTTTGATCTCAAGCATTTTTGTACTTTTTACTTCTGGATTGAAAACGGAATTTTCTGACTTACAACGGAAAAATTAAAAGAAATAGTGCCTAGGCACCTCGTCACCCGACGGCGCCTTCTAGGGAGACTTTGAGGAGTTGGCTTGCCTCTAGCGCAAACTCGAACGGAAGCTCCTTGATCACATCCCGGCTCCAGCCGGTAATAATCATGTGGTGCGCCTCTTCCTCCGACAGCCCACGGGCCATCAGGTAGAAAAGCTGATCGTCACTGACCTTCGAAGTCGAAGCCTCGTGCTCAAGTCGAGCCGTAGGATTCCGCACCTCGATATAAGGCACCGTGTGAGCACCGCACTGATCACCGACCAGCAGAGAGTCACACTGTGTGTGGTTCACTGCGTTCTCGGCACCCGGCATGATTTGCACCTGGCCCCGATACGTGTTGTTGCCCTTACCAGCAGAAATACCCTTCGACACGATTGTCGACTTCGTGTTCTTGCCGATGTGGATCATCTTCGTGCCGGTATCAGCCTGTTGATGATTGTTGGCTAAAGCAACCGAGAAAAATTCACCCACGGAATTGTCGCCACGCAGGATCACGCTCGGGTACTTCCACGTAATCGCCGACCCGGTCTCAACCTGCGTCCACGAAATCTTAGCGTTCTTGTCGGCACGGCCCCGCTTAGTGACAAAGTTGTAGACGCCACCCTCGCCTTCGGGCGTTCCGGGGAACCAATTCTGGATAGTCGAATACTTGATCTCAGAATCGTCGTGAGCCACAAGCTCGACGGTCGCTGCGTGCAACTGACTCGTCTTGCGAAACGGAGCCGTACAACCTTCGAGATACGACACATACGCGCCTGCATCGGCAACGATTAGCGTGCGCTCGAACTGACCCGATCCCTCAGTGTTAATCCGGAAGTAGGTCATCAGCTCGATCGGACACCGCACACCCGGCGGGATGTAAGCAAACGATCCGTCACTGAACACCGCAGCATTGAGCGCTGCATAGAAATTGTCGGTGTAGGGAACGACAGAGCCGAGATATTTTTTGACGAGATCCGGGTGGTTTTTCACCGCTTCGCTGAACGAACAGAAGATAATCCCGAGTTCACCAAGCTGCTTTTCCATCGTGGTAGCAACCGAAATAGAATCAAACACGGCATCGACCGCAACGCCCGCCAGAGCCGCACGTTCTTGCAACGGAATGCCCAGCTTCTCAAACGTCTCGAGCATCTCAGGGTCAACATCGTCGAGGTTCTTGGGCGCTTCGTTGGTACCCTTCGGAGCGGCGTAGTAATAAATATCTTGGAAGTCGACGTCCGGATAGTCGATCATCGCCCAGTCGGGTTCGCCTTCCGATTCGTAGAGTGATACCCAGTGCCGGTAGGCCTTCAAGCGCCAGTCAAGCAGCCACCCCGGTTCTTCTTTCTTGGCCGATATCAGCCGAACGATGTCCTCACTCAGCCCTTTTGGGGCAAGATCGGTCTCAACATCGGTAACAAATCCCCACTTATACTCTCCACCCGAGAGGTCGGATTCGCGCGAGATCGTGTTCTGGTTAGTCAATAAGAGTCTCCGTCCAGCATCCAGAGTCAGTTATTTCGCACCAATATCGGTGTTCAATTCAGGGTTTTGAGTTCAAATACCCGTTTTTCTATTCCTGACTCATTCGGTACGCATTTATCCTAAAACCGACTACCAACAGCGTCAACGAATTTCGTAGTTGCGAAGTGATACTGATTCAGGTACGAATTTTTCCGCATTTACCTGTGATAAAGCATGTTTAACTTTGGTTCGAAGATTTTCTACCAATAATTGTCATCGGAGATTAAACTAGACGTCTCGTAATTCGAACAATCATCCGAACCGGCTCCGGAAACGCGACCCAGTCATAGAAGACGTGGCTCGGCCACCCTCAAGAAAGAATAATAGATAAAACGTGGAGTACGAAGCAGTAATTGGTCTCGAAACGCACGTGCAGCTCAAGACGCGTTCCAAAATGTTCGGAACATCCAGCGCCGAGTATCAGGCTGCTGAGCCAAACACGCTTGTAGACGAAGTCAGCATGGCGCTTCCCGGCACGCTCCCGGTCGTAAACCAGACTGCCGTCGAGTACGCCATGATGATCGGCATGGCGATCAATTGCAACATCGCCCGAATCACCAAGTTCGACCGCAAGAACTACACCTACCCTGACCTCATGAAGGGCTACCAGATCACCCAGATGGATGAGCCGATTTGCTACGAAGGCTTCGTCGATCTCCCGCTCGAAGATTCTGTACGAGTTCGCATCAACCGAGTCCACATGGAAGAAGACGTCGCCCGTCTCGTCCACGTCGAAGGTCCCCAGGGCGGCACAGTTCATTCCCTTATCGATATCAATCGTGCCGGCACTCCCCTCATGGAAATCGTGACCGAGCCCGACATGCACACCCCCGAGCAGGTCCAGTCGTACATCAACAGCCTCCAGCACATCATCCGCTACCTCGGCGTTGGCACCGCCAACATGGAGGAAGGCTCGTTCCGCTGCGACGCCAACATCAGCATCCGACCCAAAGGCTCAACCGACCTATCGACCAAAGTTGAAGTCAAAAATATGAACCGTATCCGAGCGGTCGTCCGAGCGGTCGAATATGAAATCGAACGACAAATCGCTGCCACCGAAAGCGGCGAACGAATCACCCAGGAAACCCGTGGCTGGGACGATGGTAAAGGCGTCACCGTCTCTCAACGCAGCAAGGAAGAAGCCAACGACTACCGCTACTTCCCCGAACCCGACATCCCGCCGCTAATCATCAGCGAAGATTGGATCGAAAGTATCCAGGCGAAAATGCCCGAGCTTCCGATCGCACGGAAATCCCGTTTCATCGGCGAATGGGGACTGAGCGAATACGACGCCGATCTCCTGATACTGCAGCGTTCAACCGCCGACTACTTCGAAGCCGTTTGCGAAAGTGTGAAGGCCGAATCGTCAGAAACCAAACAAGCATTCTCCAAAGCGGCAGCTAACTGGCTCAACGGCGAAATGGCTCGCATGATGAACGACGATGAAGTCGTGAACATGGCCGATACCAAAGTAAGCCCCGAAGCACTAGCAACTCTCGTTGAAAAATTTCGCAAGCGCGAACTCAACAACAACTCGGCGAAGCATGTGTTCGAGATCATGTACAACAAGGGCACAACGCCCGAAACGATCATCGAAGATCTCGGGCTCGCCGTGGTTTCAGGAGCCGACTCGCTCGGACCAATTGTCGACGAAATAATCGCCAACAACGAAAAAGCCGTCAACGATTACCGCAGCGGAAAAGAAGTCGCCCTAAAGTCGCTCATGGGTCAGGTCATGAAAGCCACCCGAGGACAGGCAGATCCAGTCCAAGCAACCGAAATGATCAAAGAAAAACTAGCGCCCCGATAGCACTCTCATCCCCCAACGCTTTCGTCAGCAACGACTCAACTCAATCCATCATCCTGAACCCCGTCGAAGGACCACGAAGTGCCGTATTTTAAATACCAGCCGGTCACCGTCACAGCACCATAACGATCATCCAAAGCACACCAACATGTGGCGAGACTGGCTCCGTAGCCCTAACATAGATAGCTGTTAACCAATTGCGCTCGCACGGCGCACTCGATCAGCCCCAAAGAATTCCCGAAAAAATATGGAAACCATATTTAGCCTCCTACTGATGATCATTGCGGTCACCCTCATTGCCATATTGCTGCTGCAGGCTCGCGGCTCCGGCTCGTCCCTATTCGGTGAAGCATCCGGCACGTTCCGATCCCGACGCGGCGTCGAGCAACTACTGTTCCGCGCCACGATAGTACTGGCAGTCGTCTTCGTCGGCATTGCGATAGCAAACGTCCGCTTCAGCTAGTTCCTACCGGTCGAACACACATTTCACAGGCGCCATTCCAGCGCCTTTTTTTATTTATTTTTACCCACCAGCCGTTGCTGGTGCCGGTGTAACATCTTCCGCTATGCCCAACGACCAAACCGCTGAATTCATCGTCGAACTCGACTCACCCACGGCACTCGATCCATCGACAGTGGGAAGCAAAGCCGCCTCAGTCGCCGACCTCATCGTACAGGGCGCAAATGTCCCTCCCGGATTCGTTGTGTCAGCAGATGCTTTCTCCGAATTCGTCACCCCGCTGAACGAACAAATTGAACAGATCCTGTCTGGTGTCGACACTGAGCACCCAGCCTCAGCGTTAGAGGCTTCGACAGCAATTGTCGAGCTACTCGCAACAACGCCTATGCCACCGGAACTCACCGGCAACATCACGAAACGATTGGGCGAGCTCAAGACCAATCTCGCAGTACGATCCTCAGCCACCGCCGAAGACCTCGAAGGCGCATCGTTCGCCGGCATATACGACACGTTCCTCGACGCCACCGACGCTAAATCCATCATCCAACGAGTCCGCGACGTCTGGGCTTCCTACTACACCGGGAGAGCCATCTCTTACCGAGAACGCCAGAACATCCCGCACCAGGCAGGCTCGATGGCAGTCCTTATCATGGAACTCATCGACGCCGACGCCGGAGGAGTGCTTTTTACTCGCGATCCTCGTGACGGCATTGAACAGATCCTGATCAACGCCGCGCTCGGTCTCGGCGAGGGAGTTGTTTCCGGCAAAGCCCAAGCCGATTCGTTCACACTCAACTCAGAAACCTTCGCGATTACCAGTCGAAACGTACTCGACAAAGAAACGATGATCGTTCGAGGAATCAACGGCTCGATCGACCACGTGCCCGTCCCCGCCGACAAGCGCAGCGTACCAGCCCTCACCGACTCGCAACTTGTAGCGGTAACAAAAGCAGCAATCAAAATCAAGCAAGCCGCAGGCGACGATCGCGACATCGAATTCGTAGTCGACGGCGACAATATCCACATCCTTCAGTCCCGCCCTATAACAACCGGTGGCACGAAAGAACCCGAGTTTCCAATTACATGGGACGATCCAGACGAAGAAAAGCGTCACTGGGTTACACACGGACACGAACCGATCTACCCGTTGAGCATTGAATACTCGTGCATGAAGGCTCAGGCCGAACGCCGAAACGTCGAAATCACCGGACAGTACATGGCGCGAAGAAACCTCAAGAAACTGGTCAACGGTTACATGTACGCAGCCGAACTAGATCACGATCCCAAAGAGATCAAAACCCGGCTGTTCAAGCATCATCTTCAGGGTCGCCGTTATCTGGAAAAGCGGACTACTTACTACTACGAGAAAGTCGAACCAGTCCTGCTAAAGAACCTCGAAGAACTCGTCGAGATACGGCCTTCCGACAACGCCCCAATTCCGGATCACGTAGCCAATCTCCGCAAAACGATGAGGACGATTGCCGATCACATGAACGATCTGCACTGGAGAAGCTGGGCAGGATTCAAACGAAACAACGACGTTGCTGATTTCTTGGCTAAAATTACCGAAAGTACCTCGGTCGATCCCGCAGACCTCACCCTCGGACTCGATCACATGACCTCTCGACTCACAAGGCGACTGGTAGGTCTCGCAGCACTCGTAACAGCCGATCCCTGGCTTACCAACATATTCAAAACCAGGGATTACGAAACCCTTTTCGCACACGGCAATGGAAAGCGCCCAGCAATACGTAAATTCCGCAACAGATTCAATTCGATGATGAAAATCTGGGGCTGCCGAAACGGTATCGGCTACGGCACAGCCTGG
The DNA here is from genome assembly GCA_913052475.1 of uncultured Dehalococcoidia bacterium. Classification (GTDB taxonomy): domain Bacteria; phylum Chloroflexota; class Dehalococcoidia; order Lucifugimonadales; family Lucifugimonadaceae; genus Lucifugimonas. The sequence continues at coordinate 35,272 of CAJXEJ010000008.1, forward strand.
AAAGCTACCGATCCGTCATGGAACATGAAACCAGAAATCCCTCTCGACTCGATCGGTTCCTTCGCCCGACAGGATATTGACAATCTTGGGCGGTCGCATGACGAGCTTCGAAATCGACGGGAAAATGCACTCCGCACGATTAGAAAAAAGATCGGTAGAAACGCAAAGCTCCGCAAAGAATTCGAGTTCCAACTGTTCCGTGCTACCCATCACATTAAAATGATGGAGAACCACAACTACCTGATCGAGCAACGCACTCACGGTGAGTATCGAGAATCTATCGACCGCGCGGGAATGGCGCTTGTTCGCGAAAGATGGATCGATACCGCCGACGACATCTTCTTCCTCCGACTCGGCGAGCTTGAAGAAGCCGTTTCGAAAAGCGACTACTCAGGTCTACGCGCTCTAATCATCCAGGCGAAAGACGAATTCCTCGAGAACTCAAAGCTGACCCGCCCTGATTTCATCGGTACAAAACCGCCCGAAAAAGAAAAAGATGGCGACGAAAAAGAACCGCTCCGAGGTTTGAGCGAAGATGGTCAAACGCTACACGGCGAACCGTCATCGGCAGGATCGTTCACTGGCACCGCACGAGTCGTGATCACGAGAACTTCAACCCCACCCGATATAGTGAAAGGGGAAATACTCGTCACCGAAAACACCGGTCCCGACTGGGTGCCAGTCTTCCCGCTGCTCGGTGGATTGATACTCGACGGAGGCGACAACTTCCAGCACGCATCACTCATCGCCCGGGAATACCGTATCCCCTGCGTAATCCAAACAAAAGAAGCCACCACCAGAATCGCCGATGCCCAACTAATCACTCTCGACGGCACCGCCGGAACAGTAACCCTCAACCCAATGACCTAGCAACGGGTTCATCGCCCAACTGTCACCCCGCCTGAACCAACTTCAAAACGCAGAAGAGAACCGTGCCTCTAATACCCTAGCCTCGCGACCAGCTTGTTTCCCCACCGGTATCGGAAATCAGAATCCCCGCAGCTTCAAGCTGATCCCTAACAGCGTCAGCATCGCCCCAGCGTTTCTCCGCCCGAGCCAACTTCCGCTGCTCAACAAGTGCGTCGATCTCAGCATCGGTCAACCCTTCAGCAGTCTCTGGCGGTGCCACAAGCGTAAAACCAAGCACCTTCGTCAAATCACGAACCGACTCAGTTGCACCTGAAACATCAATCCCCTCATCACGACCCGCATTGATCTTCCGGCACAAATCGAAAATCGCCGCCAGCGCCTTGGGCGTGTTCAGATCATCGTCCATCGCCTCAACGAATCGCCTCTCAAAATCCTTGAAATCGAGAGATTCATCCAACTCAGGCGATTCAACCTCGACCGCCAACCGAATCCGCCGCATCGAGCGTTCAGCGTCATCGATCAATTTCTTATCGAGAAGCGGATTGGTGCGGTAGTGACTCTGCAAAATCCAGAGTCGAATAGCGTCCGAACTGAACTCCGCAAGAGCCGAATTCACATTAAACGCGTTGCCCAGCGACTTGCTCATCGTCGCGCCGGTCGTACGCAGTAAACCGTTATGCATCCATATCTTTGAAAAAGGCACGGCACCCGATGCTGATTCGCTCTGGGCGATTTCGTTTTCGTGGTGCGGAAAGATCAAATCCAATCCACCACCGTGAACATCGATCTGCTCGCCGAGATGCTTGAACGCCATCGCCGAACACTCAATGTGCCAGCCAGGTCGACCCGGCCCCCACGGACTATCCCACTTTGGCTCGGCAGGTTTTACGGCCTTCCACAAAGCGAAGTCGGCAGGATCTTCTTTACCCGACTCCATATCGCCGCGAGTCGCCTCAAGCATCTGGTCAATATCCTGACCGCTCAGCTTGCCGTAATCCGCCTTGTTTCGAACCCGAAAGTAAACCGATCCGTTGTTTGAATACGCCGAACCACCATCGATCAATCGCTCAATCAGTCCGATGATCTCCGGCATGTCTTCCGTCGCCTTCGGATGCACCGTCGCTCGACGCACATTCAGTCCGTCGCTCGATTCGAAGAACGAAGTAATGTACTTTTCAGTTATCTCTTCCCACGGAACGTCGTCTTCGTTCGCTCGATTGATGATCTTGTCGTCAACGTCGGTGAAATTCTGAACCTTCCGAACCTTGTAGCCCCGGTATTCGAGATAACGGCTCAGCACATCGAAAACAATGCTGCTAAGCGCATGGCCCAGGTGCGAATCGTCGTAAACGGTCACCCCGCAAACGTACATCTTGACCTCGTCGCCAAGCGGGACAAACTCTTCTTTTGTGCGGGTCAGTGAATTGTAGAGCCGAATCATGCGGTTCGAAAAGCTATTTGTGAGCGGGAATCAGAGTGGCAACAGCCTGTGCAGCAATACCCTCACCCACGCCTATTGCGCCGACGTGATCGGTCGACGTTATTTTTACGTTGATGCTTGTTTCTGCGAGACCGTCTATCGCATTGAATTGCGCCACCATTCTGGGTACTTCTGACGCGAGTCGTGGCCTCTGCGCAATGATCGTAGCATCGACATGCGACACCAGCCATCCAGCTTCGAGGGCTAAGCGTGAAGACTCAGCGATGAATTGAGTCGAAGCAAATCCCGTGTATCGTTCATCCGAAGACGGGAAGCGACCACCCAAATCGCCTAGGCCTGCCGCACCCAGAATCGCACTGGCGATCGAATGAAACAAAACATCGCCATCTGAATGACCTTCGAGGTACTGGTCGAACTCAATATCGATTCCGCCAAGCCGTAGCGGTCCGCCATCGATCAACCGATGACCGTCAAACCCAATCCCAAACCGTGATCCCTCTACAGCAATCCCACCCGAAGCCGAGTCGAGATCATCATCCTGCCTGCGATCCAAAATCAAACTCGCCAGATCAAGGTCTTCCGGTGTAGTGATCTTGATGTTGTCGTTCGATCCGCTGAACACCGCAACCAACCCACCGACCAACTCCACCATCGAGGCATCATCCGTCACATCTTCGGGTATCATCTCATGAGCCGTTTTCAACACATCAAACCGGAATATCTGTGGCGTTTGTACGGCCCACATGCCCGAACGGTCCGGTGTATCGGTTACGACTCGATGAGGCGCAACCTTAATCGTGTCCTTCACTGGCACCGCAGCGATCGCCGCGCCAATCTTCTGCGCAGTCGCCAATCCTCGCTCGACCATCTCACTATCGATAAACGGCCGCGCTCCATCGTGAACAGCAACGTACTCAGGCGCACCACCGTCCTGCCCGGCAAGCATATCAAGCCCAATCCTCACCGAATCCTGCCGACGCTTACCCCCAGTGACCACGCCAATAACCTTCGAAAATCCACCGAGATCAACCGCAGCGTTCCCCGCCTCATGATTGTCTGGGGACATCACGAGGACAATTGCACCAACTTCGTCAAAAGAATCGAACACGCGGAGCGAATGCGCAATAACCGCCTCGCCGCCGAGCATCGCAATCTGCTTGTCCACTCCCTCAAACCGGGAGCTACGGCCAGCAGCAACCACCACTACGCCTAATTGACCTTTGTTTTTGGTGTCGATCATCCGATAATTCCCTGAACCCATTCGATGCCCAAGAAGCACGCATACGCAATCGCTGTCGACTTGATCGCCTTGGCGACAAACACAACAATTAAGAATTTCTTGATCGGATACCCGATACTGCCTGCGGCAATTCCGAGCACGTCAAACAGCGGATTCGGAACAATTCCACCGATGAACAAAATTATTCCGCCGCGGCGTTGCACCAAAGAATGCATACGTGGGTAGAACTTGTTCCGCTCCATCAACGATCGCCCCGACAGTCCGGCGACGTAACCAGTCATCTCGCCAAGTGCCTCTGCCGAAGCAGAAATAACGCCGATTAGAACCGGGTTGAGTCCAAGATCTGGTGCAGCAGCAATACAAACAGCCGCCAGGCCCGGCACTGGAAGAATGATCGATCCGGAAGCAATAAAGCTGACGATCCACACACCGCCATAACCGGCATTCTCAAAACTCAGAGAATCTGTTAGCCAGAGCGCCGTCCCCACAATCATAAAACCAACGACAAACGCGATCATCGCCAATCGGGAAGTAAGCTCTTTGTTGGTCACCACCCAGAGCTGAAAACCTTTGAGTTGAACTGCGTTGTCCGTCGCCACAGCATCGCCGCTGAGCGTTGAATTAAGAGCATTTGGAGATTCGGGCGGTGTTATTAAGTCTGAAGAATCCGACATCCGGGATTACCCCAAAATCAAGAATAGTTACGATCTAGACGAGATCGACGAGCCACGAAATCGACTGACGGCAGGCATACGCAACAATCAAGAATTTGATCAGCTTGCCAAGCCATACCCAGAGAAAAAATCTGGAAATCGGGTAGCCGAATGAACCAGCCGCAATGCCACCAAAGTCAAACAGTGGATTGGGCACTACCGCGAGAATAAACAATGCGAAGCCGCCGCGCCGCACAACCCAGTCGTGAATTCGGGCATAGTAGCGCGATTTCTGGACGACTCCCTGGCTCCCGAATCCCGCGAGATAACCGGTTGCTTCACCCAGAGCCGAACCCGTCGCACCGGCAACCGCCAGTCCCGCATAATTCAAGCCAAGCCCGGCTGCCGCACCCGCGCAAACAGCAGCTAGCCCCGGAACCGGAATCACAACCGCTGCCGAACCAACCAGGTTGACTAAGAACGCTCCCCAGTACCCGGCGTTCTGAACATCAAGCCAGTCAGCTGACCAAGCGATCGTTCCGCCCAACACCGATGCGATAACAACCGTCCACAAAACCGTCTGATACGTGCGGTGATGCTTTGCTATGAACTCAGCAAGCTTGTTAGCGGGTACATCCGCCATCACACCGTTGGTATTTGAATTCGAGTGATCTGACACTCTCGCATCTTACGACACCACACGCTAATAGACCTCCCGGTATCCACCACAACAGCAGATCGAGAGGTCTATTCAAACAACAACAGTCATATCCGATTTCCCGAGTAGAGTCCGCGAAGCCAAGGGATCTAGTGCGGGGACGCACACAACGACTACTTAATCGCAGGCTCCTTCTCCGCCTCCGTAACCTCTACAGCGGAAGCATCAGCCGAATTCACGAGAGTGAACGTCACATCCCCATCAGCCTCGTCAACAACAATCGACGAACCCTCAGGGAAGTCCCCAGCGAGCAGCTTCTTCGAAAGTGGACTCTCCACATACCGCTGAATCGCTCGCTTCAAGGGGCGCGCACCGTACATACGGTCGAATCCCGTCTTCGCAAGCCATTCTCTGGCAGTCGGAGTCAAAGTCAGTGAAACTTTCAGATCAGCGACACGCTCCGAAACATCGCTCATGAACTTATCGACAATCAATTCGATATCGTCCTGGGTCAGCGAATCGAACACGATGAATTCGTCCAACCGATTCAAGAATTCAGGTTTGAACTGCTGCTTGAGCGCATCTTCAACCTTCGTGCGTACGCGCGCGCTTTCCGTCTCCTCACGACTCTGTTTCTGGAAGCCAAAAGCCTGCTGAGCGATGTCGTCCGAACCCAGATTGCTGGTCATAATGATGATCGTATTCCGGAAGTCGACCGTGCGACCGTGACTATCCGTCAAACGCCCATCGTCAAGCACCTGCAGCAACGTGTTGAACACATCCGGCTGCGCCTTTTCGATCTCGTCGAAAAGAACTACCGAGAAAGGACGTCGTCGAACCGCTTCAGTCAAATGTCCCGCCTCGTCATATCCAACATAACCCGGAGGTGCGCCTATAAGCTTCGAGACGGTGTGACTCTCCTGAAACTCCGACATATCAACCCGAACCATGTTGTCCTCATCGTCAAACATTAACTCGGCAAGTGCTCTTGCAAGTTCGGTTTTACCTACCCCGGTCGGCCCGAGGAAGATGAAACTACCAATCGGACGTTTCGGATCCTTCAAACCCGCCCTCGCTCGTCGAACAGCGTCAGCAAGAACTTCTACTGCCTGATCCTGACCGATAACACGCGCGTGCAATCGTTCCTCCAGCTTCAGCAATCTCTCGCCCTCGCCCTCAACCAACCGGGCAACCGGAATCCCCGTACGCTCAGCGATCAACGAAGCAATATCCTCATCAGTCACAACCTCGCTGACCTTGTGAGTTTTATCCCATTCGCGTTTGGCGTCTTCGAAATCCTCCAGTGCACGCAACTTCTCTGCCTTGGCATTCGCCGCATTTTCGTAATCGCCACGAACTGTAGCCGACTCTTCTTCCTCATCGAGTCTCTGCAGTTCAATCTGCATATCCTTCAGGTTAGGCGGTAGTAGTTCGTTTTCGATACGATTCTTGGCAGCCGCCTCATCGATCAAATCGACGGCCTTATCCGGCAGCAAACGATCGGATATGTAACGCGCCGAAAGCTGTACAGCCGCCTCAAGCGCCGATTGTTCAATCGTGAACCCGTGGTGTTGCTCGTAGCGTGGTCTCAGAGTTTCGAGCATCTCCATAGTTGTCTTTGCATCGGGTTCTTCTACCCAGATCGGCGAGAACCTTCGTTCCAGCGCAGGATCAGCCTCGATATACCGACGGTACTCGTTGGGAGTAGTCGCACCAATCGTCTGTAACTCGCCCCGGGCCAACGCCGGTTTCATCATGTTCGAAGCATCGAGGGCGCCATCGCCCGCACCCGCTCCAACCACGGTGTGAATCTCGTCGATAAACAAAACGATCTCGCCAGAAGCCTGACGGATCTCGTCCATCACCGCCTTCAAACGTTCTTCGAATTCACCTCTAAATTTTGCCCCGGCAACAAGGGAACCCATCTCAAGTGCGATAACCCGTCGACCCTGAAGGCTTTCCGGCACATCACCAGTCACGATCCGCTGGGCAAGTCCTTCGGCTACGGCGGTTTTGCCAACACCTGCATCGCCAATGAGAACGGGATTGTTCTTAGTACGACGGGTGAGCGTCTGCATCACTCGTCGGATTTCCATATCTCGACCCACAACTGGGTCAAGCTGTCCTTCACGAGCGAGGTCAGTCAAATCGACGCTGTATTTCGAGAGCGTTTGATATTTACTCTCTGCACGGGGATCGGTCACGCGGGCAGAGCCACGCACTTCAAGCAGCGCCTGATACACCCGTTCTTCGGTGATATTTCGCTGAGTGAACAACTCGGCAATATCACCACCCGACTCTTTGGCAAGTGCCACCAACAGGTGGTCGACACCGATCAATTCATCTTTGAGTCGAAGCGCCTCGTCTTTGGCATTCTCAATCGCCAACTGCACGCGAGGAGTCGGATAAATCTGCGGTTGAGCTGATGAACCACCAACCTTTGGCGATTCCTCAAGCTTTGTGATCAACTCCTGAACCATATCGCCAACATCTACACCAATCGCCTCGAGAATCTTTGCCGATAGAGAGTTGTCGATCTGCAACAACCCGACCAACAGGTGTTCGGCATCCCATTGGCTGTGACGCATCTGCACTACTAGCTGTTGAGACGCACCAAGTGCTTCTTGAGCCTGCTCTGTGAAATCTTCCTGTTTCAATACCATCTCAGTAAATTCCCTAACTTCTACCGCACTAGCCCGGTAGACGGGTTTGCCCTTCTCGTAGCTTGACGATCTCGACGGTTAAGTCCTGTACATGTGATTCCAATCGATCAATTCGATTCAAAAGCTTCGACATTACTTCGATGCCGGCAAGGTTCAAACCGAACTCTTCCTTCCACCGCAATATCTGCTGAATCAACTCAACGTCACGGTTGGAATAGAGCCTCGTGCCACCGCTCGATCGCTGCGGAATCACCAGCTCCCATCGCTCATAGTTACGCAGTGTCTGCTGATGAACTCCGCACATCTGCGCAACGATTCCGATAGCGAAAACCGGATCGTTGTGTCCCATCGTCATCCGGCGTTCTCCTCGTTGTTCGAAACATGGTCGATCAGGTCATCGACTTTGGGCTCACCTTTTCGAATCTCCCGCAACTGTGCGTAAAGCTGCTGCTCTTCACCGGAAAGAGTGTCGGGAAGGCGAACCTTCACCGTCGCATACAGATCACCGTGCTCGTCCGAATTCATCTTCGGAAGACCACACCCCTTGATCTTGAAAGATCGACCGTTCTGTGTTCCCGCCGGAATATTGAGAGCAATCCGCCCGGTCATCGTCGGCACTTCTGTCTCGCCTCCAAGAATCGCATCGAGCAACGGCACTGCGATATCGGCACGTAAATTCGCACCCTCACGACTGAACCGTTTATCCGATCGAACGTTGACCTTGAGTATCACCTCGGTCTGGCCATCCGGTCGCAACCGGATCTTCCGACCGTCCGGAACTCCTCTGGGGACCTCAACTTCGAGGTTCCGTTTGGTCGTGCCTGAATTCGGGGTTCCAATAGAAATGCGTCGGGTTGCTCCGGTGTAGACCTCGTCGAGGGAAACATCGATCGAACCTTTGTGCTTCATCGTCTGCGGGCGTTGCTGTTGAGCGTGACCGCCCATGCCACCGAACATGTCGGCGAAACTCGCACCGCCCTGTTGAGCGTGACCGCCACCAAATAGGTCGCCGAGATTAAAGCTCATACCACCGCCCGGTCCGCGTCCTCCACCCATATTCCTCATCTGGTCGGCGTGCTTCCAATTCTCACCGAACTGGTCGTAATCCTTGCGACGTGCCGGATCGCCCACAACCTCGTACGCCTCATTGACCTTTTTGAACTGATCCTGAGCGCGCTCGTCGTTCGGATTCACGTCGGGATGAAGCTTTCTCGCCATCCTTCGGTAAGCCGCTTTGATGTCTTTATCAGAGGCACTTCTATTCACGCCGAGCATGTCGTAGTAGTTCTGTGTCATAAGTCGCTTTATAGATTTTCCAAAATGCGGATTTAGTCGCATTCAGTTGCAATACAGTTGGGCATCATTAATTTCCAACACATCTTACCACGCGCCCATAATATGACTTGACAATGCTATTATTAGATTTCTATAATTGATTTATGCAAGTTTTGGTAACAATTCAATCAACTGTCAACAGTGCGTCGATCCACGGCACTCACCCTAGCAGCGAGTAATTACGAACAAAGGAAACACAATGGCTATCGAAAAATGGCACCCATTCGGAACAGTCCGAGATTTCGACGATCTCTTCAACCGGTTCATCGGAACCCGATCAGCAGTCGCTCGTAACAGCGATCCTGGGGCCTGGAGCATCCCGCTCGATGTCGTGCAAGACGGCGACAATCTCATCGTAACAGCGTCGATCCCCGGAACTACCAAAGATGAAATCGACGCCTCGGTCGATGACAACGTGCTAACAATCAGGGCAGAGTCCACCAGTACCTCCGAAAAAGACACCAACGGCTATCTGCTCCGAGAGCGACGGGCCGGCTCCTACTACCGGGCGCTCCGTCTACCCGAGACCGTCGACTACGAGAACGCAGAGACGACCTTCAAGGACGGCGTGCTAACAATCAAGCTCCCGAAGCTCGAGTCGAAAAAGGCTCGAAAACTCGAAATCTCGTCCGTGTAATACGCATGCCGCCTCTGGCGAATCCGAACCGCCACAAATAGCCATCAGCAATATTGTTGACGTCTATTTTCATTAACACGTACACCGCCCAGGGGATTAAAACCCGCCCACTAAGCCGGTGAAGCGATACCCTAAATGCTCAGGCGAAATGCAACCGATCATCAAGCACCGATCATTTCTTGAACTCGACCCCTTCCAACTCAGCCGAATCATCTCGAAACCTTAAAGCCGGGACGAAACACGCACCCTCGCTGCCCGACTTCTTCACGCGCTACCATGACCGCATCGACGAGGCGTTACGTGCCGAGTTGGACGGACTCGAACCTGCCATCTACGACATCCATCGCTACTACATGGGATGGCAGGAAATCGACGGCTCCGATTCGATGTTGACCGGTGGCAAACGAATGCGCCCGACCCTGGCAATGCTTGCCGCCGACGCCGTTGGCGGTGATCTCGACCGGGCGACACCAATCGCCGTCGCGCTCGAATACGTCCACAACTTCTCGTTGATTCACGACGATATTGAAGATATGGATCGAGTACGTCACCACCGTCCAACTGTCTGGACGATCTGGGGCGAGCCGGCAGCAATCGTATCTGGCAACGCCATGCTCAAAATCGCCGATGCAGCTGCATGGAAACTTCGATCCGCCGGAGTCGATGAAGCAGTCGCACTTGAAGCCCAAGCCGAATTAACAAGCCACTACCTGAAGATGATGGAGGGTCAGTACCTCGACATCTCCTTCGAAACAGAGGAATCGGTCACGGTCGATCAATACCTCGACATGATCGAGCGTAAAACCGGCGCACTAATCGAAGCATCAATCTACCTCGGTAGCCTCGTTGCACCCCGGTCGGGCCCCGTCCGTCGCAAAGCCGCCGCTCTCAAAGCTATCGGAAACGACATCGGCCGTATATTCCAGATTCGTGACGATGTTCTCGGAGTCTGGGGCGGAGAAGAAACTGGCAAACCTGTCGGTGCCGATATCAAACGGAAAAAGAAAGCTCTGCCAGCCGTCCACGTACTCAGCACATCGACCGGTGCGACTGCCGAACGGCTCCGACAAATTTTCCGAACCAAAGACGATCTCGAAGAAGAAGATGTCAATGTCGTACTCGAAGAAATGGAAATCCTCGGCACGCAGGACTACTGCCAGGCAATGGCTGAACAACGGTGGGGCAATTGCAAGCGAATGATAGAGTCGCTCGAGTTGTCCGGAACCACTGCCGGTGAATTCACTGAACTGGGTGAATTTCTGCTCGTACGGGACTCTTGAATCACGATTTGCCAGTGCGTTGTTTCCCCAATTAACGTGCATCGCCCATCGGATATCCGTCCAGACCTGAAAAGAACATGATCGTCGCACTTGGATCACTAAAACGTGAAGCAATAGGAATCATCCGGTCGGGAGACTACACACTCGTCGACGCCCCAGAAGATTTCCTCGCCTACCGGCCCGAGTCACACGATTTTCCAGCCATAGTGCTCAGTGGAACCGGATCAGAGCGCGCCCGTCGTGCCACAAAATGGGCAATCGAAGAATTCGCGCCTGAATCCATAATTTCGTTCGGATTTTGCGGAGCTACCAAAGAGCACACCCACGCCGGCGATATTGTTATCGCAGCCCGTATCATGGATCTCCCCGGAACTCCTTTCGAATGGTCGATCGTCGACGACACAAATTCACTCGGACCCGATCGAACAGTCCTTCTCGCAGCCCGTACCGCAGTCGAAGTATCTGGGCTCGACTATCACCATGGCACGATTGTTACAGTCTCAAAAACAGCCACGACGCCCGGCACAAAAAGCTGGCTAGGCGAAGTGATCAACGCCACCGCAGTCGATACCGAATCACACGCTGTAGCAGCGGCGGCCACTGACGCGGAAATCCCTTGGGTGGTAGTCGCAAGCGTGCTGGACGACCGAGATTTCGATTTTCCCACAATCGTCGATCGCCACGATTCCGGCCCGTATGAAAAGAGAATCACTGCCTACATCAAGCACGTTTTCAACACCCCGCAAGATCTCCCCGCCCTATTACGATTGGGGCGATCATCCACTCGTGCCAGTAGTTCATTAACCACGTTCATGGCGGCATTTATGGAAGCTCACGCCACCCTGACCAGCATCGAACAACATCCCGCGTAATAGCGATTCTGAACGACTGCCGAACCGTCAGCTTCACGGCGATCATCCACCCGAATCACAAGAAAACAAATGATCGCAGATCAAAAATCAACCTCACTCGGCTGGGCAAGCCGCCCGGCTCGCTGAACTGAACCCGCGGAAACATTGCTGCCATTCTGAGCAACAAATCGGCAATCAAATTGAAAATTCTCCACACAATCAACAGATACTCTCGGGCTTCAGTTGAAGTAACATATCCGTGGCTGCGAACAAGGCCGCCAAATTCCCATGAAAATGATCAAAACTGACCAGTGGTAATTCGGCAACTGATGAACGCGTATTTTAAGTTGGCTGGGTGACCATTAACCCCGCTAAGTCCTTGCCCTAGGGAGGAAAGTTTGCATTCGGATAAGACATGTGCGATGTCGGCAATTAAAGCCGGTCGAATAAGTGTGTTGAACGGCACCTCGCCCGGTGGGTTGACAACGGGGACCGAATACAGGGTATTTGGCAAGATCGTCCAAGTCGAATCGAACGACGCTCCTGAGATCATCGATTTCACCGACACCGTGCGTCAACTCGTTTCCGAGTCCGGCGTGAAGAACGGTCAGGTGTCGATCTATAGCACCCACACAACCTTCTCCGTCATGATCAACGAGGACGAACCCCTTTTGCTTCGAGACATGGAACACTTCCTCGAGCGCAGCGCACCTAAGGACGCCTACTACGGCCACAACGATTTCGAACTGCGAACCGTCAGCATGCGACCCAACGAGTGCCCCAACGGCCACGCCCACTGCCAGCATATGATCCTAGGCAGTTCAGAGATTGTCCCGATCATCGATGGCAGCCCTCTTCTCGGTGAATTCCAACGTATACTACTCGTCGAACTCGACGAGCCGAAACCACGCCAGGTCGCCGTTCAGGTGATGGGTATCTAGACTCCTAGTCGACATCCAACAGGTGTCCAAATTTGTCCATGACTCAGTCAGCTACATCGGCTGTCGAGCTTCCCGCACCAAATATGGAAGTCGGCTCCGACTCGCCTGACTATCTCGATGCCACATTCGCTGTATGCGAAAAGCTGGCAAAAACTCATTACGAAAATTTTTCCGTCGGCTCTCGCCTGCTACCAAAACATCTGCGCAAGCACTTCTACTCGATCTATGCATTCTCACGTGGCGTCGACGACCTCGGCGATGAAACACATGGCGACAGGCCAACCCTCCTCGATCTGTGGGAGCGTGAGCTTGACAATTGCTATCCCCCCGAGGAACCCACCGGCACACCAGCACACCCCTACTTCGTCGCCCTCGCCGAAACCATCCGCACCTTCGACATACCCGCCGAACCATTCAAACGACTCATCGAAGCCAACCGACGCGATCAAACAATCACCCGTCACGAAACTTTCGAAGATGTTCTCGAATATTGCTCCTACTCTGCCAATCCTGTCGGTCACCTCGTGCTCTATCTAAGTGGAATCCGCGATCTCAAACTTCACGATCTTTCCAACCGCACCTGCACCGGACTTCAACTAGCGAATTTCTGGCAGGATGTCGGTCGCGATCTCGAAATCGGTCGAATCTATATCCCTCAAGAAGATCTTGTCCAATTTGGCGTAACTGAGACACAAATCCTCGATCGCCAGCATGACGATAAATTCGAAGCGCTCATGCGTTTTCAAGTCGATCGTGCGCGTCAGTTGTTCAGCGAAGGTTACGCACTCGTCGATCATCTCGATAAATCACTCAAATCCGACTTCGTGCTCTTTGCCCGGGGTGGTCTCGAAATCCTGCGGGCGATCGAACGCCAGAATTACACGGTCCTTGCAACTCGGCCCAGAATCTCAAAGCTCTGTAAAACACGGATATTCACATCAACCTGGATTCGCGCAAAACTCGGCCTGCCTCTCATCCCAAACGGTGTCTTCAAATCCGCAGCAAGGCATACTGCCTGAAATGCCCAGCCAGACGCCCGACATGCCCGAAGCACCATCGCCGCGACAGATCGCCGTTGCGTATAAAGCCGTCGCCGCTCAAACGAAGGCTGCGTCATCGAACTTCTACTACGCATTCACCACGCTTCCCGTCGACAAGCGAAACGCCGTATACGCCGGATACGCGTTCTGTCGACTCGCCGATGATATCGTCGATGAAGGCGAATACGGCGACCGCATCGGTGAAGCGCTCGACTCTCTCCAAACCCACCTTGCTGCCGCCTACGCAGGCGATTTTTCCGTAAATACCGAAGGCAACGGCGACCGCCTGAGTATTAAGGAAGCCACACCCGAAATGTGGCTTGCGCTCGGCGATACACTCCACAAATATCCAATCGATCAGCAGCATCTCCTCGATGTAGTCGAAGGCTGCCGAATGGACCTCAACGGCACCACGTACGAAAAATGGGACCAACTCGTCGAATACTGCAAACGAGTCGCATCAGCCACCGGGCTCGCGCTTATCGAAGTTTTTGGCTACGAAGACGAACGAGCTGTCGAATACGCCATCGACCTCGGTATCGCTCTTCAGCTAACCAACATCCTCCGTGACATTACCGAAGATCTCGAAATCGGCCGTGTCTATCTGCCATCAGAGGAACTCGCCGAATACGGAGTTGCGGTCGACGATCTTCGCAACAAGCGAATCACTCCGGAATTCATCCGCTTCATGAAATTCCAAGTCGCACGAGCACGAAAATATCTCGAATCGGGAGTCCGTCTCTTCCCTCTCCTCGACAAACAGTCCCGCCAGTGCCCTGAGGTCATGACAAAGATCTACGAACTCCTTCTCGACCAAATCGAAAAGAACAACTACGACACCCTCAATCACCGCGTCGGCTTGACCAGATTTCGAAAGTTCAAACTGCTCTTGGTCATCTGGCTCCGAGCACGCAGAATCCGGTTCGTCTAGCTCATGCAAACACGAACCGTAGTCATCATCGGCGGCGGTATCGCCGGACTCGCCACCGCAGTACGCCTTATTCGAAACGGCATCAAGCCAATCGTTCTCGAAAAACGTCCGTTTCTGGGCGGCCGTGCATACTCGTTCACCGACAAAGATTCAGGCGAAGAGATCGACAATGGGCAGCACGTGTTCGTTGGTGCTTGCGAGCAGTTTCAGCAGTACGTTGCTGATATCGGCGTATCCGATCAGATCAAGCTCGACGAACGCATCGGGTTCCCGGTCCTTAAAGACGGAAAAATAAGCTGGTTCAAAGCTAAAAATCTACCCGGCGTACTCGCCAATCTCTCTGCTCTACTCGGCTACAAACATGTCGGTGCAATCAGCAAACTCAGAATCCTGTGGGGTTTACTCAGCATAAAGCTAACCCGCCTTGGCAAAAACTCTCCACACGACCTGATCACATTCGACGACTGGCTCCGGGATCATGGCCAGAACGACAGCACCATCCGAAACTTCTGGAATCTGATTATCCTCCCTGCGCTCAACGACGACATCACAGCTGTCAGCGCCCACACCGGTATCGAACTGTTCAAAGTTGCCCTTCTGGGATCAGCACAGAACCCGGCAATGGGCATCCCGCTCATCGGCCTATCAACCCTCATAGGGGAAAATGCACAGAAATACATCGAAGAGCATGGCGGTGAGATTCGAACCGGTGTCGAGGTAAGCTCGCTCTACATCGCCGATACGAAGATATCAGGCGTAATGACAACCACCGATGAAACAATCGAAAGTGAGGCTGTAGTCTCTGCCGTACCTGCAGCCGCTATGACATCACTTATCCCCGGCAGTTCCGATAGGAAGGACGATTTTTTCACCCCAGCAGAATCAGTTCAGACCGCTCCGATAGTCGCCATCCACATCTGGTACGACAGTCCCGTGCTGACCGAAAATTTCGTTGCCGTGCTCGACAGCCCACTCCAGTGGGTATTTAACGACTCAGGTCTCAAATCGGGAAACCGAAATCCCGATGACACGACCCAACACGTCGTAATATCTCTGAGTGGAGCCTGGGAGTGGCAAGACCGCCCAAAGCAAGAACTCCGAGAAATCTTCACCACCAAAATGGCAAAAACATTTTCGCTCGCCAACAGCGCAACTATCAAGAAATTCGCAATTGTGAAAATGCTCGAAGCCACGTTCCGGGTAGCGCCTGGCTCACAGAAACACCGGCTATCCCAGCGAACTCCGCTGCCCGGTTTCTATCTCGCCGGCGACTGGACCGATACAGGCTGGCCTTCAACAATGGAATCGGCGGTACGTAGCGGAAACCAGGCGGCAGAATTCATCATCGAAGACATTGGCACGAGTCAGCAATCTAATCTCCCTCAATCGGAATGAGGTTCCTAGTGTGTCGATCGAAAAACGGCCCAACGCCTACAATGTGAGCGGTTCAGCTACGAAATCGCCGAATCGACCAACATCAGAGAATATAAAAGACACGAGTTCGCTACTTCGTCGAAGAACTCCAGCCAATATGCTAACCCAACTCAACAGTTAATCACCAAAACCGACCCAAGTTTAGGAAATCAACAGGAGAACACTGTGCCGCGCTACTACGGTATTTACCTCGATGTAAAAGACCGCCTCGGAATCGTCTTTGGCGGCGACGCCCACGAAGGGCAACGCAAGGTCAACTACCTTCTAGAATGCGGTGCCAACGTAAAGCTGTTCAGCCCCGACGACGAAATCTCACCCGCCCTTCGTGCCAAAGCTGACACCGGTGAAATCGAGTGGGTAAACCGCAAATACCAACCCAGCGATCTTGCCGGTGCATGGATAGTGATCGTCGCCGACACCTCGTCGATGGAAACCAACGAGGCGATTTCGAAGGAAGCCACCGAGCGTAACATCCTGCTTAATGTGATGGACGTCACCCCTCTCTGCACATGGATCGCACCGTCACTCATCCAGCGAAACGAAGTCACGGTCGCCGTTTCGACCGCCGGATCGAGCCCTGCTCTCGCACGCCGAATCCGCGAAAGAATGAGCGACGAGAAAAACTGCCAATGCCTACGCTGGGCGGGAATGGGGCCTCTCATCGCCGACGTTCGTGTCGAACAGCGAGCGCGCGATCTCAAGATCACGCCGAACGAATGGGCGGTCTCGATAACCGACCAGATGCTCGACATCTTCGAGGGTGGCGACGCTGATAAAGCACGAGCCATGCTGGTTTCAGCTCTCGAAACCCACAACGCAGCGAGCAAAGTGTAAACACCGCACCCCGTGCGAGTCACCTACTCATGAATAACCTCGATGACACAGGAAATGGTCACTTGATCAAGGTCGGTACCCGGGGGAGTGCACTCGCACTCACCCAGACCGGCCATGTCATCGACACCCTCAGCGAAGCCAATCCTGAAGTCGAGATCGACCTGGTCATCATCAAAACAACCGGTGACATAGATCGACGCCAGAATCTGGTAGAACTCGGCGTCGGCGTATACGTGCGTGAGCTTGAGACCGCCCTGCTTGATCGCCGAATTGATATCGCAGTCCACAGCCTCAAAGATATGCCCTCATCGCTGCCACCCGAATTCGCGCTCGCTGCCGTGCCGTATCGAGAAGACCCCCGCGATGCCCTCGTCAGTCGCAACGGTGAAACCCTCGAAGAACTCCCAGCCGGATCACGAGTAGCCACCGGCAGCGCACGGCGTCAGGCCCTTGTCAAAAATCTCCGACCCGACCTCATCGTCGAACCAGTGCGGGGCAACGTACCAATCCGACTGGCAAAACTCGACGAACAAGACGGACCCGATGCCGTAATCCTCGCAACCGCCGGGCTCAACCGGCTCGGCCTACAGGACCGAATTACTCAGCATCTCTCGTGCTCCAGCTTCGTCTCCGCCGTTGGTCAGGGCGCGCTTGCCCTGGAAACAAGGGCCGACGATTCAATAGCGATCCAGACAGCAAGCAAAGTAAACCACAACGGCACACTTTTCGAAGTAACCGCCGAACGAGCGTTTCTCGATGAAATCGGCGGAGGGTGTTCAGCCCCGGTCTCCGCTCACGCAAAAAACCGAAACGGGAAAATCACGTTCTCTGCGTTCGCCTCCACCCCAGATGGCACTGAGGTAATCCGAGAAAACCTCGTCGACAACGCAGTCGATGCGGAAAAGATCGGAAGAAACATCGGCAAACTATTTGTCGAACGCGGTGCTCGAGACCTTGTCTCGGAAGACGTGAACTAACCGATGCCAAATTCACCAGAAAACGTAGGCAAGGTCTTTCTGGTCGGCGCAGGACCCGGTGATCCCGGCCTCATCACGGTCAAGGGACTCGAAAGTCTCCGCACTGCCGACGCCGTCGTCTTCGATCGGCTGGCATCCCCACAACTCCTCCACGAAGCTCGACCCGACGCCGAAATGTACGACGCTGGAAAAGGCCGTGACGACCATCGCATGACTCAGCCCGAAATCAACGACCTGCTTATTGAGCTTGGTCTTCGTGGGCTAACCGTTTGCCGACTCAAAGGTGGCGATCCGTTCGTTTTCGGTCGCGGCGGTGAAGAAGCGCTCGAACTAGCTGCCGCAGGCGTTTCGTGGGAAGTCGTCCCCGGTATATCATCGACTATCGCAGCCCCAGCCTACGCTGGCATTCCCGTCACCCAGCGGGGCATGTCGACGTCCCTCACAATCGTTACCGGCAGCGAAGATCCCAACAAGCCCGATTCGACCATCAACTGGGACGCCCTCGCCGGCCTCTCCGGCACTCTTGTATTTGTAATGGGCTGGAAAAGCATGAACGACATCGTCGCTGCCCTAACCTCACGCGGCGTTCCGAGCGAACGTCCAGCAGCACTCATCCAGTGGGGCACAACCGCGAAACAACATGTAGTCACCGGCCCCATAAGTGAAATTGTCGCCCGAGGTGTTGAAGCCGGGATCGGCGCTCCAGTCGCCTTCGTCATCGGCGAAGTCGCCGGCCTTCGTGACGCCATGGCCTGGTTCGATACCCGTCCTCTTTTCGGTAAGCGGGTCCTCGTAACCCGAGCACGATCTCAAGCCAGCCGGCTAGTGAAACAGCTGGAAGAACTCGGTGCCGAAGTCCTCGAATATCCAACAATCGAAATCATCCCCGTACGCGATCCTGCACCGCTCGACGAAGCACTCAAAAACATCGACAAATACGACTGGATGATGCTCACCAGCTCGAACGCAGTTCGAGGAATCGCCGCACGGATGAAGGCAATCGGCATCAACTCCCGATCGCTATCGTATCTCAAGTTCGGCGTGAACGGCCCATCGACAGCCCGTGCGCTCGCCGAAATCGGCATCAACGCCGACGCCATTCCCACCAAATACCTCGCCAGTGCAATGATCGAGCTGCTCAAGAGCGACGGCATCACGCCAAAGAACGTACTCTTCCCGCGCTCTGAAATTGGAAGCGAAACGCTCGCAAAAGGATTACGCAAACTCGGATCGAACGTCGACGAAGTCATCGCCTACTCCACCGAGTCACCCAATAACACCGGCAGCCTCGCCCGAAAAGCTTACGAAGAAGGTATCGATTTCACCACCTTCACTAGCTCATCGACTGTTCGTAACCTAGTCGATCTACTAGGTGGAAGCTCCGATCTGATCAACACAAGCAAGACCGTCATCATCGGCCCAATCACAGCCGAGACCGCCATAGAACTCAGCGTGAACAACGACATCCAGGCGGAAGAACAATCGATCGCCGGAATCGTCAAAGCGATCAAAGCATACGTAGTCGATCACGCCAATCATGGATAATAAATACATGAATAGCGATCAATATCCTCACATCCGAAGGCTTCGACGCAACGCCACGCTGCGCGATATGCTCAACGAAAATCGGCTCTCGGCGTCCGAGTTCATTTACCCGATGTTCGTCGTAAACGGAACCGGAGTTCGCACCCCGATCGAACCGATGCCCGGCATCGACCAAATGTCGGTCGATATCGCTGTTGAAGAAGCCCAACGGGCGATGGAAGCCGGTGTGAAATCAGTCCTGCTATTCGGAATTCCCGACATCAAAGACGCCACCGGCTCAGGATCCAGTGCTCCCGACGAAGCCGTCCAACAGGCAGTTGCGGCGATCAAGAGGGCGTCACCCGAAACGTATGTAATCACCGATGTTTGCCTCTGCGAATACACCGACCATGGCCACTGCGGAATCGTCAAAGGCAACGATACCGATAACGACGCCACGCTGCCGCTCCTTGCCGAAACCGCCGTTTCTCACGCAGAAGCAGGCGCCGACATGGTTGCACCCTCGGCGATGATGGACGGTCAGGTCGCTGCGATACGAAACGGCCTCAACGAAGCCGGTTTCTCCAACACACCTGTGATGGGCTACTCGGCAAAATACGCCTCGGCTTTCTACGGACCCTTCCGTATCGCTGCCGATTCCGCTCCCCAGTTCGGCGAGCGACGCGCCTACCAGATGGCTCCGAACCAGGGACGAGAAGCGATGCGTGAGATCGAAGCCGATCTGGAAGAAGGCGCCGACATAATCATGGTGAAGCCCGCACTCGCCTACCTCGACGTCATCAAGGAAGCCGCAATGCGGTTCGACACCCCCCTTGCCGCCTACAACGTCAGTGGCGAGTACTCCATGGTCGCAGCCGTGGGGTGTGCAGGCTGGCTCGATCGAGAGCGAGCGATGATGGAGATCCTCACCTCGATCAAACGCGCAGGTGCCGACCTGATCATCACCTACAGCGCAATCGAAGCCGCCGAGCTTGTCGCCCGAGGGTAATTTTCCCTGTTTGGGTCGCAGCAAATCATTTAATTCTCTAGTGACGATCTTGACTATTAGGTATTAACACGTATTTTTACGCGCTAATCGCGTTCGATAGCTTCGAACACGCGCCCAAACACTCTCCACCGACTTATTCGCAGCAGTCATGCTGCGACTCTAGGAAACTCAGATGAACGAACTACTTTCGGGTAACAACCTTCGCGGGTTACTGGCAGAACTCATCGCAACTTTCACATTCGTCTTCATGGGTGTCGGCGCGGTGGGGGCAGCCGTCGGAGCAGGACTTTCACTGCTCGAACCGCTCGACACTGCGGGATTGATAATTATTGCCGCTGGCCACGGCTTCGGAATACTCATCGGAATCGTCGGAATCAGTCGCATAACGGGCGCACACCTGAACCCTGCCGTCACCATCGCCGCAATCGTTTCTGGCAATGTCGGAATCGTGCGAGGTCTGTCATACATCGTTGGACAACTCGGCGGTGCCACCCTCGCGGCATTCCTCATCGACGAATTCGTATGGGGACTCGACAACCTTGGGGTTCACGGTCTGAGTGTGCAAACCGGTGACGGACTCGTTCTCGAAGTAATTCTCACCTTCTTCCTCGTGTTCACAATCTTCGCCACGGCGATCGACAAGCGAGGCAACACAGCTCTTGCCCCGTTGGCGATTGGGCTCGTCATCTTCGCCGACCACCTGATCGCTGTCCCGCTTACGGGAGCATCGATGAACCCGGCTCGAAGCTTCGGCCCCGCCCTCATCCACGGACAATGGGCCGACCACTGGGTCTACTGGGCTGGACCGATCATCGGCGGAATCTCAGCAACAGTCACCTACGTCTTGATCTTCGGCGAAAAATCCGACAAGGACAAACTGGGAACCCTCAGCATCAACTCTAACTAGTTGGATCGAGTCCCTCTCAACTTAACCTCCTCCAACAGGGATAAAATTAAGTTGAGAGGGAATGCCAAACCCCACATACATCTCGGCAAAACTGGCGCTTCCAACCGATCTTGACTCAGACACGCCTGCTTGCGTCCGCTCCTCTCCTCCTCGTTCCTCTCCCCAGAGTAGAGGGTTAGGGTGAGGGTGGAGCCCAACAACTAGCGACGCGCTAACAAGCCATGCCATGACGCCCTCTACCCAAGTAAAACTCCTTCTACTCGCCTTATTTGCCTTCGCCACAACCACCTGTACCGCCGACCCCCAAAACAACACACCCTCACACGAACAACTCGCCGCAACCACCACCGAACTCCAAACCACCCTCGACACCTGGAGAGAAGGCGAAAGAATCACTGGCGCAACGATGTCGGTCTACTCGACGAAACTCGGTCAAATCAACGTCGCCAGCGGACTCACCAAACGCTCGATCGATCCCGACCGGTTTCCTGATGACCCGATCGCACCCAACCAGTCAATGTTCGTCGGCGACCTCATCCACGTCCTCGTTGCAGCATGCATCGTTCAGCTAGCTTCTGAAGAATCGGTAAATCTCAACGCAACGATCGAATCTCGGTTCCCGGAGATCGAAAACTCCGGGCAGATCACCATCCGTAATCTCCTCGAACACACCAGCGGCATCCCGGTCTTCTACACAGAAGAATTTCTGGATGTGCTTTACGAACAAAGCCCCAACACATCACAACAAACCGTCGACGTGATCGCCGTCGCTGCCGAAGAAGGATCGTTCTTCCCGCCCAGCACCCAGTACGGCTATTCGAAAACAAACTTCCTCGTGCTAGGAAGAATCATCGAACTGGTGACCGGAAATCCTCTGGAAATCGAGATTAGAAATCGATTTCTCGACCCTCTCGACATGAACGACACCTACCTCGCGGGCAGGGAAAACGTCCCCGGTGGCACACCATCGGGCTACGAATACACCGGGCCTTTCACCGACGCACCAACCGCAATCGACGGTCATGTGCCTCAGGTACCCGAGATATCGGTCATCAGTGCCGAATGGGCGTCGGGAGCACTCGTCTCCACAACGTCAGACATCATCAAGCTCGTCAGAGCCATTTTCGAAAACGAACAATACGCCGAAATCGAATCAGAAATGCTGCGTGTGGCGGAATACCCCGCTCAAAATTCGGGAGCCAAGAAAATCAACTCCGGCGCAGGAGTGTTCGTCTGGGAGGATGACGATGAGCCGGTGATTGGACAATTCGGGTTCATCTACCCGTTCTCAGCCCAGTTCATCTACTGGCGGAAATCCGGCACTGTCATCGCCGTCATCGCCAACGAAGTCGACTCCTCAAGAAATCCAAACTCCAACTTCCAACTCCCCATCATCGAAAATTTAACAAACAAAGCCAAGAATATTCTTGATGCCAACTAATCCGACAACATCCAACCGGTCATCCTGCGGTCGCTGGTTCTAGCTAAGTCGAAGGAACTAAGGATCACGAAGCGCCGTTGACAACGGCATAACCACAAATGCCATCTTGTGGGGTACTCGAAGGACGGCAGCAAGCCGCCAACATTCAACCCACACACCCCAACCACTACACCCACACCCGCCCACGAAAACTCCCACGCTTCACAACACCAAACTTCCGGCTGTCCGTCGACGATCCACGGTTGTCCCCAAGCACCACATACTCGTCATCTCGCAACCACCACTCAAAATTACCGACCTGCGGATCTAGACAATAAGCGAACGAATCCGCCACAAACTCGCCATTAATTAACAACTCTCCAGCCCGCAAGGAAACCTCTTCACCCGGCAACCCAACTATCCGCTTCACGATCCAGGAACTAGCCGTCCCAGACTCCTCCAACCGCACCACATCAAACCGCTCCGGATCCCGGTGACGAAATCCCGCCCGAAATGAAACCACCCATGCCCCTTCACTGATCGCTGGCTCCATGCTGCGACCCCGTACTTTGACGATTTGAACCGATAACAGCTCAATTAGTATGTTTTTTATGAAATTCAGCAAAGAATGTCGTTTCTTCGTGGTAGATTTGTCAGGCTAATCTACAGCGGAAGGCTCTGCTAATCCTTGAGTAGCCAGATTATTCCGCCTGCCTTGCACATATAACAGTGTATTTTCGAGGAGAAAACTCATGTTCCGAACAATCTCACAAATTGCAGACCGGGTGCTCCCCATCGGATTCGCCGACGCCCATTGTGACATCCCATGCGGTATTTACGACCCTCGTGACGCCATTCAGGCAGCACAAACTGTAATTCGAATGACCGAATTGATCCAGGAAATGGGCGCACCGTCCAGCGTCGACGACCACAACTCGTTCAACCGCTACGTTGCTGTCAAAGAAGAGCACGCAGCGAAAGCCAAGAACGACATTCTGATTATCTGGACCGACTACTTCAAGCCTGAGCATCTCGCCGCTCACCCCAACCTCCACACAAAGGTTTGGGAAGCCTGCAAGCTCGGCTCACAGGCTAAGCAGCACGTCGATATGGACGCGGCCGTCTCGTTTAAGGCAGCCCTTGAAGAAATCGGTGAAGCCTTCGCAGAAACCAAGAAGTAATCAAACCTTTTGGTCTATTTCGCCAAAATTCACATTCCTTCACAAAGTCTTGATATCCCTGAAGTACAACTTAAGTAGAGAAATTTCGATCTCACTGAAAACAACCTGATGTGCATGGGTCACAAAAACTTGACAGCCCTAAGCTTGTGTACAGCTTAGGAGGTACTGGCTGCACGTGCTAAGTTGATTGAAGCATATGCATACTGAATCACAGATCGTAGATACCACCTCGAAGCTCGCATTCCTCATTGACCGCCATTCAAGAAAAATCCTGATCGCCGCCCTGGTGGGCACGCTTCTACTTGCCCTTCCCACAACATTGTTGGATGCACCTCCTCAGGCGTCTCAAGATCCCACCGGGGAAGTCTTCGACGTTCAGGACAAGATCAACGATGTTTTCGAATCAACCATCCACGGCATCGGCGTCATCGCAGAGGCGCGCAATGACGGCGACATGCTCTCGCAGGCAGCGCTGAGCGAATTGCTATCGAATCAAAACAAATTGATAGCAGCAGACGGCCAGGGCGAACTGGCTGTCAACGATCTTAAAGCCCAGCCATTTCTATACGCCTTCTACGACGTCGAAACCTCCCGACAGGCAACCGGAGTAACGTCGTTTGCCGATGCTGTCGATGACGTTCTCCGTATCCACCCTCTGCTCTCTACAACCCTCGCGGAAGCATCCAACGAACAGGTCAAAATCGCCATTCACGCAATCATGTCCAATCCCGAAACGACAGGATTGCAGGACACGCTATCAATCGAAGCAACCAGCGAACCGAGAACGGTTCTCGGGCAGGAAATCACCTGGTGGGAATCTCCCGCTCTGCTGTTCAACGTCTTTGCCGACAACGAAAAACTCGGTGGCGGATGGAGCGGCGTTAATATCGGTGGAGACGAAATAACTCTCCAGAAAGAAGAGTTCAACCGAAAAATTCAAGAGGTTCTTCGAGGCGACCAGAACAACTACAAACTCTGGGGCATAGCGATCGACGTCAACCTCGAATCGGGTGAGGAAGGCCAGCAGGCAGGAGCGTTCATCACCCTGACCGCAATCATTGCCGTCGCCATCGTCGGCTTAACCCTGCGTTCCTACTGGGCCGCTGCCTTCACAGGAGTCGGCCTCGCAGCCCTCATCATTTGGCTAAAAGGCATCTCAACACTTGTCGGAATCAAGGGCGGCCTCATCAACGACATGCTCGTCCCCATAGCCATGATCTCGTTGGGAGTCGACTTCGCCGTTCACGCTATCAGGAGATACCAGGAAGAACGCCAACGAGGATTCCTACCACGCAAAGCACTCGTCGTCGGCTTCACAGGTGTCGCCGGAGCACTGGCTCTGGCATTCGCCAGCGACTCGATAGCGTTCCTATCGAACACCTCTGCCGGAATCGAATCGGTCGTCCACTTCGGTCTCGCGGCAAGCATCGCCGTCGGATCGGCATTCGTTGTCCTTGGGTTAATCGTCCCTCTGGCAATTGCTCGAACCGAAGAACACACCGCCGACCTCAATATCTCCCGGCGAATGAATCGCCTGCTCAAAGTTTTTGGTGGCTTCGGTCTCGCAGCCGGAGCTGGTACAGCGATCATCATCACGATTGCAATGAGCGTACCGATCGGCCTGGTCGTTCTACTTATCGTCGCCCTGTTCCAGATCGGGATCCCATTCTTCTTCGGAAAACGAAACGCTCGCAAGCGCGGTTACACCACAACAAACCAAACCTCGGCACCGTCCTCCGACTCGATCGGTATCACCGAACGAATCGTCGCTCAGGTCGTCGAGCAACGCTACGTTGTACTGGGGCTCACCGTAATAATCACTGGCATCGCCGCAGTCATAGCAGTCCGACTTGAATCAACCTTCGATGTTCAAGATTTCTTCTCTCCAAATTCAGACTTCGTAGTTGGTCTCGACCTGTTCGACCAACACGTTGCTGAACGCGGAGGCGAGCCAGCTTCTGTGCTACTCGAAGGCGATCTATCCGATCCTCAGACCGCAAGCGCGTTACTGGTCGTATACGAAAACCTGCAGGCGAATCAAACCCTTGCCAGAGGTGCCGATGGTGACATTCAGCTATTCTCTCCCGACCCCCTTGGAATCATCACCGCAAACACCAAATCCGATCTTGCCCGCGAACGTGCCAAAGCACTGACTGGCACCAAAATAGTCGATGCAGACGGCAACGATATTCCCGATTCTAAAGAGGGGATTCGAGCCGTCCTCGATCTTGCCCGGGCTGAAGGTGTCTACAACACGAACAATGAGCTCGTGTTCACTGCCGCTCGAGTTGCGACCGCCTACCGCCAAATCGACAACGTCGACTACGCCGTTCTTAACGTTTTGCTTCCAGGCACACGTGAACAAAGCAAAGTGGGCGAAGCCTCCGATCAGCTTGCCTCAGACCTGCTGCCGCTCGACTCCACGCCCGGCATCACGTCCTACGGCCTAACCGGCTCACCGTTCACAAGAAACGAGGGACTGAAAGCCACAACATCATCTCTCCAGAAATCGATACCAATCGCAGCAGTAGCGGCACTGGTCGTCCTGTTCATCGCAATGCGCTCAATCCGTTACGCTGCTGTCACTGTGATTCCTATCGGACTTGTCGTCACATGGCTCTACGCTATCATGTACCTCGCAGGTTTCGGATTGAATTTCGTAACAGCGACTATCGGAGCGGTCTCCATCGGAGTCGGCATAGACTACTCGATTCACATGACGGAACGATTCCGGGAAGAACTCAGAAAATCGTCCACAACAACCGAAGCTGCCCGAATCGCTGCAAGAGAAACTGGTGTTGCCCTCATGGCGTCCGCAGCTTCATCGATCGGAGGATTCGCCGTGATGGGATTCGCACCGATGCCGATGTTCTCGTCATATGGAATACTTACCGCAATAATGATCGCGTTGGCTCTCGCAGCCTCGATACTGGTGCTTCCGGCGTTGCTAACGCTAGTCACCGGCGAATCGGACGTTTCCAAACAAGATATGGCTCGGTAGAACCTTCAACCAAGCAACCTTGTCCTGCTCATCGGGCTACATCTCAAGCATCGGCATCGACTCGTGAACCTCGGTTTCGCAACCAGCCGCCCATAAGAGGCGTTCCAAGATCAACCAACCCGTCGCCCACAGGCCTCAACCTAATCGAGCCACGCCTTCATGCCCTCTTGTATCTGATCAGAATCTATCTCCTGCGTCGATGCCACAGCCGTAGTGCTTCCCCTCATCTTGAGCTAACGCAACAACCCAACCTCAGCTACACACCCTCAATAATCGCGTTCAGCGTTGCACTTGGACACATCGCAGCCGACAGCAGGTCAGCGTCCGCCCGATAATACCCGCCCAGACTCTGCGGCGAACCCTGCGAATCGTTCAGCTCCGCCACGATCTTGTCTTCGTTCTCAGCGAGAGCACCTGCCACCGCACCAAACCGCTTCGCCAGATCAGCATCCACAGCCTGCTCCGCCAACGTCTGTGCCCAGTAGAACGTCAGATAGAACGTGCTACCCCTGTTATCCAACTCGTTCACCTTGCGTGAAGGCAATCGACCGTTCTCCAGATATCGACCCGTTGCCGCATCGAGAGCATCCCCAAGGACACCAGCACCCGGGTTGTCGAACTGCTCGTTCAAGTGCTGCAGCGAGGCCGCCAAAGCCATGTACTCGCCTAAAGAATCCCACCTGAGATGCCCCTCTTCCTCGAACTGCTGCACGTGTTTGGGGGCCGATCCACCGGCACCCGTCTCGAACAGTCCGCCACCGTTCAACAACGGAACGACCGAAAGCATTCGAGCACTCGTACCAATTTCGAGAATAGGGAACAGGTCAGTCAGATAGTCACGAAGTACGTTTCCGGTAACAGAAATCGTGTCCTCACCCTTGCGAATTCGATCCAGCGAAAGCTTCATAGCATCGACAGGCGAGTGAATTCGAATATCCAGACCATCAGTGTCTTCAGCAGCAAGATATTTTTCTACCTTGCGGATAATTTCAGCATCGTGCGCACGGCTGCTATCGAGCCAGAAAACAGCGGGGGCACCGGTCGCTCGGGCTCGTCGAACAGCAAGCTTCACCCAGTCGTTGATCGGA
>CAJXEJ010000009.1 GCA_913052475.1 uncultured Dehalococcoidia bacterium
CACGATTGCCGTTTACGATCTCGGTGGTGGAACGTTCGATGTTACGATTCTCGCACTTGGTGAGGGTGTTTTCGAAGTAAAGAGCACCAACGGTGACACGCACCTGGGTGGTGACGATTTCGATTCGGTTCTCGTCGACTACCTCGCTGACGAGTTCAAGAAAGAAAACTTGATCGACCTTCGAGACGATGTTTCGGCGCACCAACGACTCCGTGTCGAGGCTGAACGGGCGAAGATCGAGCTTTCATCGGTCGCATCGACCGAGATTAACCTACCGTTCATCTCCGCTGATGCATCGGGACCCAAGCACCTTCAATCAACCCTTACTCGAGCGAAGCTTGAGGAACTGACCACGGCGCTTGTCGAACGAACGTCAACTCCGACGAAAGCTGCTCTTAAGGACGCCGGTGTTGGATCGGGTGAAATCGACGAGGTGGTTCTCGTTGGTGGAATGACCCGCATGCCTGTTGTTATCGAGATGGTCACGAAGTTGTTTGGCAAAGAGCCAAACCGAACCATCAACCCCGACGAAGTTGTTGCGGTTGGTGCTGCGATTCAGGCTGGGGTGTTGCAGGGCGACGTGAAAGATGTTCTGCTTCTCGACGTAACGCCACTTTCGGTTGGTATTGAGACATTGGGTGGTGTTCGTACCACGCTGATCGAGCGCAACACGACGATTCCGACTTCTAAGACCGAGACTTTCACGACGGCTGCAGATAATCAGTCGAGTGTGGAGATTCATATCGTTCAGGGTGAACGTGAGATGGCAGGCGACAACACGTCGATCGGTCGTTTCAACCTTGATGGCATATTGCCGGCTCCACGTGGCGTTCCCCAGATCGCGGTTACGTTCGATATCGATGCTGACGGAATCCTCAAGGTTTCTGCCAAGGACAACGGTACTGGCAAGGAACAGCACATTACGATTACGGGTCGTTCCGGAATGGATGACGCCGAAGTCGAGCGATTGGTCAAGGAAGCCGAAGAGAACGCTGAAGCTGATAAAGCCAAGCGTGAGGGTGTCGAAACTCGCAACGCTGGCGAAAGTGCTGTTTTCCAGACTGAGAAGATCCTGAAGGACGATGGCGACAAGATTCCCGAGGACATCAAGAGCGATGTCGAGGCGAAAGTCGAAACTGTCAAGGAAACTCTCGCCGATGAGGCAGGTGACACTTCAGCGATTGCATCGGCGACCGAGGAGCTTCAAACTGCGTTGCAGGCCGTTGGTCAGGCTGTGTATGAAGCCAATCAGGCTGCTGGTGGCGAAGAGGCAACGGTCGAGGGCGGCGATCAGGCTGCGGACGACGCTTCCGATGACAGTGCTGACAGCGATGACGACGACACCGTCGAGGGCGAGTTCCGCGAGGTGTAAGTGGCTAGCCCACGTTGTGATTTAGAAAGACCCGCCACACGGTGGGTCTTTTTTTTAGTCGGTCGTCCCTACAGCCCGAATTTCGGGAACAGGAGCGAGCGAACTTCGTTGAGGGTTCTTGAGTTGAAGGATTGGATATCTTCGAGATAACGGTGGTCGGTTGGGGTGGGTGGTGTGTCGGCGAATTTCGTCAGGGCGTCGAGTGAGGTGAATGTTGATGGAACCTCCTCGGGGAGTTCGTGGTTTGCCATTGTCGCCAGAGCCATCGTCCATGAGCGTGCTACTGCTGACAGATCGTATCCACCACCACCGACGGCCACCCACTTGCCGATTTCTGACCCCAGCACGCCCAACTTTTGCACGGCTAGATTGAAACCCTGAGTCGTTAACGAAAGATGGGTTAGAGGATCATGAAAATGCGTGTCGATTCCGAGTTGAGTGAACAGCACGTCGGGCTTGAACGCTCGAACGAGTGCTGGGATTACCGCGTCGAACGCTGCGTGCCATTCAGCGTCTAGCGAATAAGGTGCAAGAGGGATATTGACCGAATAACCGCTGCCGCCACCCGAACCAATTTCCTGAACATAGCCAGTGCCCGGGAATAGCCACTGACCCGATTCGTGAATCGAAATCGTCAGCACCTGATCGGAATCGTAGTGCCCCATCTGAACACCATCGCCGTGGTGACAGTCGATATCGATGTAGGCGACTCGCAAGCCGGTGTCGACCATCGCATTCATGGCGATTACGGCGTCGTTGAACACCCCGAAACCGGCTGCGTGACGTGGCATAGCATGGTGGTGGACTCCGCCTGCCGGTGCGAAGGCGATATCGGCAGCGCCTGAGGTGACGAGTTCGCTAGCGGTGAGGGTTGATCCGACGCACAAGAGCGTGGTGTCGTACATGCCGTGTCGGACTGGATTGTCAGACGTACCTAGGCCAAACTCGCCCATGCCGGGTGCAATACCACCGTTCGAAATTACCTCGACGATCGACACGTAGTCGGTGTCGTGCGCCGTTTCGATCTCGGCTCGGGTTGCAGTTCGCGGTGCAGGAGACTCGATATTTGCGAGATCGAATAATCCGCTGGCCCTCATCAGCTCGTGCATGTGGTGAAGCCGCACCGGGCGCAGCGGGTGCTCTGGCGAGAGTTGGTACTGCGAGAGTTTGTCGGTGTAAACGAACGCTGTTTTCGGTTGCTGCCAGAGGTTTGTCACGCGGTTCTTTTGCGGGCTTTAGGTTGTGCGTCAGGAGTTGCGCTTTGGCATTCTACGGCGAGAGGTGAAGAGCCAGAGACCAACTATTGCTGATAGCCCTATCACGATTCCAACAACCAACCAGTTTGTTGTGGGTTCATCGTCGACTGTGACCATAGGATTCACGGCCGGATTTTCTGGTGTGATGGTCGGAAGATATTCCGGTGTTGTCGTTGATGAGGGCTGATTGGTAGAAGGGCCGGAGGCCGAATAGTCGACCAGCGGGACCGATGTTGCAGGGACTGAGTTATCGATCGTGTCTGCCGGATCGACGGTGGCTGACGGGATGGTGAGAGGCTCTGCACCGAATAGAGCCCGCCAGTCATTTTCGGCTTCGCGCAGGGTAGTGTCGAAGATCAGTTCAAAAGCATCCTGAACGGATCGCCCCTTGTTCAGCATCGCTAAGAATTCGCTCATCGTGGTGGGGCTGTACTTTTCGACCAGGTAACCGACGAACGCTCCCGCCTGTGGATAAAAGATGATTACATCGCTGCGTAGACCGGGGACCGTCCCCATGTGATTGAGAGAAAGCAGCTCATCGGGTCGAACGTTAGATCGGAGTCGGTTGTTCGAGTTTTCGCTTGATCCTGATTCCAAGAATCGAGCGAGCCCTTCGTTTAACCATGCTGGAATACCGCCCAAAAAAGAGCCTGAAACTGCCTCGTGGGTGTAGAGGTGCGCCAGTTCGTGGGTGAACGTGGAGGAGTTTATCTGACCCTGTACGAAGAGACGGTATTCAGGTTGGGCAAACCCGGCGAAGAGGAACTGGTCGGTCGCGCTTTGACTGACCGGTGGGAACGATGGTGCAGCTGATTGAATCGAAGGAAAGACGACCGCTTTGAAATTGGGCGTTTCGGTTACTCCGAGCGTGGCTTCCAACGTGGGTATCCGGTTATCGATCGTGGCGATCATGTTTTTTACAGCCGATTGAGATACACCGTAGTAGATGATGGTGTATCCGTTGCCTTTTTCTCGCTGCCAGTCGTTTGATGGGTCGAGGTATTCGACGGGTTCGGATGATTGCACCGATAGAACTTCACCTGTGGTCAGAGTTACCTCGATTTCGATGTCGAAATCGGTTCCGGGCGGATAGTAGGAGCCGGGGCCGGTGAGGATATCGAACGTAACGGTTATTTGACTGCTGGTTGAACCGTTGGTTGAAAAATCCGGGTACGAGTACGACCAGATCGTGGAACCGCCGCGAGCTTTGAACAGCGTACGAACCGCCTCGATTTCTTGAGATTCGACTTCGGTCTCGACTATGGTCGAGATCGTGATCTTGTTGCCGTAGTCGATATCGGCAGTTTGGTCCATCACCGTGAGAGCGGATGATTGGGAAGCCTGGATTGTGGTGATAGGAATTCCGGCGAGCGCGATAAATGTCACCAAGACGGTGATTGCGCGTATTCGTATTGGTATTGCGAGTGATCGGGACACGAAACTGGAAAATTCCTTAGGTACAAAGATATACGTGTAAGGTATTGATGCGGCCTCTGAGGTGATCACAAATATCGGGATGGAAGGTCAAGTGTTGCCACCTCACCCAAACCGGCATTGCTCGGTTAGGCTTGTCGGCAATATTTCTACTTCAGTAATCAGGGCGGGTTCGCTGGCATAGTTCCGGCAATGCGACCGTAAGTTCAGCGAAAGCAAAAGATGCGTTACTACCAGTATCTTCAGAACGGCACAAAGCACGTCGGCGTCGAAGACGATGCGGGGCAGGTGACCGACCTCACCGCTCTCAACTCCCAGATCGGATCAACACTCGATCTGTTCAAAGTGGCTTCAATCATAGATTCCGATATTGACTCCGTCACGAACGGCATTCTGAGGGCGAATCCGGGTGTTGCTTCGATTGCGGCATCGGATTTACTTGTAAGTGTTGCAGATGGCTCAGGTGACGTGACGTTGCTACCACCGGTCGATGCGCCCGAAGTGTGGGCATTCGGGGTTACATACATGGACTCGATGCGAGAGCGTCAGGCCGAGAGCGGTTCACCCGATGTGTACGCCAAGGTTTATGACGCCGCCCGCCCGGAATCGTTTTTTAAGGCGACTCTTGATCGTCTTCAACCTCCTTTCGCTGATGTCGGCATCCGGGGCGACTCGGGCTGGGACGTACCGGAGCCAGAGCTAGCTTTTGTTATGTACGGAGGCAAGATCGTTGGGTTTACGTGCGGTAACGACATGAGCAGCCGGACAATCGAGGGCGATAATCCGTTGTACCTGCCGCAGGCGAAGGTCTACGACAAGTCGGCTTCGCTGGGACCGGCGCTTGTTTCGAAGGAGTCGATTGGCGACCCGCAAAAGCTTGCGGTCACGTTGGTGATCGAGCGGGATGGCAAGGAAGCGTTTCGGGGCCAAGCAAATACTGGGGATATGAAGCGGGATTGCGAATATCTCGTCAGTTGGCTGGTTCGCCACAATTCGATACCCGACGGTACTTCAGTGATGACCGGTACTGGTACTATTCCGCCGCCCGAATTCACACTTGCTGCCGGTGATGTAGTTCACATTACGATCGACAAGATCGGAACCCTGACTAACACGGTGGTAGTTGTTTAGATCTTCTTTGGTGAAGCGAATTGGGCTGCTGGTTACGTTTTCGCAGGTGGTTGCTGCGCTGTTCGTCGTGGGTTGCGGGGATGAAGGTCTCGGCGCATCTCTGAAACCGGCACTTGCACCGACAAGTGTGCCGCCGACTTTCGTTCGAATTGTGGTGACCCCATCGCCGACAGCACGCTAGCTCCACTGCTAACGAAAGGCATACCTGATGGCGAAGCGATTTACGATGGTTGGCGGAAGTATTTTGGGAACACGGTGGTGAATTGGAACGGTGGAGAGGAGCAGGTGTATCTGTGTACTGCGGGACGCTGCTTGGCGAGGTTATCTAGGACGTAACGTGGGACATTAGGCGAACGGTAGCGATGTCGAGTCGCCAGTGGGGAAAGGTTGTCTTTGTCATCAGGACCCGAGGTACTCAAGGCAGAATCAACGAGCGGTCTGAGGCTACATTTTCTCGAGAAGACGACAAGATATTTGAAATAGGTTGGGGGTATCCGGCAGAAATGAAGGTCGAACGTAGTTTGGATTGCATGATTGCGGTCGGTCCGGCGTCAAATATAACGTCGAAGCAGATAGTTGATTCGAACTTTCCCGATTGGCCCGATCCTGAATACGCACAAAAGCGTCCGGAGGATCACAAAATTCTTTCCGACTGGCGGAATTTCCTTACTGACAGCAAGCTGGTCGGGGTGTTTTCTAACGGTGGGTCGATGGACTATTGCTGTGGTGGAATGGTTATCTGGGAAGACGATATCGCTGAGAAAATCTGCTGGGAGGCGACGCACACAGTGGGGCATTCGTACGACGATTGGGGGCAGATCAGAATTAACCACATGTTGCTTGCTGGTCCTGATATTGGCAATCGTTCGTGAAGCAAAACTTTTCGCACGGGGCGACCGTAACTTATTTGAAGGTCGATGGTGAATGGCAGGAAGTTGAGATCAAATGCAGCTTGAGGTGTTTGAACTGGCTTACTGAGGGTCACGTTGGTCAGAGGTGTCTGAAACCAGATTTCGCCGTTGCAAAGTAGAACCGGCTCGACGATCTTTATCGCGGTAACATACGTCACCAGTATTTAGCATGATCTAAATTTCGGAGAGCCAATTGGCAGTTGAGAATCAGTCTAGAGTGCCAGAAACAGATACAGACGTTGCACCGGTACAGAAACTTGCTACCGATATCCGTGAGTCGGTTCAGCGCATAATCGTCGGCAAATCGGAGACGATCGATATCGCAGTGCTTGCTCTGCTCTGTCGGGGGCACGTGCTTCTTGAAGACGTACCTGGCACCGGTAAGACAACGCTGGCGAAGGCACTGGCAGCATCACTTAATTGCGAGTTTGGTCGAATTCAGTTCACCCCCGATCTTGTTCCCGGCGATGTGCTTGGGGTAAATTTTTACAACGTCGCCAAGGGCGAATTTGAGTTCAGAGAGGGTCCGGTCTTCTCGCAAATACTTCTTGCCGATGAGATTAACAGGGCGACGCCTCGAACGCAGTCGGCGCTTCTCGAAGCGATGCAGGAACGCCAAGCTTCCATCGATGGTGTAACAACGCCACTTCCGGAACCGTTCATGGTGATGGCGACGCTGAATCCGGTCGAAATGGAGGGAACGTTCCCGCTTCCCGAGGCGCAACTCGACCGTTTCATGGTCCGTGCCTCACTCGGATACCCGGACCGTGGTGAAGAAACCTCCATGCTTGATCGATTCCGTGCTGGCGAGGATCCAGATGCGATCGCGCCGTTGGCTACTTCGGAGGAGCTGATTGCAGCCCGAAATACCATCGACGCAATAACTGTGAACGACACGGTTAGAGACTATCTGCTCGATATTGTCACGGCAACGCGAAATAGCCGTGAGTTGCGACTCGGCGCCAGCCCACGCGCTTCGCTTGCACTGCAGCACGCTGCGCAGGGTTGGGCGGCTATGAACGGCCGTTCGTACGTCCTTCCGGATGATGTAAAGAATCTGGCGGTTCCTGTACTGGCTCATCGATTGCTCGCCGAAACGACAACTCAGTTGAGAGGGCAGGCGACGGCGCAGATTATCGGAAATATTGTCGAGACAACTCCCGTACCGATCGAGCGGGAATAATGAACATGTACGGGACCTGGATGGTGAGAGGGCCGGAGGCCAGATATCGCCGTCCGGAACTCACCGCAGCTCGTGGAACTGCACTGAATCCGCTCGGTGACCTGTTTGTAATGTTGCTGATTATTGTCGTAATCATTGGCGCTGTTTCGCATGAGGCGCTGATTGCTGCTGTTGGGGTGTTGGCGTTTGTTGCCGCCGTGTCATCTCGTGTGTGGGCGGCTCTTTCGCTTGAGGAGATTACGATCGACCGGTCTGTTTCTGTTGATCACGCTTTTCAGGACGACGAGGTCGAGATCACCTTTACGTTTGAGAATCGTAAACCGCTTCCTGTACCGTGGTTGGAGATTTTCGAGTTTGTGCCTCGTGGTCTGCTGATAAACGGGCATAAGGTGGTAGAGCAGGCGTATCTGGGTGGAGACGAGATCAACATAGCGACCTCGCTGGGTGGATACGAGCGAGTGAAGGTCAAACGAAAGTTGACTGCACTTTCTCGGGGCGCCTACCGGCTTGGTAAAACCCGGTTGAAGAGCGGCGATCTGTTTGGGCTGTACCCGTCGGAAGCGACACTCGAACAGACCCCATGGACGCTCTATGTGTACCCGACGATTAAGTCGATTCCTGGGTTTTCGTTGCCGGCGCGCAGGCCGATTGGTGATTCGATGTCAAGGGTTCGTCTCTGGGACGATCCTTCTCGACCTGCTGGAGTTCGTGACTATCGACCGGGTGATCCGATCAAGCAGATCGATTGGAAAACCACGGCTCGTCATGGTGAGATGTTTGTGCGGCAGTTCGATCCGAGCGTTTCGGAGGATGCCGTAATACTTGCCGAGGCGAGTACTACCACGGTTCCGTGGGAGGGTTATCGCGCCGACATTCTTGAGGCGACGATGACAGCGGCGGCTTCGATCGCAAATCACGCACTTGATCTCGGATACAAAGTTGGGCTTGTGAGCAATGGTGTGGGACCAAGTAGCGCTTCGCATGCAGTGGTAACGCCAGGGACGGGAGCTGCTCAACTCACTACGTTGCTTGAATCGCTTGCGATGACCCATCCGTTTAGCGTACGCAGCCTGGACGAACTGGCACGGAATCGTCGTGGTGCAATTCCTCCGGGGGCGACGCTAATTCATATCGGTGGAATCTATAACCCTCGGACGATGTCGTACCTGCTTGGGCTGAAGCGGGCTGGTCATCCGGTAATTATTGTGCACACGGGTCGTGAAACTCCGCCCGAGTATCCACTTTTTGAGGTCAGGGACGGTCGTGGATTGTTCCTCAAACAGTGTCCGGTTCCCGTTGGGCCATCTTTCAGGCGACCGGAAAGTGACAACTGGAGCGATATTCCAGTTGTGACGGCATCGCCCGAATCATCGAAGCCAGGTGGTTCGTAGTGCGCAATTTTCCTGCGGTTTCATATATAGCACTCGTAGTTGTCGAGAGCATCCAGTGGTTCGCCGTGCTCGCCATGATTGGCGGCATGATAGCGCTGGGCGGATCACCAATTCCGTGGTTCGCATTGTTTTTGTTATTCAGTGTGGGGATGTCGTCGGGCTGGTTGTTTGGCGGGATAAAGAGCGACAACGCTACTGTGGCGCTGCTTCAGGGTGCGGTTGCGTTGGCAGCTGTGTACCTGACGATGGCCAATGTGACAGTGACGGAGGGTTGGTCGTTCAAGATCGCATGGCCTGTCGATACGTTTGGTGGGACCTACGGAAACGAGGGAGTTGCCGATGTAATGCTTGGCGTTGTTGCGACCGGATGGGTTTGGTATCGATCACAGAGTCTGGTAGCGAATGGTGACGTTCGAGGAAGACTGAGCAGTGCTTTCAAATATGGCACAGCGTTCCTTGCAATTGCCCTGCTCGTTGAGTTTGCTGTCGTTCGTTCCGATATTGGTATTGCACCGCTTCTACTACCGTTCTACGGTGCTGCGTTGATCGGTATGGCGGTATCTCGACTCCCACAATCTGCCGATGCAGGTCAGGCTTCATGGCCGCTGATTATCGGAGTTTCGGTCGGCGGAATTCTTGGTGTCGGAACTATTGCTGCGCTCCTTACGGGTCGATACGGAGACATTGGTGTTCGTGGAATGATCAACGCGTGGGGAGCTTTTATCGACGCGTTGTTGTGGGCTCTTCACTATCCAATCAAGTGGATGGTGACTGCGATCGAGCTGCTCCTCCTTTGGCTGAGAGAACGATTAGGTTCGAAAGAGGCCGAAGAAGAATCGCAGGGGGCAAGTGAGCTTTCCGAAGATATGGTCGACCTGGCGGCCGAGCGTGCAGAAGAAACTACCGAGTTCGTGCTTGAAGCTTTTCGGTGGCCGTTGTCGATGCTTCTCATCGTGGTTCTGTTCTTTGTTTTGGTGTTTGCGTATCGACGTTTCTCGGTTCGCAATAGGGATACGGACGACACCGATCGCGAGTCGATCCGAGGCGATGCTGACACCAGGGCCGACATGATGAAACTGTTGTCGAGTCTGATGCCTGGTTGGATGAAGGGTCAAAAGCAGCAGTCGCTATGGAAGTGGCCGGAGGGTGAGCACGGTGTTGCTGAAGCGTTTCTGCTGTACTTCGACACTCTTGCGGCTGCGATTAAGCGCGGGATGGTTTTCAATCCGAACGCTACGCCAAATGAACGGGTTACAGCATTAGCTGTGTTTTTACCCGGCGCACCGGTGGAAACGGTTACGAGCCGGTTTAATGCTGCCTGCTATGGCGCACAACCTGCAGATCTCAACGAGATCGAACGCCTGAGGTGGGAGGTCGAAGCTGCTGCGAAGCGACCGCAACCAGGTGGAGAAGAGTAGTTCGTTCCAAAAGAGCGGCGCAGGTGTCATTATTGGTTGTGGCTAATCGGTTCAGGCAGCGTGATGACACGCAGCAGGTTGGTGGTTCCGGGCACGCCGATCGGCATTCCAACGACCGCCACGATCACGTCGCCCTCTTTTGCGATTTTCGTTTCGAGAGCGAGGTCGGAACCAGCAGTGAACATGTGTTGAATATTCGAATGAGCGGGAACTACGACCGGGATGACACCCCAACGTAGTGCGAGCTTTGCACCGGCACCGATATCGGGTATGAGTGCGAAGAGGGGTGTGCTTGGTCGATACGTCGCGACACGCCCGGCGGTACCTCCGGATTCGGTAAATGCGACGATCGCCTTGGCCTTGAGGCTTCCTGCGACCACTCCAGCGCTATCGGCAATGGAATCATCGACGGCGGGACCACCTTTGGCGGCGACTTTGCGCCTTCGCTCGGCAAGCATTGGATATTCGATAAATCGTTCGGCTCGTTTCGCAATGCGTGTCATCGCCTGAACGGTTCGGTAAGGGAATTTTCCGACCGAGGTTTCGGCCGAGAGCATGATTGCATCCGTGCCATCACGCACAGCGTTGTAGACGTCGGTGACTTCCGCTCGGGTCGGGGACGGGTGTTCGACCATCGATTCCATCATCTGAGTGGCGGTAATAACGGGTTTACCGATTTCGTTTGCCATTCGGATGATCCGTTTCTGCACGGACGGTACGCGTTCAAACGGAAGCTCGACTCCAAGATCGCCACGGGCGACCATTACGGCGTCGGAGTGGTCGAGAATATCGGCAAGGTTGTCGACCGCCTGCTGGATTTCGATTTTCGCAACAAGTTGCGGTGTTTTGCCAGATTTCGCCAGATACTTACGTACCCGGTCGACATCGCCACCATCCCTGATATAGGAAAGCCCGACAAAATCGATATCTGATGATTCAACGAATGCTAGCGCTTCGATGGTCTCGGGTGTGAAGTAGTTGACCGTGGTGGTGTTTCCGGGTGCGGTGACTGCCTTGTTTGGCTTCATCACTCCGCCCATGGTGACCCGGCAATGAATTTCTTCTTCATCGATGTCTTCGACACGAAGTTCAATGGATCCTTCGTCGATCAGAACCAGAGAAGCCTTTTTGATATCGTTGTGCAATCCGAGTGGCCAGACGCTCGCGCGTGCGGCATTTCCGTCACATGGGTCGCGTTGAAGAACGAAATGTTGCCCGGTCGAAAGTGTGATTTCCGGCTGTTCCATTTCACCGACGCGGTACTTGGGTCCGGGGAGGTCGGCAAGGATTCCGACAGCGACTCCCATTTCTTCTGCGGCTTGCCTGAGGATCGCTACGTAGCTGTGGTGTTCGTCTGAATTGCCGTGGCTGAGGTTCAGTCTCCCGACCGACATCCCCGCGCGAATGAGCCGTTTTATTCGAGGAAGCGTGCCTGTGGCGGGTCCAATCGTGCAGACGATTCGGGTGCGCGCACGTCTCTTTAGGAACGGTGGGAGCAAATAGGAACTATCAGTATCAGCCAATCGAATCTCCAGAGGATGGTTTCACTTTAGTGGTAGTTCACCAAAAAGCAGCTTATCGAGGATACACATTTCCGGTTGTCGATTGATGCAATATTGGGTTGAAGATTGGTTCTGCAAATTTGACACCAAAACTGACAGGTCTACTATTCACATAGTACTCCCCGCGTTTATCCGACATTATTCACTCTTCAGGATCACTACGTGACAATCGCAAAATCTCTCCTTTCACTCCAAGACACGGATCAAACCTTAGCGCTGAGACGACGTGAGTATCGGGAGATAGAGGCAGAACTCGACTCCGAAGGCGGCTTGCCCGAGCTCCGTGACAATTGCGAGAAGAACAGAGTTCGCGAGTTGGAAGCGAAAGTCGAAACGGCGCGGCTCGAATCCGATCTAGCATCTTTGAAGGATCATGTTGGTGAGCTGGAAACCCGGCTTTATGGTGGCGCTATCACCAACGTTCGCGAACTGACAGCGATCGAAACCGAGTATTCCGCCGCCCGACGAAACCTCGCTCAGATCGAAGAGTCGATTGCTCCTGCCGAAGTGGCAGCTGAGCACGCTCGACAGCAATTTGAAGACTTGACCAAAGAACTAGGCGATAAAGAAAAAATCTGGGAGACTCGCCAGGTGGAGCTTCGCCAGAACAAAGCGAAAGCTGGATCGGCGTTCAACGAGATGCTGGGGCTTCGAAACGCTGAAGCATCCCAGATACCAGAAGAAGACCTTGCACGGTACACACGACTGTTCCGGTCGAACCGTGGAATCGCTGTTGTCAGGGTCGACCGTGGCGTGTGTCAGGGGTGCGCAGTTCGACTGCCTGTTGGTGAGTTGACTCGTCTCCGAGCTGCCGCCGGACCCATCCCCTGCAGTTGCGGCAGGGCACTACTGACTGAGCAATAATTGCGGGCAGTCGGATTCCATAGCGAACCCGCTCAAAGTACAAACGCGTCCGCAAATCTCCAGAATACTGGCGAAGATTTCGGTTCGTCAGATCGATTACACCCACGTGCCGAGATCGAGCTGTACTGCCAACGCAATTCGCACCAATTGGTGAATTGGTTCGAGCCTGGCGAAGGCGAAAACGCAAACGATTTTGATGCACGGCACGATCGGTATCGACAGATGATCGCATCGTTCACGGGCGCAGATGCACGTCTGGCCCTTGTGTTGGTTCCGGACGCTTCACACATTGCCGAAAACCTTGAGACTCTGATTGGTCGCCTTCTTGAGCTAGATCGACTCGGAACTGAAGTCCGGTGTACCGATCCTGATCGCCCTGATGCCTTACAGAGCGGCGAGCAGTTACTTGGGCTGGGAGGTCGTACTCCGCAGCGACAGGCTCGCATTCGGGATGCAATCGTCGCTAAAGCGTCACGAGGCGAAGTGCTGGGACGTACTCCATTTGGTTACGAGGCGGGGGCGGATGGATTGCTGAATCCAGTACCCGACGAAGTTGAGATTGTTCAGGAGATTTTCGAAACATACGCAGGACCCTGGCATGCTGAGGATTCGAAGCCGCTGGGTGGACCCGGATTCCGGGCGATTGCAAGATCGCTGAATGAACGTGGCCTGTTGACTCGCACCGGACGCCCGTGGTCGGCGTTAGCGATATCGGGGATTCTCAAAAACAGAACTTATCTCGGTACTTACACCAGGTACGGAGTAAGGATCGCCGGGAGCCACGAACCTATCGTGGAACGTGAGATATTCAACCGCGCCGAAGCTGTCACGCGAACTCGCAAGCCGATTCGGCGAACTGCTGGCGAGGCTCCGTATCTGCTTGGTGGTATTGCGCGGTGCGACCTTTGTGGCAGAGGACTGTCCGGGCTAACCCGTCGACGGGAATGGACGCGGGTGGATGGATCTTCGACTTCTCGGTCGTATCGATACTACGAGTGCCCGTCGCGCAACGCCCGTCGTGAGCGCACGGAGGATGTGGCAAGGCACTCCTCTTGGCACGCCGACGAACTAGAGAACCTCGTGTTGCAAGATATCCAGAACTGGGGCGTGCGGGTCAAGAAGAAGCTTCGACCCGTTGTTGGCGATTCGGCTACCGAAGAGATTGCAGAAGCGGAGCGAGATTTCACAAGGGCAGTAAGATCGGTTGCCTCGGCATATGGAACACTGAACGATCTTGCTGCTCCGTTGCAGAGACTCGAAGTGGCTCGGTCTGGTGCAAGGGACGAGAACATCGAACAGGCTGACGTTGATCGCTTGTTATCTGAAGTACACGAAAATGAAGTAACGATAGCGAAAGCTGCCGTTTCGGCTCTGATTGAACGGATCGTTGCCGGTGAAGAGCAAGTTGAAGTAATTCCGCGGTTCTAGAGATTCCGCATTGAGAAGGGGACAGCATGGGTAATTTAGACGGTAAAGTCGCTATTGTGACCGGTGGTGGCAGTGGTATTGGAAAGGGAATCGCAAAGGCACTCGCAGGCGAGGGCTGCAATGTCGTTATTGCAGCACGTGACCTGGATCGGCTCGAGTCTGCCGCTCAAGAGATAGGCGATGGAACCAACGTTGTTGCTGTGCAGACTGACGTTTCGAGCGAAGATTCGGTCAAAACGTTGTTCGCGAAGACTCAAACCCTGTTTGGCCAACTCGACATCTTGGTGAACAATTCCGGAATTGTTGCCGGTGGTGAAATCGGCGAGATTCCCACAGCGCGCTGGGATTCCGTGATGGCAGTCAATGTTCGGGGCGTTTTCATCTGTACCCGTGAGGCTTTCAAATCGATGAAGGAAGCCGGGGGTGGAAGGATCATCAACATCGGGAGCATCTCGGCGAATCGCCCTCGCGAAGAATCAGCACCGTACACAACGAGCAAGCACGCCGTAACCGGATTGACACGAAGTACTGCCCTCGATGGTCGGCCGCATGGAATTTCTTGTGGCCAGTTGAATCCAGGAAATACTGCGGTCGAATGGCGTTCGACCGGTGAGCAGGCTGTCCCGGGTATGGAGCTCGACAACGAGCCGATGATCAAGGTTTCCGATATGGCTGCTGCAGCTCTTTACATGGCGACTTTGCCGCCCGAGGCGAACGTGCTGGAAATGACTGTGATGCCAATCGCTCAGGAGTACGTAGGCCGGGGTTAGGGCTACTTTTTAGGACGCGATCAAAACCAGCTGACTCGCTCGGAGGATCGAAACCGTGCGTTCACGAAGACGATGTTTCGAGTGCGGTTTCGTACATTGCTGCGACATTCTCTGGTGGGACATCGGCCCTGATGTTGTGAACGGCTGCGAGAGTGTAGCCACCACCGCTACCTAGGTCACCGATTCGCGCTCGAACTTCGTTTGCGACATCTGTTGGCGATCCAGTAGGCATTATGATCTGAGTGTCGATACCGCCCCAGAAGCTGAGGTCTTTCCCGAAATCACGTTTTAGCGCGCCCGGTTGCATTCCGGCAGCGTTGACCTGAACCGGGTTGAGGACGTTGACCCCGCAGTCGATGAGATCGCCTATTAGCGGTCGGATGGCTCCGCAGCTATGCAGAATGACCTTGGCATCGGTGTTTTCGTGAATCGTTTCGCCCAGTCGCTTGTGAAACGGCTTAACCATCGAGCGATACAGGTCGGGATTCATCATTGGTGAGGTCTGGATACCGAGATCGTCGGCAATCGAAACGCCGTCGACAAGATCGCCGACTTCGGTTAACACGGTGCGAGCGAAATCGCACACCATATCGGTTCCGAGTTCTTGAAATGCATTTGCGAAATCGGGTTGAAGAACGAGGTCGGTCAGGAACTCAGAAAATCCCCTTATTCGTTGTCCGAGATACAGAATGCCGACGTTTCGCAATCTCACTACAAGCGCGTAGTCGGTCTCGGTGCGAAGTTTTTCGAGCTGAGCACGCAGCCCGGCGACGTTTGCCGGATCAGTTCCGTCGGCCCAAGGGAGCGACTCAGCGTCGGCAACGGTGGGATCGTCGAGGTGCTGCAACGGGCCATTAGTGTTCATGTAGGGCGATGCTGTGTCAGCCCTGCGCCAAGTAACGCCCCAGCCGTCGACGAGTGTGTTTTCGTCGAGAATGGTTCGGGCATCGACCGCACCGATCTTGGCGTCGACACCGCGAACGTCGATGTCGAGATGCTTGAGGATTTTCTCGCTTGGCACGATGGTCGCTTCTGTGCCACCATCTCTTCCTTCGACGTCTTCAGATTCGAATCCGTAATGTTTGAGCAATCCGGCGTAGGCGTCGGCCTGGATTCCAGTTTCGTGCGAGCCGCCGAAATCGATCGGGACACGGTCGGTTTCTTCGTGGTTGAGGGCTCGTGTTACTCGTTCACGATGTGAGAGAGCCATTGTTCGTCCTTTTGTAGGGGGTACGGGGCGATGAGTTATCACGCCACAGTACCAGTGCTCTGTTGTGAGCAGCCGACTGCAGCAGAATGATTCCGTGAAAATGTGGAGTGTTGCGTTAGCTCGGGCGATATTGCTGTGCCCTGATTGTTTGCAGGGGTCATTGGGTGGTTATTGGCTGAGTCGAGGAT
Organism: uncultured Dehalococcoidia bacterium; assembly: GCA_913052475.1. GTDB lineage: Bacteria > Chloroflexota > Dehalococcoidia > Lucifugimonadales > Lucifugimonadaceae > Lucifugimonas. Next base: position 16,119 of record CAJXEJ010000009.1, read on the forward strand.
GCCTTGGATTTTTGCTGGTGATACTGAATCAAATTCAGCATGACAGTGTTGTTCGTAGATTCCTGATGAGAGAAACCTAGTACCCTTGAGTGTGTCGCGAGGAGGACGGGCGGTCGCCGCTGCGCTTTCGGGTGTGGGGGAGGAAAGTCCGAGCACCTCATGAATCAGAGTGCCTGCTAACGGCAGGGCGGGGCGACCCGATAGAAAGTGCAACAGAAAACATACCGCCTATCGCGTAAGTGATGGGTAAGGGTGAAAAGGTGCGGTAAGAGCGCACCGTCCGGATGGCGACATTCGGGGTAAGGTAAACCTCACTCGGTGCAAGACCAAATAGGGAAGCTGTGACCGGATTCGGGTAGCTTCCGGGTTGGTTGCTTGAGCCTGTGGGCAACTGCAGGCCTAGATGGATGGCCGTCGCTGGTTTCGCTCAGGCGAGGCGAGTACAGGACTCGGCTTATAGTCCGCCTCGCGGCGAGACTAATACGTGAAAAGCCCCCGGTTTTATCGAGGGCTTTTGCTTTTTAATGTTGGTCGCTTTGACTCGGGTAGATTCCGGTGTGTGCCAGAGGTGATCGTTGGGTGAGGGAGATACCTAAATCGAATAATCTACGTTTAGAGTGTCGGCCATTTTCTTGAAGTAGTTGACGGTGTGGCGGGGGAGCGAGACGCCTTCTTTGGTTCGTTTTGCGACGTATCTGGCGTCGGGGTAGCCGGGGTAGAGGACTTCAGCGTCGGCGTTGGGGGCTTGTTCTTGCGCACGGAAGGCCCGGAGCATGTCGTCCATGTCTAACTTGAACTCGTCGGCGGGTCGAAATCCATCGATTCGAGTCGCTTGGAAGTAGTGACAGAAGCGTCCGCCCTTCGGGTTATCCATCATCATTCCAGAAAGTTTTTCACCGGGAAGAACACCGCTAAGCACATCGGCCATGATGCCGATTCCTGTGCCTTTGTGCGCTCCGGTGTCGTACTTACCACCAAGAGGCGGCTGGCCGATAGCTTCGCTGCGTTTTGAAATGTCGGTTACGGGTTCGCCGTCGGCGTTTTGCGCCCATCCCTCGGGAATATCAACACCAAAAGCCTGAGCGATCGAAACCTTGCCGTACGAGGTCATCGATGAAGCCATATCGATAACAAACGGTGGCTCCTCGCCAGCTGGTGCAGCAAATGCCATCGGATTCGTACCCATCCACGGGTAGCGAGCATTCATCGGGATGATTACTCGTCCGCCGCCCGACGACATCGAGTAGCCGATCATGTCGTGCTTTAGGGCGAGTCGAGCGTAGTAACCGGCGGCTCCGTAGTGGGACGAGTTTTTTACCGCCACCGACGCCATACCTATGATCTTCGCCTTCTCGATAGCCAGTTCCATCGCCTTCACACTGGCAATCATCCCCATGCCTTGGTCGGCATCGATCACGGCAGTTCCGGGCGTTTGGTAGGTGACTTGCACGTTGGGTGTTGGGTTTATGTAGCCGTTGAGCAGACCTGTGAGATAGTGGAGGTCGAGGTTGTAGCAAACGCCATGCGTGTCGATACCGTTCATATCGGCATCGACCAGAACTTCAGCGCAAAGACGAGCTTCGTCGGCAGGCATTCCAGCGGCTGTGAACAGGCTCGTGATGAACTCGGTCAGGGGTTCTTGCTGGACGTATGTTGGGTCTGGGACGTTCTTTAGCTTTTCGAGGACCATCGATGGTATCTGGACTTTCTGCGCCTGTTTTTGGCTGCTAACGACTACTGCTTGCGATGGAGCGAATATTACCCGCCTGCGATTGCTTTGGTGCTCAAAGTGCCCCTGTTGTCGCGCGGTTTCTTATGTCAAAGTAGTGCGCAACATACACGCTGCACTTGAACAGCTTGAAAAAGCCGTTACTTCAGGAGATTCGAATCGATGGCAGACACAGCAGATATCGTCGTTGTTGGCGGTGGCGTTCACGGTGCTTCGACGGCGTGGCATCTGGCGAAACGTGGCGCAGGCAAGATCGTTCTCATCGAGAAGGACGGTATCGCTTCGGGTGCGTCGGGGTGGTCGAGTGCGATTGTGCGATTGCATTACACGTTGGAATCGCTCGTGAAGATAACGATGTACGGTCGCGAGATGTTCGGGAACTGGGGCGATACTGTCGGGATTGGCGAGAGCGGTTTTCGGCAGGTCGGCTTCTTGCTATTGTTTCCTGAAAACGAGGTTGAGCACGCCAGCGAAGTTATTGCGATGCAGCAGGGACTGGGCATCGATGCAAGGATGCTAACAAACGCCGAGATAGCCGATATTGAGCCCAGGGTGGCTCGCGATGACGTGGTGGCTGGAGCGTGGGAGCCGAACTCAGGGCATGCTGACGGATCGACAGTTGCGAATTCGTTCATTGCTGCCGCTCGGGATCTTGGAGTGGATGTTCGTATCGGCCACGAGGTGTTTGGGGTAACTACTGACGGCGGCAAGGCGACGGGCGTGAAAACTTCCGAGGGTGATATCTATGCCGGAACGGTTGTTTTGGAAACGGGTTTTCGAACGAGTGCGCTTCTTGCTGAGCATGGTGTGGAATTGCCGATTACGCCCGTTCGTCATGCAATCGCTGTCGTCGAACGAACGCCCGATTTCGGGGGGATTCATCCGGTTGTTTCGGATCGGATAGTTCAGGCGTACTACCGACCTGAGGCGGATTCGCTGACGCTACTGGGTGAGCACGATCCGTTGGAGGGTAAGGTCGATCCTGATGTCGAAGATATCAAGACGCCCGACCTCGATGAGCAGGTGCGACTTGTTGAGCGCTATGCAGCTCGGTTTCCTGGACAGGAAGCGGCATCGATCACCCGGGGCTACACGGGTGTTTACGACTGCACGCCAGACTTCCAACCGGCGTTCGGTAGCGTGAAGGCCGTGGATGGACTGTTCATGGCCGCGGGATTCAGCGGGCATGGGTTCAAGCTAAGTCCGGGTATTGGCAAGATCATGAGCGATCTTGTGATGGACGGATCGACCGATATGATCGATATCCATCCGTTCCGAGTAGAGCGATTTGCCGAAGGCGATCCGTTGACCGCAGGAGAGGGCTACGACAACCGTTCGTTGGCGTAGGTGCAACTGGCACGTTCCAGTATTGCTGGCAACGTTTGCCCATCTCTCTCAATGAAGGTTGTTTTAGTAGCAGTCTCTGAAATTGCTGCATTGTGCATTCGAACACCTTACCGGTCCTGAATAAAGATTTAAAAATGCGACTAGTACGCAGCGATCTTGCCTAGGTTGATCGGTGTCATCCAGCCCTGTGATTCTGAACTTGTTTCAGAATCACAGGGCTGGGTGAGGGGGCCGGACGTTGACTTAGCTGAATAACGGATTACCGCTGCCGAATGAGTCGATGGCGGTGCCGGTGACGGCGGAACTGGCGTCGGAGGCGAGGAAAAGAGCTACTTCGGCGATTTCTGCAGGGTCCATGAGTTTCGGATTTTCGGAGCGGCCAACTGTGTTGAATATTTCTCGAAATCCTTCGGTATCGGTTCCGCCAGGGCAGATTGCGTTGACGTTGATACCGTGTTCGTGAACTTCGGCTGCAAGCGATTCGGTGAAGCTGATGAGACCGGCCTTTGTCACACGGTAGGCGCTTCTTCCGGCACCGCCCTTTCGGCCGCCGATCGAGGAAATATTGATGATCTTGCCGTAGCCGCGTTCGATCATCCCGGGGAGCAGTTTTTGGGTGATGAGGAAGCTACCGGTGAGGTTGACGTTAAGAATTTCTCGCCACAGATCGGATTCGAGGTCTTTGACCTGGATTCGTGGCTGGATTATCCCGGCGTTGTTGACGAGGATATCGACTCCCCCAAATTCTTTTACCGCGGAATTGGCGAGATCAGCGATGTCGGATTCGATCCCTAAATCCGCAGTCACACCGATGGCATTGCTGCCTCGCGTACTGATCGTCGCCGTAACTTCGAAGATCTCGGCCTGATTTCTGCCCGTAGCGACAACGTTTGCGCCTGCTTCGCCAAACGCAAGGGCGATAGCTTTACCGATGCCCTTGGAGGCGCCGGTTACGAGTGCGGTTTTTCCTTTGAGTGATGTCATGGGTGGGATGGTACTCGGTTGAAAGCAGTTGGGTGCGCGCGGATCGCTTGAACGCCCGATACCGTCATTCTGAAGTTGACTCAGAATCTCTGGAGGGTGGTGGATGCGCGGCGATGTGGGCTGGATTGTGATTAGGTATCACAAGGTATAGATACTGAATCAAATTCAGAGTGACAATTGAATGTTTTCGCCTTGCAAGACACATGAGGTTTCTATCCAAGTTCATACTGGGTGGCATAAATTTTTCAGTCGACGTCCTGAGACGTCGCGACCAACAAGGAGATACGAATGGGAGAGAAGGTAGTCGTTACAGGTGGATCGGGCAGGGCGGGCGAGTACATCATTGCTGAACTGACTGCGAACGGATATGAAGTTTCTAACGCCGATTCGGTGCCACCACGACCCGGCTCACCTTCCAATGCCGCACAGTGGTGGGACATTGATGTAACCGACTATGGTGAAATGTTGAACGCCCTTACCGGTGCCGATGCAGTCATTCACATGGCCGCCATTCCGGCTCCGAACAAAGACCCCGAGCACAAGGTGTTTCGCATTAACATGATGGCGAACTGGAACGTGCTCGAAGCTGCCGAGGTTCATGGCATCGGTCGTATTTGTATGGCATCTTCGGTTAATGCTGTGGGTGCTGGTTGGGGACAAAAGCTCTACACACCGGAGTACTATCCGGTTAACGAGAATCACCCGACTCGAGTTGAAGATGCGTACTCGCAGTCGAAATGGTTGGGCGAGCAGATGGGAGATGCGTTTGTTCGACGTCGTCCCGGCGAGGTTCAGATCGCAAACATGCGATTCCATGCTCTGTGGGACCCAGAACATGCCAAGTCACATCTTGAGTTGGGTGACAAAACCAACTTGGGCGGCCGTAATCCGATGGGATTCTGGAGCTGGGTTGGTCGACACGACGCTGCACGGGCTTGTCGACTGGCTATCGAAAAAGACTTCGGCGGTCACGAGGCGTTCTTCATCAACGCCACCGACACAACGCTCGAAATTCCGACGATGGACGCTATCGAGGCGGTTCACCCTGGTGTGGAGATACGCGAGCCGCTTCCGGGCTTCAAGAGTCTGCTGTCAGTGACTAAGGCCGAGGAGCTTCTCGATTGGATACCGATTGAGTCGTGGCGAGAAGGAACTGTACGAGAACCTGAGCCCACAGATGCCCGACCAGCCGAATACAAGGCACAGTGGACGCGTTAATTTCAAGTTCAGTATAACAACGGAAGCGGGCTACACAGGAAGGCGTAACTAGGTAGTTACACCGCCGTCGACGGGGATTGCCTGGCCGGTGATGTAGCTGGCGGCGTCGGAGCATAGGAAAGCTACGACCTGTCCGACTTCTTCGGGCGCACCGTAGCGGTTCATAGGTACCCACGATTCCATCTTGGCGCGTGTTTCGGGATCGCCGCCACGGTCGAGACCATGCATCATCGTTGTGTCGATCACGCCGGGGCAGATGGCGTTTACTCGAATGCCTTTGCGGGCGTAGTCTCGAGCTGCAGCTTGCATGAGACCGATAACGCCGTGCTTGCTTGCTGTGTAAGCAGACTGTCGACCTGTCCCACCTCGGAGTCCCATGTAGGAAGAATCGTTGACGATCGCCCCTCCGCCGTTTTCGAGCATGTGGGCGATCTCGTACTTCATGCTCATGAACGTGCCTTTGAGGTTGACGTTGATGATGCTGTCGAAATCGTTGTCTTTGACCTCATGGAGGTGAGAACTTGGTTCGAGAATTCCGGCGTTGTTGAACGCGGCATTGAGTCCGCCGAAAGTTGAAACCGCGTGTTGAACCGCTCGTTCTACCTGTGAGGCGACTGATACATCGGTGACGACGTGTGTCGCAGTGCCACCAGCCGATTTAATCTGTTCAACGGTTTCGGCGAGTTCGCTTTCACGTCGGGCTGCAGCAACGATCTTCGCACCGTGTGCCGCCATAACCTTCGCGGTTTCACGGCCGATTCCGGAGCTGGCTCCGGTGACCAGTACGATTTTGTTTTCGAGAAGGGCAGGCATTCAGTAAGTACCTTTTTATTGTTACTTGCGCGGGTAGCTCGGGGCGTGTGTAGCACGTAGCATACGTCCTCGGGCAAATCAGATGCCCGTATTTGTATTCCGATGCCCATCGAACTACGACCCGTTACAGACAGCAATTTCGTTGAATGGTGCAAAGCCGTTCGCCACGGATTTGGCATTCACGTGCATCCGGACGACATTACGCGTCTGCGAAAAGATCGGATCGAACTGGAAAGATTGATTGCAGCGGTCGATACAAAATCAGAGCGAATCGGTGGTACCGGTGGTGCCGATTCATACTCACTGACGGTTCCCGGTGGTGCAACGGTTCCGTTCACGGGTGTTGCGTATATGACGACCTCCGTTACTCATCGTCGGCAGGGCGTTTTTTCGTCGATGATGGCGCAGATTCACGACACAGCGATTGAGCGGGGTGACGAGATAAGCGGACTCTGGGCAACGCAGTCGGATCTTTACGGTCGTTTCGATTACGGGCTGGCGATCAATTCTTACGATTGGGAAATCGATCCCAGCTACGGTGCGTTTACGCATTCGCCGATATCTGATGATGACGAGTCGGACGCACATGTCTACTTTGTCGATGCTGATGAAGCGGCGGGAATTCTGCCCGGTATTTACGAGCAGATGCGAACGCAGACTATCGGCACGGTTGAGCGTAATTCGGGCCGGTGGCGCTACGAACTGTTTGATGAGGAACGCGTCCGTGGCGGTTTGAGCGCGCGGTTCTTTGCCATCTGCGAAGAAGGTGGTGAGCAGACCGGATACGTTAGCTACCGGATGGATCGCAAAGTCGTAAGCCCAGACATGGTCACGCTCGATGTAATAGAGCAAATATCCCTGACGGATACGGCTCATGCTGCGATGTGGCGTTTTCTGTTGAACTTCGAGCTGGTCGGCAAGATTACGGCGCACAACCGTCCTTTGGATGATCCGCTTTGGTGGATGCTGTCAGATCCACGTCGTTTGAATCGCAGCATGCATGACGCTTTGTGGATTCGACTGCTCGATATTCCGAAGGCACTCGAAGCGCGTACCTACAACGCTGATGGTCGCTTGAAGATCGGACTGGTATCTGAGGTGCAACCTGAAATTGCGGGTACATACGTGCTCGATATCGACGATTCGCAAGCTTTAGTGAAAAAGACGACTGACAAACCCGATATCGTCATGACTCCTGCAGATCTATCGGCGATTTATCTCGGCGGAGTTACGCCGGGACCGCTCGTAGAGGCGGGTCGTATCGACGCGATTACAAGCGGATCGTTGGCAAAGCTTCATGGCATGTTTTCGACCGATTCCGCACCGTGGTGTCCGCACTACTTCTAGGCTTCAGGATTCAGCGACCAAACCATGACTATCGAATACCGACAAATTACCGCCGCTGAGCGCAGACGCTTTGGTGTGGTTATTGAGCGAGGGTTTGGTGGGTACTATGAGCCGAGTGCGGAGAAGTACCGGCTCGATCGACAAACACTGACTCCCGAGATGAGTATGTGTGCCTTCGACGGAGATGAAATCGTTGGGACAACGGGTGCTCATCCGTTCGAATCGGCAGTTCCGGGTGGTGCGATCATCAAAAACGCTGGTGTAACAGCCGTGACAGTTTCTGGGACTCATCGTCGGCAGGGCTTGCTGAATGGGATGATGAAACGTTTGCTGCGGCAGGAGCGTGACAAAGGTCAGCCCCTCGCTTCGTTGTGGGCGTCGGAGAGCATTATTTACGGTCGGTACGGATTCGGGATGGCGATTCAGCACGAGGCGTACAAGATCGACACCCGAAAGGCCGCACTCAGGGATGTTCTAGAAATCCCAGGAAAGATTCGGTTTGTCGATACCGATGACGCGCTGAAGGTGGTGCCTGATGCGTGGGAAGCTGCGGTAAATAATCACGTTGGCATTCCGCGCAAGGATGAGGCTCACTGGAATCGCTGGGTACTGGGTCTCCGCGATCGTGGTGAGGGGGGCAAGCCGTGGCTAGTTTCTTATGAAGAGGACGGCAAGGCACTTGGCTTTGCCATGTATCTCGTTAAAGAACTGCACGTGTTTGGTGAGAAGTCCCATGGGCTAATAAATGCAGACATGGTGATTCATAGCAATACTGCCTCACACGCTGCACTCTGGAATCATCTACTAAACGTTGATCTCTACGACACTTTGAGCACCTGGCGATCGCCTTCAGACGATAGCTTGCCGTGGATGCTAGCCGACCAGCGTCAGCTCGAACGCAAGCCGTACGACGGAGTTTGGTATCGGTTGATGGATGTTGCAGAAGCTCTTTCGACGCGCACTTATTTGACCGAGGGCAGCCTTGTGTTCGACGTTGAGGATTCGTTCATTCCGGAGTGGGGTGGTCGTTTCGAACTCGTTGGCGGTCCCGATGGTGCTCGATGTGTGCCGACGACGAAAGTTGCCGACATTACGCTACCGACTGCTTCGTTGGCGACGATCTATCTGGGTGGTGCGAAGCTTGCCGATCTCGAACGGGCAGGCCGTGTGGAAGAAAACACCGTCGGATCGATCATTGTGGCAGATGCCATGTTTGCCACGGTGAGGCAACCGTGGTGCCCGATGATGTTCTAGGTGGCATAGCCACTTTTCGCTGACTGATCCCTGCTGCGCCACTCGGTGATGCTGTTAACCGGAGACCGTGTTCTAGGAGAGTGCTGTCATTTTGTGGTTTGCGGTTTCCTCAGAATCATCTCCATCGACGATTGGATTGAGCACGTTCCTGATGAATGAATCGTGGTTCATCACTGGATTGATCGTTATGGTGTTCCATCTGAAGGCACCCGACTCGAAAAACACGTCTCCAACAACGTGCGATTCTGGCGCATCGATCACGTACCAGAGCTGGTGTCCAACCGGGAACGACCAACCATCGACTACCGTTGCATCGTGCTTTGCCGCAATCTCGCGTAACACTCGGAGCTGTTTTGCATCCATCTCTGAAGACGATCGATCCCTGGCGGCGATGCAGGTCTCGGGGCTGTGTTTTAATTCGGCCATATAAAGCATTTAGTTGGTTCTTGATCCATTTCCGTGTTCGTCTTCGGTAAGCATGTCTAGTAACTCACTCACTTTGCGATGCTGTTCAAACGGGTGGCGCAATGGAACATCGGACGTAATCGAATACCGGTTTTCTCTTCCGACTTTTTCAATAACGACGAATCCTGCTTCGGCCAATTCTTGGATAATCCTGAGAACTGCTCTCTCAGTGATTCCGACGAGGGACGAAATCTCGCGAACCCTGATATCGGCGGTCTTCGAGATTGCATAGAGCACATGAGAGTGATTCGTGAGAAACGTCCATGTTGCCTGCTGTTCGGTCATCATTTTGTTCAGTGAAACGAATTACATGTAAAAGAATACATGAATAATAATACATGTAGATAATATCATGTGTTAAATGTTTATTAATTCGATGTGGCTATCAAGATTCTATTCGACCCGACTCGGCACGAGATTGCAAAGAAGTTTTTGGAAATATCAGACAGAAGATTTCCGTACTCGGCTGATCACAAATAGAATGCAGATATCTGGCCGTGGGGTTTTAAGGAGATCTGATGCCGACATTCACATCTGCACATCTTGGAAAATGGGAATCGCTGTTCACTGATCTTGTGGACGGAGAGGGTTCCGCCCTGACCGAAGAGGGTACGTGGATGCTGGGCGATAAGCCGGGGCTTGTGTGCGTGTTCGAGGACGATGAACCGCTGTTTATTGAGGCGGCTTCGAATATCGCGAAGACTCTTCAGTGCTACATCAAAGGCGGAGCAGAGTGTGAGTTACGCACGATGGTCGGCGTAGTCGAGATGGGCGCTTCGCTCAAGAACGCCGCTCAGCGCGCCAAATCAGGACCGCTGGCTCTTCGTATTTCTAAGCGAGTTGAGAAGTTCAGGTATCGAGTTGCACCGGCTCCGGTGAAGACGATGAACCAGCTTGCGGACGCATTCAATGTTGTTGCCGATACCCGCTACGCCGGGCCAAGTGCGTTAGCGAATCGTGCGCTTGACGGTCTTCCTCAGTAGATAATCGATCACCTGATTTGCGGCGGATGCTCTTGTTCGATGTATACGGCTGGATGGAAAGGAAGAGGAATAGAGCGCAGAGATTAAAGCAGTAGGGACAGAAATGAATTCTGCCCCTACATAGCCACCTGAAATTGTGACTTACGGCTTGGCTTGTCGATTTTGTGTTCGACGAACTTGTCGTAGAAAGCGTGCCCAAGGCACCTAGTCGTCGGCCATTACGAGAGCTTCTTCCCGTTCGGTCTGTTCGGCTTCCTCGGCGGCGTCTCGATACATCCCACCGTTTCGGTAACGTGCCCGCGCTGCTGGGTGGTGTCGCAGGAACGGCGGGATCGCCATTGATGCAGGATCTTCGAGTGCCTTTCGAGCAATCGATTCGGCTTCTTCCTCAATTTCACCAGCGACCGGGAATCCAGTGGCGATGATCGTGAGTTTTACTTCGTTTTCCATCTCCGAGTCGGTAACCGTACCGAAGATGATGTTGGCATCGGGGTGAACCGTCGAAGCGATCACCTCTGACGCACGTTGAACCTCGTCCAAAGTAAGATCGGTGCCACCTGTGATGTTGAAGATGACGCCCTTTGATCCGGCGATTTCAACTTCGAGGAGTGGCGAGTTGATGGCTTGCTCGGCAGCTTCAATAGCCCGGTTTTCACCAGAGCCCGTGCCGATGGCCATCCATGCGGGTCCGGCGTGGTCCATCACTGCACGCACGTCGGCAAAGTCGAGGTTGATTTCACCAGGCACGAGGATCAGTTCTGCGATCGACTGGATGCCCTGATGAAGAACATCGTCGGCCAATTTGAACGCACGGTCCATTGTCAGCTGTTCATCGGAGATGGCGAGTAGTCGGTCGTTAGGGATAACGATTAAGGTATCGACCTTGTCGCGAAGCATCTCGATTCCTTCGAGAGCCTTCTTCTTACGAACAGCGCCTTCAAATGCGAATGGCTTGGTTACGACACCAACAGTGAGTGCTCCGAGGTCCTGGGCTATTTCAGCGACGACAGGTGCGCCACCTGTGCCAGTTCCACCACCCATACCTGCAGCTACGAAAACGAGATCGGCCCCTTTGAGTACTTCTTTGATTTCGTCACGGTCTTCTTCGTGGCACTGTCGACCTTTTGAGGGATCACCACCGACGCCGAGACCTCGTGCGGTCTGGTCGCCGACGCGAAGTCGTACTGGAACCGATGTAGCGTCCAACGCTTGCGAATCGGTGTTAACAGATATGTATTCAACTTCTGGTACCCGTTCTCGGTACATGCGGTTGACGGCGTTCTGTCCGCCACCACCAACACCAACAACTTTGATGTTCGCGGTATCAACAGAGCCTTCTATAAACGGTGTGTTGCGGTCCGGCATTTCGATCGATCTCCCCGGCGTTTTAGGTGGGCTTTGACGGCTGATGTGGTCTCTATTTAAGTTCACAACCACCGTCGGTTATGAGGCAGATGTTCAGACTCTATCCGGGTGGGAGCGATCAATTCCTAGAAGATTTTGTGCGCGATTCAGCGTGTTTCCCTGATTCGAAATGTTCTCTGAAATCGAATTAGGCCTTGTAAAGGGTGAGGCTACATTTTTGGTCTTTCCCAGCGACCTCCCTTCGCAAATGCGCTAGGCTCTCTCGATGATGAAGAACGACCGACCCGGTACGGGACCGCTCGAAATGCAGCGTGACGTAATGGGCGACGAGGTAGCGAACCTCGACGAATTCTGGTCGTCACAGAAGTACATTGCGGCACCGGAAAAAGCGATTTTCGAGCCGCCATCAAGGCACTTCTCGCAGCGAACGACCGGTTTTCTACATAGGGCAAGGCGTGCTCTGCACGCAGACTTCTACCAAGTTAACTGAACTGGTTGAGCTAACCCAGATTCCGGTAATTACATCAATGCCTGGCAAATCGGCAATCGACAAATGCACCCACGTGCACTTGGTGCTGCTAACAAGATAGCTCCGAAGGCAGTTTGGGAGTGAATGAAGGCGAGCGATGTGCTCTTCGTAATTGGCACACGCCTAAATAAGACGAACTTCGGAATCGACATTTCTACCGGCAAGACCCTCATTCACTCAACCGTGAACTCTGAAGATATCGATAAGGGATACGCAACCGATGTTGGACTGGTCGGTGGCGCGGTGAAGAGGCTCCACATGTTGGTCGATGAGATCGAGGCAGGGATCGGTGCAGAAGGTCACAAATCCGATTCATCGACACATGAAGCGGTCGCTGAGGTTAGATGTAATGGATGGCCAACTGGATGGAACTGTTCGATTCGGGCATGGATCCGATCAACCCTTACCGTCTGGTTAACGAGATCAACAAAGCGGTTGATCACGAGACGACTATCGTTTCTCACGATGCAGGTCACCCACGTGACCAGATCATGCCCTTCTATACGGACGGCGAAGGTTCCACATAACTACATCGGCTGGGGTAAGAGCACCCACCTTGGTTACGGGATTCCTTTGATGATCGATGCAAAGCTAGCGTCACCCTGAGAAGTCATGCAGAATTTCTTAGGGTGACACCGCCTTCGGTATGTCGGATCTTGATCTTGAGACCTCGAATCGGATCGACGCTCCGATCACTACTGTTCTGTTAAACAACGGAACGATGGGAGGATTCAATCGATCGTTGCCAACGGCCATGGGCGAATACAACGTTGGAAATATTGGCGACGACTACGCTGGCCTTGCTCAAGATCTTGGTGGAATCGATATCAAAATCACCGATCCGAACGAGATCGATGGAGCTTTGACTAAGGCTCGCCAAGTCAACTTCGTTAAGGGCAAGAGTGTGTTGCTCGACATCAAAACTCAGCAATGGTTGTAGTTTTCGGAATACAAGGGTTAGCAACGAATTACCGAAACAGAGTTCTGAAAGAAGGGTCGATAACGCAAATGCGCATCGCCCCTTCTTTCGTTGACGATATCGTTGTCGGTGTATATAAAATGCCCATGGCCGTGCACTTTCCGAACATCTTTAGCGCGATCAAACATCTGAATGCAAAGACAGAGGCGAAGCATGGCAGAGGATCCGACTCGTTCCGAAGAAAATCAGGAAGCCGCAACTGACGGGTCGAGACCGAGGCAGAAACCAGCCTTGGAAAGACCCAGAACGTTGCGGGGTTGCTTACATACATTCTTGGCTGGGTGACAGGAATCATGTTCCTGCTTATCGAAAAAGAGAACAGGTTCGATCGATTCCACTCAATGCAATCGATCGTTATTGTTGTTCCGCTTGCGATCGCTTCGTTCGTTGTTGGTTACCTTCCGTTTGTTGGTGGCTCCTTGGTGTCGTGGTTCAGCTTGCGACGATCATCGCCTGGCTGTTCATGATGTATCAGGCGTTTCAGGGCAAGCGCTACAAATTTCCTTATGCTGGCGACTATGCGGAAACTTAGCTTAGAAACATGGGCAGCAAGTAACTCGCTGGTCTTCTGCTGCTCTGGTTGATAGGAAGTTGGACATGTACTTGCGGATCGCTCTATTCCTTACACAACGATTTCGCGATCGTTTTTTCCTCGCGCTCATGCTGGCATTTCTGTGGGCATTCGCTGCCTGCGGAAGCAGCGAATCGACGGCACCACCCGAACGGGTGGTCGACGATTCGCGGATCTTCATGGTGGATGATCTCCGAGTGGCCGGGATGAAGGCATCGAAACACTACGATGTGACCGATCTGCCGGGTGGAGTAGATGCTTGGTACGGGTTCATTCGAACTGGATCGGGGCCAATGGATATCGAGGCGCGGTTTTACGCCAGCCATGCGGACGCAGTTTCTTTGGGCACTGAATTTGCCGAAAACGTCTCTGGCGAAGATGGTGATATTGAGGAAGAAACCACTATGTGGTCCGAGGGCTACAAAGACCGTCAGCGAATGCGTAGCGGTGGGACTGCGGACCTTGCGGCGTGGAGTGGTCAACGGGGGCCAAACTACGCCGACTTCGTGATTTTTGGGAACATGGTTTTGTTATGTCAGGGTGATGATCCCGAGCAGTCGCTTGGTACTTGCTATGAATTGATTGACGCGATTCGTGGTGATGATTCGGGGTAGGTCGTGGATCGGCTGTTGAGAGTTGTTTCTGCGATGTGACGATCTTGCTGGTTGGTGATTTGACCCACGCCATGGCCCTCTCCCTTGTAAGGTAGAGAGGACCGCTAGTTTCGTGATCATTGACCGCTACTTTGCGAACGACGCCAAGATTCTATTCGAGGCTTCATCGCAGGCTTTTACAGCATCGTCGATCAGACCGAACGATCCGTTGAAGCCGTGAGTCATTCCTTTGTATTCCGTGTAGGTGACGTCGTTACCGGTGGCTTTCAGTGCCGCCGCGTACTCGGCTGCTTCGTCTAGAAGAGGATCGTATTCGGCGGCGATCACCGTGGCGTCGGCGAGTCCGGAGAGATTTTCGGCTCGAATCACAGATGCGTAAGGATCGTGCCCGTCGCCGTCAGCCCCGATGTACTGGTCCCAGAACCAGATCATTCCTTCCGTCGTGAGCCCGTAGCCTTCAGCGTTCGAGATGCAGGAAGGGCGATCGAACTTGCGATCGATCACCGGGCAGAAGAGGACCTGATGTTTGATTTGTGGACCTCTACGGTCGCGGGCCATTTGTGCGACAGCGGCGGAGAGATTGCCTCCGGCCGAAGTTCCAACAACAGCCAGCTTTGTGGCGTCGACTCCCAATTCATCCGCATGTTCCACAGCCCAAACGGTGGCAGCGTAGCAGTCTTCTGGAGCACCGGGGAATCGCACTTCGGGAGCCATTCGGTAGTCGACCGAGACCAGTACAGCATTCACCCGATTTACGAGGCCACGTGACATCGAGTCTTCGGTGTTGAGATCGCCGATAACCCAGCCGCCGCCGTGGAACAGCATGATTAGCGAGTGAGGCCCATCGGTGGTGGGTTGATATATGCGAATCGGGATATTGCCGGCAGGTCCTGGAACTGTTTGTTCGGTAATTTCTCCGACTGGTTCCTGGACTGACGGAATTGCTGCTTTGCCGGCGCGGGCGTTGGCTCTCGCTTCATCGGGTGTGACATCTCGATTGTCGGGAAAGCCGAGCGCATCGCGACGATCCAACAGTTCTTTTACCTGTGGGTGAAGCGGCATTGGGGTCTCCGGAAGTGCGACTGGATATTTGCTGGCAGAAACTTATCAGAGAGGCTATGGCATGGGTGACCGCGGGCACATAAAGTAACGGTCATGTCAGAAACACCTCGCCAATATTCGTCACTCACTGAGATTCTCGATGCAGTTCGTGCCGCGGTTAACAAACGACCTGGTTCGACCGTTCTGGTCGGGATCGATGGCGGCGGTGGTTCGGGTAAATCGACGCTAGCGAAGTACCTTGCTGAAGCATTGGATAATTCGACCGTGGTTCATCTTGACGATTTTGCGGACTGGAACGACGATTCGAACTGGCAGTTGAGCACATTCGCTGAACGAGCGCTGAAGCCGCTAATTGCTGGAATTACCTCGAAACACCAACGATACGACTGGTCGACAGATACGCGCGGTGAGTGGTTCGAGATTCCACCCGCGGGTGTTGCGATCATCGAAGGTGTAACGGCGTTACGACTCGACCTACGCGAATACTGGCAGGTATCTGTGTGGGTCGATTGCCCACGGGAATTGCGGCTTGAGCGTGGCGTTACTCGGGACGGTGAGCACATGCGGTCGAAGTGGGCGGATGTGTGGCTGCCAGGTGAGGATGCGTATTTCGAACATGATCGACCCCGAGAGAATGCTCAGTATCTTATCGACGGATCGGGATGATTGAAGCAGATCGGACGCATACGCACGCTGTCACGATGAACTTGATTCAGCATCACGATCAATCGATCGAAGTTCAGGCACCAAGGAATTTGCTGAGTCGAGAATCAAGTGTTGTGTCTGGGCGATACTGAATCAAGTTCACCATGACAATAGACGACTGTTCTATATGAATAGGGATGTTGAGTGGATCTACTCGCTATATCGTTTACCAGCAGCAGTTGGCGAATCCAACTTGGCGCGTGTTTTGCCCATAGAATGGGGCGGTTGAATTTCACTAGCGAGATGGTCGCGTTCAGGCGAGCGTCCCTCAACGAGAGAAGCATGAAGACCACTGGATTCCGAACAATGGTGCTGGGTACGCCCTGGCGAAATCTGACGTATTGCATTGTCGAAACTGACGAGGGAATCATCGGTATCGGTGAAGCACGAGTACTCGGCAAAACCCACACGGTTATCGAGTACTTGAAAGATTCGCAGCGACACTTCATCGGTCACGATCCGTTCGATATCGAGGCCCTCTATCGTCGGATGACATTGCTTGATTTTGGCAAGCCGGGCGAGGTGGTATACACCGGACTCGCGCTGGTCGAGTTGGCTTTCTGGGACATCATCGGCAAGAAGACAGGTCAACCGGTTTACAAACTTCTTGGCGGGCAGGTCAAAGAGAAGATTCCTGCTTACGCGAACGGGTGGTACACGGTTGAACGATCACCGGAGGCGTTTGCCGAGGCGGCTCGCAAGGTGATTGATCGTGGCTACCGTGGGATGAAGTTCGATCCGTTTGGTAATGGCGACATGGAGCTTGAGCGAGCGGAGTTCTTCAGATCGCTGGATTTGATTGAAGCTGTAGCGGGCGTTGCCGGAACACGGGCACAGATCATGATCGAAATGCACGGTCGTTTTGCGCCTGTTCAGGCACGTGAGATTGCGAGCCATATCGAGAAGTACAACATCGGCTGGATCGAAGAACCGGTGCGACCGGGCGACGTTCCAGCGTTGCAGTCGGTGAGGCAGCACACGTCGTTGCCGATCGCCACTGGTGAGCGGTTGTATGGTGCGCCCGAGTTCCGAGAGGTTTGGGGTGCGCAGACTGTTGATGTTCTGCAAACCGACATTACGCAGTCGGGTGGAATTCTCGAGGCGAAGAAGATCGCATCGACGGCCGAGGTATATTCGATCATGATGGCGCCGCACAATGTGGGCGGAATCGTGTCGACGATGGCGGCACTACATCTGTGTCTAACCCTACGGAACGCCAAGATTCTCGAGCACTTCAACGACTTCGCCGATCCGCATGTTAAGAAGGCTGGATCCGGTTATCCGGAAGTGGTCGATGGCTACTTTCCGGTGCCTGACAAACCTGGTTGGGGCATCGAGTTAGACGAGGATTTCATCAATGCGAATCCGCCTGACTACACGTCAGCTGGAGTGATTGCAGATCCGGGTTTGAATATGTTCGAGAACGCCAACTGGGCGAAGCGCGGTCAGGACGAGTAGGTGCCACTGGCACGGTTTGCAGAGCGCGGATTTAGCGGTTGGCAGCTAGCGTTGTTTAGTTAGTGTCATCCTGAAGTACTCGAAGACGGCCGGTCGGGGGCGTTGGCTGAATCGGGTAAATGTTCCCGATTGGATGTTCGTTGCGATTTCGTCGACTCTTCGACGAGGTTCAGGATGATGGGGCGGTCTGGTGAGTTTGCCGGGGGCTTACAGAAGTCCTCTCCCAGGGAGAGGATTTAGGTGAGGGTGGAACGTTGGCGTTGAGGCCAGTTTAGCGATTCCCCCTCATCCCAGCCTTCTCCCGTTGGGAGAAGGTTTTTGAAAGCAAGCAGCGGTCCTAAACTAGCCCGTGTTCGACTTTGCCGATGTGGAGTAGTTGCTGTTCGCGGCCGAGCATGACGAAGTAGGCCGACCAGCCGCCCATCCGTACTCGCAGGTGGCGGTATTTTTCGGGCTCTTCCATCGCTGCTTTTAGCTCATTTACGTCGGTGACAGTGACTGTCAGCATATTGCCGTTCATAGCAACGAAAGCCTCTATCAAACCTGCCAGACGGGCGGTACCTGTGTCGCCTTTTAGCCCGCTTGACGAGAAGCGCAAATCAAGCGGCGCGCCGGCGGCAAGATCGGTTACTCGCATCTTGACGTAGGAGTTGATCGCAGATGTTGGACCCGATACGTCGGTTCCTGGTGCCGGTGAGAAGTTCGGTGCTACCGGCTCGCCAGCGTGACGTCCGTCGGCCGAGGCTCCAACCTCTCTGCCGATCATCGAATACCACGAGAAAGTTCCTACCGAGCAAGGGAAGATGACGTCGGGGAACGCAGCAGCGTAGTGCTGGCTGCGGTCGACAAAGAAGTCCATCATTTCGCGAGCGATAGCATCGGCATATGGATCGTTATTTGCCCACTTAGGAGCGCGTGCCATTAGCCGCTGGCGCAGTACATCGTGACCGCCCCAGTCGGCATCGAGCGCCTGCTTGAGTTCGTCCATCGAAAGCGTGCGATCTTCGAAGACCATCTTCTTGATAGCCGACATCGAGTTGACTGCGTTTGCGACGGCTTCACCCATCACGTGCCAGATGACGTATCGGGCGCCGTTGCGGATGACGTCTTGTTTGTTTGCGATGCAGTCGAGAGTCATCGCCGATAGCAGCGGATTCCAGCAATACTTGCCGTGATTGCTATGTTCGAGTGTGTCATTCTTGATGGCGTTACCGATGTACTCGATGCCTTGCTTGAGCTGTTCATCGGTCTGCGTCTTCCAGGCGTTCATCAGATCTTCAAAGCTCTCGAATTTCGCCGGAGCCAAGGTGTCGAGTCCCATCTTTCCGTGAACTTTTGATTCACCCTGATTCAGAGCAAGTTCGAGGAAAAGCAGGAAGTTCATGCCGCGGATGAGTTCTTGATCGGAACGACCCTCGATCATCGTCTCCCAGCAGTTCGAGTTGGCGTAGTCGCGTGCGTCTTCGAGTGAAACGCCGAGATCGTTGTAGCTCTGAACGATCACGTCGTCGTTGTTGACGTATGGCATGCCGCTTCCGGCTTTGAGAACTTCGGCGGTGCGACGAATCAACTCTTTTGGTGATTTGCTGTGGACACGGATAGTGACGACGGGACTTGTGTAGGCGAGTTTCTCCTGGGTGTTCAGGCAGAGATACGTGAGTTCGTTTGTGCCATCGGAGCCGTCGGGTTTGATCCCGCTGAGCAGGATGTTTTGCCCGAAATGGTTGATCGCATCTGCGGCATCGGTGGCGTAGTTGAAGCGTCGGCGATGACCCGCTTCCCACCTGCCCGGTTCGGCATCAACGACGACACCGGCCTTGCGGGATTCGAGGATGTCGCCCTTGTCGACATCTTCGGGTTTCAGGAAGAATTTGTCCCGGTCGATCTGCGCTCGATCGTTGAATCGCAGCCACATGCAGTCGACCAGTTCCTGCGCCTGTTCGAGAGTGATGGCATCGTTGTTGAGGTCACGCTGGAGGGCGGGATAGAGGTACTGATCGATTCGACCACAGGAGATGTTGGTACCGGTCGAAAACATTGCGTAGTGCGTGAACCAGAAGCTCTGTACCGCTTCGTGGAATGATCGGGGTGCGTGTTCGGGTACGCGTCGGCAGATATCGGCGATGCTGAGCAGCTCATTGCGGCGGCTGGGATCCGGTTCTGATTCCGCCTGAGATTCGGCAAGATTTGCGTATCGATTTGCGAGAATGATCACCGCTTCGCATTCGATCTTCATCGCCAGGAAGAAGCCGATCTTTTCATCACGGACAGCGTCAGGTGGCATTACTTCCACATCGGCCAATCCTGCGTCGATGTTCGCTAGAGTTACCGCCAAGCCATCGTTCATCAGGTCATAGTAGTACGGGGTTTTGTGCCCCATTTGAGTTGCGATTTTAGTGTCGTTGTTGGCAACATCTTGATGCTCGCGGGGTAGACCAAAACCGGGCATGCGGGTGCGCAGGACAACGCCATCAAGCAGAGAGTTTCCGACGATCAGATCATCGGCTTCGATGGCGATTGGCATTTCGCGCATTGTTCGTGCGAACGACATAGCGTGACGAACCACGATTGGTGCGTCGGCTGCACCGGGTTCATCGAGAATTGAGAGATCACCGCCCCAGGTCATTTGGGGCTGAGTCATCCGCTGCTGCAACACCTCTTGTAGACGATGGACTCTCGGTGCGAGTGCGGTGAGGTTGTCGTCAGAGAGTGTTGGAGAGGTGAGTGTCTCTTTGGATCTGGTGCGGATCGTCATGAATATTCTCCACCAGCCCCGGTTTCTTTTCCGTTTGGTCGATCAAATTCGCTACGGTAGCCGTTCTTTATGGAGGGGCGTGTTTGGCAGGCTACTTTACTCGTTTCTTACGAGTAGTGCAGGTCGGACCGCCTCACAACGGCATCAGCCACCAATCTCAACTTCAAGACCTGCTGTGCTGCAAATATCGGCGAGGGTTTGCATGTCGTTATCGTTCTGAGTCTCACTACCAATGAGTTCGAATGGAGTGCCGATCCATTCGTATTTGGCACCGGCTGCGCTGTTGTAAGGGAGGAGTGATATTCGTTTGAGTCCGATTTCCGAGACAAGCTCAGTCGTTTCCCTGATTTGGTTCACTGAGTCGTTGATTCCGGGAATGCAGGGGACTCGAACCTGAATGGTGTGACCTTCGTTCGCGAGCGTTTTCAAATTGTGGATGATGAGCTCGTTGGGGACTCCAGCGAATTTTCGGTGGTCAGCGGAGTTTACGAATTTCACATCGAACAGCAGAAGGTCGGTGACACTCGCGAGATGTTGCATGACTTCAGTACGGGCGTAGCCGGTTGTTTCCATCGCGGTGTGGACGCCGGATTTCTGGCATGCAAGCAAGAAGTTGTACGAGAACTCGGCCTGTCGTGCCGGTTCGCCTCCGCTGAGAGTTACTCCACCGCCGGAACTGGTGAAGAACGGCGCATCGGCTTCTATCTGACGCAGTATTTCACCGACTGTGGTTGGAGCACCACCGATGCGGAGCGCTCCGGGATAACAGACTTCGACGCACTTGCCGCAGGCGGTGCAGGCGTCACGATCGAGCACTGCTATTTGAGAAATTCCGTCGACGGTTTCTTTGCCAGGTGTACTTTCGGCCGTGGTCAGGATGAGTGCCTGTTCGGGGCAGGTTGCCGGGCAGAGTCCGCAGCCGTTGCATCGTTCGCTCTGGTAGAGCAGCTCGGGATGGACGCTCTGGGATTCGGGAGAATGACACCAGACACACGAGAGCGGACAGCCTTTCAGGAATACGGCGGTTCTGATGCCGGGGCCGTCGTGGGACGCGAACTGGTCGACATCGAGGACGAGTCCCTGAATGTCGAGGTCGGGTGTGAGGTCGGATATTCCGCTGTTTGTGCGTGGCACCTGATGTGATTTCCAATATGTGGAAGGATGATCAAGTTCAAATCACCCTTGGAAATATATACCTGTGGGCAGGTTTCCTGCGTTTTGGGTGGTGAAGGTTGTTGGCGAGAGTGGTGACTTTGTCGACCGTTCAACGAGGTTCAGGATGACATATTTTTGACGCTGAGTGTGTCGACCGAACAGAAGAGCGGGTTGATTCGTCAACCCGCTCTTCTTGATCTTTCAGGGACAAAGTAGTTGGCTACCCGGCCCAGTCGCCGTAGACGGGGTACTGGCTGGCGATGACTTCTATGTAGGCTGGTTTGTTGGACCGGTTGGCTGCGAAGGCTCGTTCGAGAGCTGCTGAGATTTCGCCGGGCTCAGTGACCCGTTCGGTCTGCCACCCGATGTTTTCGATCGCTGCAGTCATGTTGATTACGTCAGAGCCGGAGACATCGAACGTGTAGGGGTCGTGTCCTTCGCCCCAGAATCCTGGTCCGTATCCCGAGAATCCCCCGTTGTTGATGTGGACGATCGTGATGCCGAGTTCCAGCCGAGTTAACACTTCGAGATTGCCCAGCATATAACTCAGTGCTGCGTCGCCAATAACAGCAACACACTGGCGATCGGGATGGGCAAGCTTGGCGCCAACCACAGCCGGGAAGCTGTAGCCGAGCGACGATACGTTGCCCCAACCGAGAAAGCCCCGAGGAATAAGCGTTTCGTAGGCGGTGCTGAGTTGGTCGCGTGTGTTCCCTGACTCGTGCGTGACAAACGAGTTATTGCGGTCGAGAACTTTCATGAGGTCGCCGTAAACACGGTACGGATTGATTGGCTTGGTATCCGATTCCATAACCTCGCGATACTGCGCCATCGCCTCGTCTTTGATCGACTTGACTGTTGGTGTGACGTCAGCCCGACCTGAGTTACCGTCTATTGCCGCCGTGAGTGAGGTTAGCGTTACTTTAGCGTCTCCGATCACTGCGTGGTGGGTCGGGTACATGCGGTTGACATCGAACTCGTCGATGTTGCACTGGATGATCTTTTTATTGACTGCGTCGGGAATTCCATGACCGAACCTACCAGGAGAAATACTGGCCCCGATAGCGAGTACGACATCGGCATCGTCCATGAATTTGAGGACGTGGTCGCCACGAACACCGACGGAAAGTGGGTGGTTCTCGGGGAACGCACCTTTTGCCTTTAACGAGGTGACAACAGGAAGGTTCGCTTTTTCGGCGAACGACTTGAGTTCGTCTGTCGCGTTGGAGTAGAGCACGCCCTCGCCGACGAATAAGAGCGGGTTTTTCGCTCTGCTGAGTTCGTCGACTGCGATATGGATATCTTCGGGATCGGGGAGCGACCTCCAGCCTTTCGGTGAACGGTATGGATCGACGGTTTCGTCGTAGGTCGCTGCGGCATCTGGTATGCCGAGAACTACGGGGCCGGGTCGACCTGATCGGAGCATGGTGAACGCTCGACGCAGGAATTCGGGTGTGCGTTCAGGCTTGTCGATATAGCCGTACCATTTCGCCACACCTCGAAGACTGGCGTCTTGATCGAATCGTGTGTTCTGGGTCGAACCGGCAGGCACGGCATCGACGATGCAGAGAACGGGCGAACCGTCTTCGTACGCCTGCGCAATGCCCGAATATGCGACCTGCTCACCGGCAGCGTTGATGCCTCCAGAGAATGTACACACGCCGATTTTGTTGCCGTTATTGACTCTCGAATAAGAGTCAGCAACGCTCACCGCGTATCGGTCATCCCGCATCATCAGGAGCTTCAATCCTTCGCGTCCGAACGAGTTGTTTACTCTGCTGACAGGGAATGTGGAGACCCAAGGGATGTTTTCTTGCTTGAGAATTCGTGCGATGCCGGTTGCGACGTCGATAGTCATGCGGTGTGCTCCGAGTAAACGTTGATAAGGCCGATTGTCTGATCGGCAGTTCCTACTTCGGCAGGATTGTACTCGGCATTCCTTGGGTGTCCACTTTCGTTGAGACAGATTGGGATACGCGGGAAATAAATGTTGAAATCATCGATACCGGCAATTTCGCCTCAGCGATTCGAGACAGATGCCTAGTCTCAGTAATTGCGGTTGTTCGAATTTTCAAACTTTGTGGAATTTTCACACACATTTCTGGTTTCTGGAGCACAATAGTTAGTCGTGTCGTTGAGCCTCTGTCAATTATTAATTCGGTGAAGGGGGCTTATTGCGGTGAGTAGGGCTGTTCCGTAGCATTCCTGCTCGTGCGGTCAACTGATGTTGGTTGCGCTAACCCGGCACGCAGATAGCCGAATCATGGAGACTCAATGTCTGAGAAATACGATGTAGCAATCATCGGTGGTGGCGTTGTCGGAAGCGCAATCGCTCGTGAACTAAGCCGCTACGATCTTAGAGTTACTGTCCTGGAGCGTGCCGCCGATGTTTCGCGTGGGACCAGCGGTAAAAACAGTGGTGTTGTTCACACCGGTATCAACGTTCCGTTCGGCTCGGTAAAGGCGAAGTTCAATGTCGCCGGTGCTCGAATGTTCGAAAAGTACTGTGCCGATCTTGACGTTCCGTTCAAGCGTGTCGGCAAGGTTATCGTTGCGCTTGGTGAGACTGAGATTCCTGATTTGGATGTCCTGAAAGCCAAGGGCGAGGCGAACGAAGTTCCTGATCTTGAAATTATTGACCGCGCGACACTCAAGAAGATGGAACCAAACATCGAAGGCGCCAGCGCGTTGAATGTGCCTACCGCCGCGATCGCCTGTCCCTATTCGTTGACTATCGCACTTGCTGAGTCGGCCGCCGCTGGTGGTGTTGACATTAAGCTCAACTCTCCAGTCACGGAAATCAATGGCACCCAAGGTGCCTTCGAAATCGAAACACCGAACGAGACGATCAGTGCGGGATTGATCGTTAACTCTGCTGGGCTCGGTTCCGACAAGATCGCTCGCATGGTTGGGGTGCACCGGTGGCGAGTGTGGCCATGCCGCGGTGAGTACGTAATTCTCGATAAACGTGTTGGTGGATTGATCAACAGCATGGTTTACCCGGTTCCACCGAAGGGTGGAGCAGGACTCGGCATTCACATCACACCGACAACCGACGGCAACATTCTTCTCGGACCGTCGGCCGATTACACCAATGACGGTGATGACGTGCGCACTACCGCTAAGATTCGCCGCCAGCTTTTGAATGAAGCCAGTGAGTTCTTACCCGAATTGACACCTCGCGATGTGATTACCGCCTATTCCGGTATGCGACCCAAGCTTGTAACCGCAAAAGAAGGCGGATTCGGCGACTTTGTTGTTGAAGAAGTCGAGGAAGCACCTGGCGTTATGCAACTGGTCGGTATCGAATCGCCTGGTCTGACGGCAGCCCCGGCAATCGCCGAACATGTTTCTGAATGGGTGCGAAAACGTATTCCCGCGTCAGCGAACTCCGGCTTCCAGGAGACGTGGTCGGCGGTACACCGAACTCGTGAGGATACGCTGTCCAAAATCGACACCATGATTGCGGAAGATCCGGATTACGGTGAGATTGTTTGCCGATGTGAGATGGTCACCAAGACTGAGATCGTCGACGCTATCAACAACGAACTCGATGCCACATCACTCAACGCCATCAAGTACCGCTCACGGGCAACCATGGGTCGGTGTCAGGGTGGATTTTGTGGTCCTAGAATCGTTGATCTACTTATTGAAAGTGGCAAGTCACCTGAATCGATTACCCTCAACGGTGGCGACTCATGGTTGTTCCTCGGGACAACTGAGGACTTGCGAGCGCAAGCCAAAACGAGACGGGCTAGCCAGAAAATGGGTGCGAAGTAATGGCCAGTCCGAAGATAGTTGATGTGGCAGTAATTGGCGGTGGTCCTGCAGGACTGGCCGCTGCAGCCGAAGCCAAAGGTGCCGGCGCTAATAGCGTGCTTCTGCTCGAGCGTGATGACAAGGTCGGCGGCATTTTGAACCAGCAGGTTCATGACGGCTTCGGCACAAAAGTATTCAAGGAAGCATTGACGGGTCCGGAATACGCAGCGATCTACGAAGATCGAGTAAACGAACGAAACGTCGAAACCTGGTTGAACACAATCGTCACTGATCTTACCGACGAGCGTGTCATCACCGTTCGGAACAAAGGCGGTGTGCAGACGATTCAGGCCGGTGCGGTGATTATTGCCACTGGTTGTCGTGAACGCACGCGTGGCGCGATTGGAACTGCTGGTACGCGGCCCGCTGGTGTCTACACCGCGGGATCAGTCCAGAACTATATGAACGTTCGGAACCTGGCTGTCGGCAAAAAGGTCGTCATCCTCGGTTCCGGTGATATCGGGTTGATTATGGCTCGACGTCTGACTCTCGAAGGGGCAGAAGTGGTCTGTGTGGCTGAGATTCTTCCTCAGCCGAGCGGTATCGCTGGAAACCTCGTTCGGTGTTTGGAAGATTACGACATTCCTCTCTATCTCAACACGACTGTTTCTGAGATTCATGGCAAGGAGCGGCTCACGGGTGTCACACTCGCTGAAGTTGGTCCGAAGATGGGTGAGGTGAAGGGCACACGACGGTTCGTTGAGTGCGACACGCTATTGCTCTCGGTTGGACTTATTCCTGAGACGGAGCTTGCTGTTGGTGTGGGTGTTGATATGCACCGGGCGACAAACGGTGCAGTGGTTGACGATTCGTTCCGAACTTCCATTCCGGGAATATTCTCGTGCGGAAACGTGCTTCAGGTCCACGACGTAGTCGACTACGCCACTCTCGAATCCGAGAAGGCTGGTGTGGCCGCCGCACAGTGGGCGATGACTGGCCAACTTCCTGATGCTAAGATCAACATGAGTGCCGGAAACGGTCTACGGTACGTCCTTCCAACTACTATCAGTGGAGAAGATGCTGTCGACTTCACAATGCGGCCGTGGAAGGAAGAACACGACAAATCGGTGGTGTTCAAGAGCGGTGGCGAGGTGCTGCGGCGTCTCAAAATGCCGCACATGGAGCCGGCTGGAATGATTCGAGTCAGAGTCGCCAAAGGACGTTTTAAGAACGTCATCGATAATGAGATTACAGCGGAGATTGAAGATTGAATTCCACAATTGTTTGTATCGTCTGCCCGGTCAGTTGCCCGGTAGATGTTGAGTGGACCAAGGAAGATGGCGTTACCGGCATCAAGAACCATCTCTGTAAGTTGGCGAACGACTACGTGGCTTCAGAATTGTTTGATCCCCGCCGAACGGTGACCACATCGATGCCCGTTAACGGGGGTGACTGGCCACTGGTGAGTGTTCGAACGAATCCGCCGATTCCGAAAGCTCAAATACTAGAAGTTATGGACGAGATTATCGGCGTTCGGGTGCAGGCTCCGATCAAGGTCGGTGATGTTCTGATTTCCGATGTGCTCGGCACCGGCTGCGATGTTGTAGCAACCAGGAACGTGAAGAGCGCCTAGAGCGTGTGAGCCTGGGTGGCCTCCACCTAGCCCCAGTCCTTCGAATGGAATTCGGGGATTGATTCCTCGATGGGTGTGATTGTTTCGACGACGATGTTCATTGTTCCTTCGCGGCGGGAAACTGTACCGGTGGCGAGGAGTAGTGATTCTTTGATCACGAGTTTCAGACGCTGATAGATGCTCGGCCAGATGATTAACGGTGAGTGGCCGAACTCGTCTTCGAGGGTGATGAAGACCGTCTTACCGTTCGGCTTCTGGCGTCTTATGACAAGACCCGCCACCGAGATTCGATTGCCGTTGGCGTAGTTTCGTACCTCCTCACTGCGTATGACCGTTGAAGGTAGATGCGGTCTGAGTTTCGCCATCAGGTGACTCTGCGGATAGACGCCTGTCGCCGAGTATTCGCCGATCATTCGATCCCAATCCGATTCTGCGGGCAATGCCACCAAATCCTGCTCGACCGGCATTTCGAACGTCAACTGACGCGTGCCGTCTTTCTTCTCGCCGTGGGGTCGATAGCGCAGGCCCGACTCCCAGCGTAGATGTCGGCGATCAGCGATCGTTGGTGGGTCACGGTCGGCGATCTCGTCGAAGCGATCGAGCGCACCTGCCGCCGAGAGGAGATCGAGCACTTCCTGCTGCACCCCGGTTCTCGACATGAAATTCGCCAGCGAAACGAACTCGCCACCTGCCGCTCGTTCCTCGAGAATAGGTACGGCTGTCGCAGTATTCAACTTGGCCACGTGGGTGAACCCCATCCGCAGCGCACCATCCTCGATAACCGCCTTCTCACCGCTTAGATTCACGTCGGGTTCGAGCACCTTAACGCCGTGCCGGACAGCGTCTTCTTTCAGAGTTTCCAGATTGTAGAAACCCAGCGGCTGGTTGTTGAACAGTCCGACGAAAAACTCGAGCGGCCAGTAGTGTTTGAGCCACGACATCTGGTAGGCAGTTACACCGAAGGCAAAGGCATGAGCTTCAGGAAATTGATACATGCCGTGGAACTTGCCGAACACCTTTTCGGCGGCATCGAGCGGAACGCCTTTCGTAAGCGCACCCGTGATGAACTTTTCTTTCCAGTGGGCGATGTGCCGCTCGTTGTTTCTGCGGGTGAACGCTCGCCGCATCTGATCGCCCTCGATGGCGCTCATACCGCCGACGTACATCGCCAGTTCGCCGAGCTGGTCCTGATAGAGCGGCACGCCGTAGGTTCGCCCAAGAGCGGCTTCTTCTAGCGGATGATCGTATTGCCAGTCGAGGTCTTTGCCCATGTGGCGCCTTATAAGCAGAGTCACACCATCGTTCACTCTAACGCCGGGTCGGACTGCTCCGACCTCCCATGCCATCTCGGTCAAGTTGCGGGGTCGCAGGCGGGTGACGGTCTGCATTTGCGCTGCCGATTCGATCTGGAACACCCCGATGGTGTCGGCGTTGTGGATGTCGGTGTAGACGGCGTGGTCTTCGAAATCGATGCGAGAGATGTCTACTCGTTCCTCGGTTTGTTTTCTTATCAATTCGAGGGCTTCACTGAGTTGCGATAATGCGCCGAGGGCGAGGAAGTCGATCTTCACAAAACCGGCGTCTTCGGCGGCGTTTTTGTCCCACTGGCAGATGTATCGACCATCGATGGCACTGCGCTGAAGAGGCACTGTTTCGGAGAGTGGTCGTGCTGAAAGAATCATCCCGCTGGGGTGTTGCGCCAGGTATTTTGGGAAGTGGTTTAGTTGTTGCGACAATTCGATGAGCATCTGCCACACGGGGGCGTCGACTCTATCTCGAAACTCGGGAAGCTCTGCCATTTCTTTGGCTAAGGCAGGAATCGAACTGTGCCCGTCAAGCCGTTTGTTGAGTCGCCCCAAATCGTCTTCAGCAATGCCCAACGCCTTACCTAGATCACGCACTGCACCACGGATTCGATAGGTCGAGATCATCCCTGTGAGCACGGCGCGCTCGTAACCCCAGCGTTCGTGGATTCGTAGGATTAATTCGGCACGGATTTCTCGTGGGAAGTCGAGATCGATATCGGGCGGGGCGAGCTTTTCACCGTCGGCAGTTTCTGGGAGAAAGCGATCGAGCCGTAGTCCGAATTTGAGCGGATCGATGTGCGATAGGCCCGTGAGATAGCCGATCAGCAGCGCTACCGACGAACCGCGCCCGCGACCCGGCGGGTTTTCTTCGATTGGTAGTCCGGGTTCAACAAGTCCGAGGTCTTCCTGCACTTCGCGAGCAGTTCTGATGATGTCGTAATACTGCAGCAGAAAACCAACAAGACCGTGCTTTTCCAGCAGATCGAATTCCTTGTCGAGTCGTGCCGTTACTTTGGGCGTTACGCTGCCATATCGACGCACGGCAGCCTCCTCGCAGATCTTCCGCAGATACGTCGATTCGGTGTAACCCGGCGGTAGGAAATCGTAAGAGGGAAAGTCGTAGATAGCGCCGGAATTGAGATCGAATTCGCACCGGTCGGCGATTTTGACGGTGTTTGCAATCGCCTCGGGGTGTTCGCTAAATAGCGCATTCATTTCGTCGGGCGATTTCAGAAAGAACTGGTCGTTAGGGCGGCGTTCTCGGTGACTGGCTTCGAGCGATTTGTTGTGCTTGATCGCAACGAGTGCGTCGTTGAGTCGGTGTCGGTCACGAACGTGGTAATGAGCGTTGTTCGTGGCGACGATGCCCACTTCCACTTCTTTGGCGATTGCTGCCATGTGACGGTTGCGTTGCACGTCGCCCATGACGAGGTTTTGCTGTAGTTCGAGGAAGAAGTTTTCCTTACCGAATACCTCGGCATATTTTTGGGTGGCGCGTTGAGTTGAGTCGATGTCGCCTGTAGCCACTAACTTTGAAATTTCGCCTCGTCGGCAACCTGATAAGCAGATGACTCCTTCGGCGTGATCGGCGAGAAGAGTGGGGTCGAGGTGCGGGTCGTTGCGCTCTTCGGCGTCGACGTGCGCCCGGGTGGTCAGTAAAGAAATATTCCGGTAGCCGGCGGCAGTTTCGGCGAGGAGAGTTATGTGGGGGCGTTCGTCGGGTTCGTATTGTGTGCCGTGCGGTTCGCTGAGTCCGCGTGTGAGGGTTAATTCGATGCCAATGACTGGCTTGATGCCGAGCTCTTTGCCTGCTTGCGCAAATTCCATGACGCCGCTGACGTTGTCGTGGTCGGTGATGGCGAGGGCATGAAGTCCTAGTTGTTTGGCTGTGAGCAGCAGGTCCCAGGCTTCAGAGGCTCCTTCCTGAAACGAGTAGTTGCTATGCGCATGCAATTCCGCATAGTGGCTTGCCATATTTTCTGCAGTGGGGGTGGAGGTGGTTGAGTCGATGGCATCGAGCCGCTGGGTATTGGGTTCGTTTGCCCCTTGCAAATACTCCGCCTGTTCATCGTTGAGGATGCCAGTGATTTCGCGCCTGCCACTAACCCGGCCTGCGTTCGCCGGGTTGTCGCTTCTATCGGCTGCCAAGGGTTCTCGCGATTTTGGAACGGATTGCCTGCGGCGAGATTTCGTTTCGTAACGCGGGTCGGTGGTCTCTTCTATGTTCCGGGGAGTGATATTGACAGAATCCGAACTCGCAGAGGAATCGGCATGCTGGCCAGGAGATCCGATTACTTCTTTGGCGGGCAAGGGTTTTTCTATTTCTGAGAATTTTTTCACTGATTTTTAGTGAGGTGACGGTTGATCGGATTCTGCGTCGACGGAAAGATCGTGCCTTCGATATCGAGTCGAACGCCTATCAGCAACTTCTTGATGAGGGCGCTGCTCTGGCTCGTTCTAGTGGCATAGAATTGTTCGATACTACTGTCGGCAGCGTTGCTAAGACGTACAAGAAGATTCAACCTCATTAGGAAAAGGCTTTGACCTAGTAGATAGGTGGGTGAGTGCGCCTAGCCTGCCTGCCGGTGCCAACTGTTGGCGACTAGATCGAGGTACACGGTTAGCTGTTGGCCACTTTCGAGTCGTAGCACATAGTAGAGCCGGGCTATTTCCTCTTCAGGACCGTGCCACCACTCGTCGTTCACCTTCCACAGGTTTTCTATCTCAATAACCTTCACCCAATTGCCATCGGAGACGAGTGGTGCCGACGGCACGTTTTTGAGGTGGGTGCGAGCTGTACGTGCGCCGTTTGTCGTTGTGAGTGTGAGGCGATTGGGGTCGCCCTCTAGCTCCCTCTCTCGGAGGGAGGGAGGACTGGTGTGCGCTGCTGGCTGTGGGTTGTTGCGGCGGTTTCGGCGAGCGCGTGGCGAGTCTATGGCTGGTGGGACCTGAACCGCTGTTGGGTTGCCCACTGCATCGGTTCGGACGTGGACTTCTCGAGGTGCGTTTAGCGGTTTGATTCCGCCGGAATGGATTTTGCTGGTGCTGGTCATGATTATTCGTTAGGGGGCGTCATTGAATAACTTGGGCTCCGCGTCGCATTTCACCTTTCCTCTAACTCCTTTCTATTAAGGAAAGGAGAACTTGTACTTAGCCGACCTTCGTTGTCTCTTCAGCGCCGGCACCGCCGCCGCTCATTTGGACGAGTGCGTAGCGGCGTTCGGGGATTCTTGACCATGGTTCGAGTTCCCGCACCTGATAAACGGGCGGCGCAATCCTGAGTCGAGATCGAAGCTGGCTGATCGTTTCTCGCAGATCGTCGTCACGTTTCACCTCTTTCCACATTGATTCCTGCCTGCCCACCTCGCCGGTGATACCCGAAAGCGTTAGACGCATGTCCTCAAGCGGTCCCGGAATTTCAGCCATATCGAGCTTCGATTTGATCGCGAACAGAGCCTGATTTTTGTTGCTAGCAGGATCCTTGAACGCCACGCGCATGGTCCATGGGGCGTGCTGAAATACCTGCGAGTGGATATTGGCCTGACGAGCAAAACGTCGTGAAAGCTGCGAGCGGCCGTATGCGCGCCCCAACAGGCTTTCGATGGCTAGAACAATGGTCGTCAGGCTCACCGTGGGATCGGGGAAGTCGAGGTGTTCCGATACGTCCAGCACGCTCCGTTTCGGCATTAGTGGGCGATTGTCGATGCCGTTCGCCATATCCCATACCGTGCCGCCTGCCTGACCGAATTGCGCTTCCATCGGACCACGGGGAAGATCGGCGATGTGGCCCATCGTTGTTAGTCCGAAGGCGTGCAACCGCTTAATGAGTGAGTAAGGCACGGGTAGGGAATCGACCGGGAAGTGATCAAGAAAACGTCCCGGCTCGCCGGTTACTTTTCGTCCGCTGTTCGAGTGACTCAAAAGTGAGGCGGCGTAGGCGAGCCATTTGTTATCGCCAACACCGATACGCAGGTCGAAATTGTCGACTGCGCCGGCAAGCAGCCGTACTACATGTGCGTCGTTACCGTAGAGGGCTTCGAGTCCCCAGATGCCAACGTAGGCGAGTCCGGGAGCCGTTGCTTCGATATCGGGAACCAGACGCTCAAGGTTTTCGATGATTTCGTCGAACACCAGTGCGTAGAGCGGGGTGTCGGCTTCGATGATGAGCACGCCCCGGTGACGTGATGTCGCCTCCGTGAGTGGTATGCCGGGCATGACGTCGGCTAGATCGGGTGATGCTGCGAGTACTACATGGGTTGAAAGAGAGTTTTTCGCTGTAGCCTTTGAGCCCGCGCCCGGCATATTTGTGAGTTCTTCAGCCAGATTGAGTGTCTTGCCAGCAACGATCGCCGAGCGGTCGTGCAGCTCAGGCTTTCGCATGATTTCGACCTGCCACGGAAAGTTCGGAATCCGCAAGCACGCAAGTGCCTTAGGTGGCGAGGCCACGTTTCCTGAGAGGTTGTGAGTGGTTGATTGAGTCGATGGACGTGGCTTCTGGACGATAGTGCGTTGGGGTGTTGTTCGCGGTTGGCTTGCTGGCGAAGTTAGTGC
The DNA here is from genome assembly GCA_913052475.1 of uncultured Dehalococcoidia bacterium. GTDB lineage: Bacteria > Chloroflexota > Dehalococcoidia > Lucifugimonadales > Lucifugimonadaceae > Lucifugimonas. Next base: position 48,702 of record CAJXEJ010000009.1, read on the forward strand.
TTTGACTTGTGGGGGAGGTCGTCTCATAGATGGCGTGTTGTGTGATGTTGGGTGAGTGCCGAAAAAATCAATCAACGCCAGCTTGAAATGGACGCTGTAGGTGAGACGAAACAAGCTCATCTGTTATTTCAGCCGGTCTGACTTTCTGGTGATTTCCGAGAGCCAAATACCGTCTGAGAGACCCATAATAGAACATTTGTTCTAGAATGCAGTAGAGGATGGCACGCAATTTAGGGGCGCCGGGCTTGATATTCCGACTCCTGCCTGTCCTGAACACGTCGAATTGGTGGGCGGGGATGGTTCGGCAGTTGTTTCGTATTGACCACTGATTGCGACTTTGTCGACCCTTCGACAGGGCTCAGGATGATATGGATCAAAATTACCGGTTTCTTTGATGTGTCAGAAGCTGTACCGGAGCCAAAACGTCTTAAAAGCAAAAACCCATGTGTTGTGCCCGGACCTTTGCTTTGGAGGAGTACCAGTGTCAGCTGGATTTTCGCGAACTAAGCAAAATTGCTGCGGCAGCAGAGCCTGCTACTGCACCCGATATGAACTTTTTCACTGCCATGTAACAGCCTCCATGTCATGCCCCCCGATATCAATTTTTTGGGGACTGTCTGTCTACGAGCTAATTATTGATGTGCAGCATTACAAAATGGTTATAGGTAGCTATGAATTCGCTGAGAGTGTCGCTAGCGACCTTTTCTGAGAGATCGTAATAAGTTGACTGGGATGGGGTGATGAGGCTTCAGCTGGTGGGTGGTAGAAGTTGTTTTAGCGATAACTAATAAGTGGGACGAGTGTGGCGTTACATGCAGCGATATGCGTTGTAGTCTGGTTTTCGTTATTTCGGCGGCATTCACTGTCGAAACATAATCTCGCCTGGGTGACGGACTCGGCGAACAACATGAACGGTAAACGAATCATCAATGAGAAGCTCCCAACTATTTGGAAAAACCCTTCGCCAAGCTCCTGGTGACGCTGAAAACATCAGCCATCAGTTGCTGATCCGGGCTGGATTCATCCAGCAGATCGCAACCGGGATATTTAGCTTTCAGCCGCTAGGCAACCGATCGATCACCAAGATCCGCAACATTATTCGAGAAGAGATGGATCGAGTGGGTGGGCAAGAAATCAACATGCCCGTGGTTCAGCCTCGGAGTCTCTGGGAAGAGTCGGGCAGGGCAGAAACGTTTGTGCCACCGCTGGCTACTTTCGAAGATCGTCGCGAGCGTGACATGGTCATTGCGCCCACGCACGAGGAAACTGCGACTGCAATGGCGCGTGCTGGCGTGACGAGCTACCGCGACCTACCGTTTACGATCTACCAGATTCAGACTAAGTTCCGTGACGAAACGCGTCCTCGTGGTGGCCTGCTGCGTGTGCGTGAGTTCGAAATGAAGGACGCTTATTCGTTTGACGCTGATGAAGAGGGTATGGATCGCAGCTTTCAGGCGATGGTCGCTGCTTACAAGCGCATATTCAGGCGCTGTGGGTTGGAAGTAGTGATGGTAGAAGCCGACTCGGGCGGAATTGGTGGTAAGGATTCGAACGAGTTCGTGCTGTTGACCGAGAGCGGTGAAGACACGATATTAATGTCGACCGAGAGCGACTATGCCGCGAACGTCGAGAAGGCGGAGTTCATCAAGAAAAAATTCCCGAAGGGTGAGCTTGGTGAAGTGGAAGAATTCGCCACTCCGGGCATCAAGACGATCGACGAGTTGGCGAAAGCCGAAGGCGTTTCGAAATCGAAGACAGCCAAGGCCGTTTTCTACAGCGTAGATGGCGAAATTGTTGTCGTAACGATTCGCGGCGACTACGACGTTAACGAAACAAAGCTGCGTAACGTGCTCGGTGGCTCGGAACCACGTTTCGCAACACCGGAAGAAGTGAAGGCTGCAGGACTGGTTTCTGGATCGGCTTCAGCTGTTGGACTTGACGGTATGAAGAGCGTTGTCGACGATTCGATCACCCTGGGGTCGAACTATCTTGCGGGTGCCAATAAAGAGGGCTTCCACCTTCGTAATGTGAACTTAGAACGCGATTTCAAAGCTGACATTCTTGCTGATATCGCTGAAGCTAAGAAGGGCTATTTTTCACCAGACGGCAAAGGCAAGCTGGTCGCCAAGCGGGGTATCGAGGTTGGGCACGTGTTCAAACTCGGCAACGTCTATTCATCGAAGATGGGCGCTGAGTACACTGATGAAGACGGTGGCCAGAACGAAATTCTAATGGGGTGTTATGGCATCGGTGTTGGGCGATTACTCGCTGCTGCTGTGGAATCCAATCACGACGACTTCGGTATGGTTCTACCACAGGCGATTGCGCCTTACGACGTTTATCTGGCGGGTCTGAATCTTAACGATGCCGACATCGCGGGGAAAGCGGAATCGATCTACGAAGCGTTGCAGGACGCCGGTTACGAAGTGCTGTTCGACGATCGAGACGCACCACCAGGCGTGAAGTTCAAAGACGCCGACCTGCTGGGGATTCCTATCCGGATCGTAATCAGCTCTCGGAGTCTCGAAAACGGTGGCGTGGAAGTGAAGGCTCGAACGAGCAAGGATTCAGAGATTGTTCCTGAGTCGGCTGTCATTGCGAGCGTGAAGAAGTTGCTGGGTTGAGGGTGTCGCTCATTCATGAGCACACAGCATGACAATGTCGGTAATGGGTCTCAGCTGCGGGACGTTACGTTTCACTACTTCCAGCACGGCGTGGAACTTTTCGAACGGGGTGTGTTCGATTCCCTTAGTTCCGCAGGTTTCTGGCAGGTTGCCAATCGCCAGAACATAGTTGGCCTGACTTACGGCGCATTCGTCGAGAAACTCCGTCGCCCACGAACATCACCCGGTAGCCTTTGCGTCGCCAACTCCAGATTCGATCGCGCTTACACATGACGGTCATTCCGCAATTACGTAGGCCGCCAGGCATGACTATCACGCCCCGACCTTTTTCGTCGTAGCCGACCACAGGTCGTGATCGAGAATAGCGTCGACATAGAAGCTCATCCCACTGGGACACACATCAACAGGAATCTCTTTCGACTTGCAGTGTTAGAGTAGTTCGGCGAATTGTTCACGAATTTCGGATGTTTCCAATGCGTATTTCACTGCTTCAGCTTCCCGGTCTTGTCGTAGCAAACCAGTCTCATACGCCTAGAGATTCTCCACGCTCATCTCACCGGTACGATATCGATCGAGCGCTTCTTTCCAGCCAGGTTCAGCAAACTTGATTACAACCTGATCGCCGATGTCGCGTTTCGTGATCGTTCCATAGGAATCGACGAGAACGGCCAGCGGTTTATTTTGGTGATCGGAATTCGTGATTATCCGTACTGCTTCCCGAGTCAAAAACATGTATTCGTGGTAAGGTTAACTCAGTAAAGCTCAGGAATTTCAAGAGCTTGACACTGATAAGTGGGCGCTGCCCGCTTTTTTTGTGTCTGGCAATTGTGTGCATTGCTAAAGTGCGACTTCGGAGGACAGGCGTTGAAGAGTGATCTGCTCATAGCGGTTACCCAACTCGCTGCAGAACGCAATCTGCCGCAGCCAATCGTAGTAAAAGCGATTGAGGCTGCACTCGCGGCCGCATACAAACGCGACCCAGCCGCTCAAGGGCAGGACGTGATTGTAGAGATGGATCCGAACGACGGTGATGTAACCGTTCGGACGGTTCGACACGTGGTCGAAGAAGTCGAAGATGCCTTGATGGAGCTGACGTCCGACGACGCTCAGGAACTCCAAGAAGGTGCTGTCGTTGGCGACATTATTGAAACTGGTCAGCTCGAGTACAACCCCGGTCGTATCGCCGCGCAAACCGCTAAACAGGTCGTTATGCAACGACTCCGCGAGGCCGAGCGCGACATCGTATTTGAAGAATTCATCGACAAAGAGGGCGAAGTCCTTACTGCCACAATTCAGCGAGTTGAGTCACGCTGGGTAACGGTCGACCTCGGCAAGGCCGAAGCCGTAATGCCCCCGGCAGAACAGTCGCCGTTCGAGCGTTACAGACCCGGGCAGCAGCTCAAGTTCTTCGTAGTGCAGGTTGGACGTACGATTCGTGGTCCAGAAATCGTGGTTTCACGAACGCATCCAGATCTGCTTCGTCGGTTGTTCGAAGTTGAAGTGCCTGAGATTTTCAGTGGTGTGATCGAAATCAAAGCGATCGCACGAGAGCCAGGCGCACGTTCTAAGGTTGCTGTTTCATCGAATCAGGAGGGTGTCGACGCTGTCGGTGCCTGTGTTGGTCTTCGCGGGATTCGTATCCAGAACGTCGTAAACGAACTTCTTGGTGAGAAGATCGATGTCATCGAATGGGACGAAGATCCGATCAAGTTCATTTCAAATTCACTCAGCCCGGCTGTTGCGGATCGCGTCGACCTCAATGAGGAAGAAGAATCGGCAACGGTTCGGGTCCCTGATCGGCAGCTTTCGCTGGCTATCGGGCGTGAGGGTCAGAACGCACGGCTTGCCGCCAAGCTGACCAACTGGCGAATCGATCTTCAGGGCACGAACCAGGTTGCTGAAGAAGAATCTCCTGCTGAACCTGAGGTGGTCGAGGGTGCAGACGCAGTTGCAGCCGCAGAAGCTCCTGCCGAAACGGCTACCATTGAAGAAACCGCTGCGCCGGTTGTAGAAACAGCAGATGCCGAAGAAGTGACAGAACTTGCTGCTGAGAAGGCTGTTAGCGAAGAAGCACCGGTAACTAAAGAAGCCGAAGCAGAAACCGCCGAGCCAGAAGCTGAGGCTGAGGAAGATACCTCTGCTGCCGACGCTGAACTACTCGCTCTCGAAAAAGAGCTCGCAGCTCTTGAGCGTGAGGAACAGGCGCGTAAGGAAGCTGAAGAGGCACAGGTTCTCGATGTTTCGTCTAACGATCTCTGGCAGGTCGATTCTGGTTCGCAAGAAAAATCTGACGCCGACACCGGTAGAATACGATTTGCCGAGGATATCGCGGGATTCCGTGAGACGACCGATGCGGGTCGACGCGGTGGCCGCCGAGGCGGAAGCAGCGCAAGGAACCGACGTCGTCGTTAGGTTTCCCGCGTCTTTCCTGACGTAAGCAGGAAGAGATCAAGATGAATCATCGAAATGGGCGCATCACGACTCGTACCTGCGTAATCTGCCGTGAACGCCGGCAGCGGAGTGATCTTCTCAGGATCGTTCGAACACCTGAGGGGAAGATTGAATTTGATCGGACCGGACGGATGGACGGTCGAGGAGCGTATGTTTGTGGAGATGGCGATCACTGGGGAGCCAAGCTCCTAGATGGGCGTCTCGATAGAGGTAGACTTAAGAACGCACTCAATATAGAAATTGATGATTCGACGGTAATGCTACTGAGTGAGGCGATCAACTCACACATCAATGAGTAGTAAATTCAAAGCTCGAATCAACTGACAAGGGAACTTACTGGTACATGGCACGACGTCGCGAACAAGGTAACTACAGAGGCCGATCAAGTAGGCGCAATCGTTCAAACGATAAACCTGGTGGTCCTGATGGTGCGAAGGTTGTAGTAGAAGACAAGACTCAGCGTTCACCCGTTGAACTTCCTGCAAAGGCAACCGTCGGTGAACTTGCTGAGATTCTCGAATTGACGAACGTCGACACGATCAAGACTCTTATGCGTCTTGGAGTCATGGCGACAGTCAACGAGACTGTCGAGTTCGGAATTGCTGCCAAAGTAGCCGCTTCGTTCGAAATCGGAGTGCTCAAACCAAAGGATCGTGAAGAGAGCGCAGCAGCGATCAAGGTTGGTGTTGACGACGACATGACGGACGACAACTCTGTCACCCGTCCTCCGGTTATCACGGTTTTGGGGCACGTTGACCACGGAAAAACGACACTGCTTGATGCCATTCGTGGTGCCAAGATGGTCGAGACCGAGGCCGGTGGAATTACTCAGAGCATCGGTGCTTACCAAGTTGTGAAAGACGATCAACATCTGACATTTATCGACACGCCCGGCCACGCTGCGTTCACGCAGATGCGAGCCAGTGGTGCTCAGGTGACGGATATCGCCGTTCTCGTTGTGGCAGCCGATGACGGTGTAATGCCGCAGACGCTCGAGGCGATTGATCACACCAAGGCGGCCGGGGTTCCGATCATCGTGGCGATCAACAAAATCGATGCGCCCGGTGCTGATATTGACCGTTCAAACGCCCAGCTTGCAGAACACGAGATCATCGTTGAATCGTACGGTGGTGACACCGTTGCGGTTCCTGTTTCCGCATTGAAGGGCGAGGGAATCGACGATCTGCTTGAGTCGCTTTTGTTGGTCGCTGAAATTCAGGAACTCAAGGCGAATCCGTATCGTCCGGGTATCGGAGTCGTTATTGAATCCCGCATGGACCGATCCCGCGGTGCAGTAGCTTCTGTGCTTGTTCGATCGGGAACGGTACGAACTGGCGATAATGTTGTTGCGGGCATGTTTCGTGGACGTATTAAGTCGATGGTCGATGGATTCGGTGAAGTCGTTACTGAGGCAGGTCCCTCGACACCGATTGAAGTACTCGGTCTAAACGGAATACCCGCTGCAGGTGATCAGTTCGATGTTGTTGCCAACGACCGGGAAGCTCGAGATCTTGTAACAACCCGAGAACGGCTTGCTTCGAAGCGAAAAAGCACCCGGGCAGCTACGACGATGGCAGAGGTTATGCGTCGCGTTCAGCAGTCGGGCGCGAAAGAGTTGCTGATTGTTATCAAGACAGGCAGCCACGGTTCGATCGACGCTGTTCAGCGGGCGGTTGAGGCGGTATCGAACGACGAGGTTCAAGTTCGGGTGTTGAGCGCAGCTTCCGGCGCGATCAATGAAGCCGACATTCTTCTTGCTTCGGCTTCGGATGCGATGGTGATGGGATTTGAAACTTCTGTTGAAGCAGGAGCCCGCCGGCAGGCCGATGCCGAGGGCATCGCAATTCGAACCTACGACATCATTTACAATCTGATCGATGAGGTCGAAGATGCCGCCCGTGGTTTGCTGGAGCCAGAGCGTAAACAGATCGTTACTGGTCATGCGAACGTACTCGAGGTTTTCCAACACGGCAAACGGGAGCAAATTGCTGGCCTGCGAGTCACCGACGGAGTCCTAAAACGCTCGGGTCGCATGCGTGTAATTCGCGGTGGAGACGAGATCTTCGACGGTGCTATTACATCTATGCGCCACCTTAAGGACAGTGTTCGCGAGTTGACGAACAACTTCGAGGGCGGTGTGATGATCGACGGTTTCCACGAATATCAGGAAGGCGATGTTCTAGAAGCCTACGAGATTCAGGTGACCCGACGATAGTTGTTCCGGTTTGTAAGGTCGTTGTCCACTCTCGATAGCTTAGGGATTTGGACTCGGCAGGAGTTACGTTAGCATTGGACGATAGACGCGGCGGACGCGTTAACCACACCATCCAGAAAGAGTTGGGACCACTGATCGAAGAGCTCAGTGATCCGCGCCTCTCACCGATGACTTCAGTGACTGGCGTCGAAGTGAGCCGTGATCTTTCGATCGCAAAGGTTCACATCAGCGTTCTGGGTACTGACGAAGAGCGTGAAGAAACTCTCGAAGCCATGCGTTCGGCTGCCACACGACTTCGCATGGAGATATCGCAGCGCATTGTGATTCGTAAGATGCCACGGCTTTCGTTCTTTTCAGACGAAACGATGCGGACCGGAGTCGACATGGACCAGCTTATTGACCGGGTCATGAGTGAAGACAGCCGCCGACACACCGATAGAGACCCTAGTTGACCGGCAAGCCTAGTATTTCTGAGGGAGTGGTTCGTGCCGAGTTTGGTGCGGGTGGTTATCTCAATATCAACAAGCCAGAAGGCTGGGCCTCGACTGACGTTGTTCGCAAGCTGAAAGGCATTACGCAATCCAAAAAGATCGGTCATGGTGGGACTCTCGATCCACTTGCCACCGGTGTTCTACCAATATGCGTTGATGCCGCAACACGATTTGCTGACACCGTACTGCTTGGTACGAAGTCGTACCGTATTACGATGAAGCTTGGCTCGTCGACGAACACTTACGATTCGACAGGCGAGACAATGGCCGAAAGTGACTGGTCGGGTGTGACTCAAGAGAAGGTTGTTGAATCGCTCGAACAATTCACGGGTAAGTTCGATCAGGTACCTCCGATGTTCTCGGCACTCCACCACAACGGGCAGAGGCTCTACGAGCTCGCCCGAAGGGGGATCGAGGTTGAACGTCCGGCGCGACCTGTTGAGGTGTTGAATTTGGAGCTTGTTGAGTTCGTTGCGCCTGATTTGGTGCTTGATGTCGAGTGTGGTCATGGCTTTTACGCCCGCACTCTTGCGCACGACATTGGCGAGAAGTTGGGAACCCACGCACATCTCACGGCGCTCGTTCGTACGCATGCTGGTGCTTTCAGGCTCGAAGATTCTGTGACTATCGAGCAGGTGAGTGAAGCCGCTGAACTGGGAGATTGGCGAACAGTCGCAATGCCAATCGATACCACGTTGCAGCACATCGCAAAAACAACACTCACTGCTGAATTTGTCGAGATGGTCAAGCACGGCAGACAGCTTGCGGTTGGCGACATTGGTAAGCCGGGTGAATACCAGTCGGGCGATCGTATCCGGGCGTATACACCGGAGGATGAGCTTCTCGCGATATTGATTTTCGAACCCGAAAAACTCGGTTGGCGTCCCGAAAAAGTTCTAGCTGTTATTTAGCTTGAGCGGCTGCCAATCGTCACCGAATCATGGGACATATCTAAACTTGTGCTTGCTATAGTCGAACCTCGAGTTTGTTGAAGACCGGTCAACCCGCGAAGCGGTTTGTATTCCAACCAAGTAAATGAGCCTCTGGCTTACGAGATTCCAAATTGCACGATAGTCCGCTGGCAGTAGTAGCCGAACTTATCCTTCTGCTGTCGATCATCCTTGTCGCCGCCAAGTTGGGTGGTGAAATATCTGAACGTTTCCTCAAGATTCCACCGGTCCTCGGCGAATTGGGCGCAGGAATTCTCATCTCACCGTTTCTGCTCGGGGGAATCCATTGGTTTGGTGGTGGAGCGATCTTTGAACTCCCGCATGATGGTGGTGGTTTGCCTGTAGAGCCGCAGTTGTTTTTTGTGGCCCAGTTGGCTGCTGTAGTGCTTTTGTTCGAGGCGGGGCTTGAGACCAACCGCGAGCAGTTCATGAAATACGTTCGCCCGGCGACCGTGGTTGCGACTGGTGGGGTGATTCTGCCGTTTGTTATGGGTTTCGGGGTGACCGTGATACTCGGATTCGCCGATATGGACTCGATCGAGGGAATGACGCCCGCTCTGTTCGTCGGTGCGATCATGACCGCAACATCGGTCGGTATTACGGCCAGGGTGCTTGCTGATATTCGCCGACTCGACTCTCCTGAAGGCGTGACGGTACTTGCCGGTGCGGTTGTAGACGATGTGCTCGGAATCATCATTCTGGCGGTTGTCGTTGGGATAGCAGATGAGGGTGAAGTTACTGCCGGGTCAATCGGAATCATCTTCCTGAAGGCGGTTGGTTTCTGGCTTGGTCTTCTGGTTCTTGGCTCAATTGTTTCGAAGTACATTTCACGGGTAGTGCTCTGGTTTAAGAGCGCAGGTGGGGCATTGGTGCTGGCGTTGGCGTTGGCGTTCATAGCGTCGGCGGTGGCTGAGATTTACTTCGGACTCGCTATGATTATCGGTGCCTACACGATGGGCCTGGCGCTTTCGAGCACCGAGCTGAAGCACGAAATCGAAGAATCGATGCGTTCGGTAAACAATTTTCTGGTTCCGATCTTTTTCGTCGTGATTGGTATGCAGGTCGATTTCACAGCGTTCGGCGCAGGCGATACTTCGCTTGCTTCTGCGATTATTTTCGCTGTCGCGTTGACCGTATTCGCAGTGATCAGTAAGCTCGTTGGCTCGGGTGTTCCAGCGTTGTTCGTCGGCTTTAACCGAATCGGTGCTACACGGGTTGCACTCGGCATGCTGCCTCGTGGTGAGGTTGCGCTGATCATTGCCGGTATCGGACTTACCTCTGGGGTGATCGGCAACGATATCTTTGGCGTGGCGATCGTGATGACGGTTGTCACAACAGTGCTCGCGCCAGTGTTCCTCATTCCTGCGTTCCGCGGCGGCAGTGGCTTGAAGGCGGGAGTCGACGAGGACGAGGCGGACACGATATAGGATTTTTGGTTGACGTGTCCTCCCTCCCTGATATGTAGAGAGGCAGAGGGTGGGTCGGATCGCCTACCGGTGACAACGCTGCCGAAGTTTCCGAATGTCCTTCGCTGTCGTAATTTCAGGTTGCCGATTTTACCCACACCCTAATCCTCTCTCTTGTAAGGAGAGGGAGTGAAGTAGCTCTGGATGTGAAACTAGCTCGACAAGCCCAACACGTTTCGTGCGGCGGTGGCGGTTTCGGTTACCTGTTCTTTGGTACCCATGCCGAACATGACCGATTCGACACCAACGTTGTTGAGGACGTATTCGAATGCCTGTTCGCCGAGGTAACGTCCGCCTGCCATCGGCTTGATGGCGATTACCGGCTTGCTGGTGTTTCGAACGGCAGATACGACACGGTCCTGAGTCGGGAACATGTACATGGCGGGCTTATTTACCGGCACGATGTAGCCATCGAAGTTGATGTTGTGTTCTTCGATAAGTGGGATGGTTTCGCCTGCGTGGTGAACGCTGGTGATTACGGTGTCGAATCGCCCACGCAGGAAGTCGAGGTATTCCTGGATCAGATCAAATCGTCCAACCGCCGCCAGCAGGTCGATTTCCGCTCCGGGATCGGCGACGAGAATCTTGCAGCCGGCGAAAAATCCCAGATACTGCTCGAGCGTGGAGTAGTCGATCACCATGTTCTCGGCGTCGGCCTGAGAGTATGGTTCAACCGTCTTCGGGGTAACCAGATTGTCGAGATTACCTCCGACGGTGTATTTCAATATTTCGTCCCGAGAAACCTGTTCGAGATATGCCTCTTCGCCGACAGCGGCGAGGTCGTACCCAAAAAGTGTCGAATGTGCTCGTTCGGAGTATGAAACGTTCTCGCCATTTAGTGAAATCGGGATGAGGATGTAGGCGAGGAGTCCAATGTCGGTACTCAGGCGACGTTCAGCTTCCCAGATCGCTTGTAGATGGAGCCGGTCCAGCTCGGGAATCATGTGATCGACCTGTGTCACTGAGAAACCGAAGTTGTGTACGGCGTGTTCGATTACATCGGCGACCGGGTTCACATTGCTGAACAGTTTCAGATTTTCTGCATCACGTTCGGCGTCTTGATACGAAACACCGTCGTAGGGGTGCAAACCCATGACCAGGCGTGGGAAGTCGATCTTGCCAAGTAGCGTGGTCGGGATTGATTGAACTCGGCTGTGGATGGACATGAGATGACTCTTGCAAGAAAGTGCATAGCAACTTGTTGAGCTATGATTGTAGTCGGTGCGACAGATGGTCGGGAATTACATGGGGATTCTCCGAGTCATGCATACGCCAAAGGCGTGAAATTTCGACTACGCCAAAATCCCGATCCCTTGATTTTGTCGACACAAAATCGACCGTAACGTAGGGAGCTGATATGGACAAATACATTCCTAGCAACGCGGCGTGGGTTAGGGAACAGGTTGAACTCTATGAGAGCACTAACGGTGCTCAAGGTACTACCCTGCGCGATTCTGGTCTGCCCGTGGTAATCGTCACTCACCGTGGCCGTCGCACCGGTGCGATTCGCAAGACGCCGCTCATGCGTGCGGTCGATGGTTCCAATTACATTTTGGTGGCATCGATGGGCGGTGCTCCCGATAATCCAAGTTGGTACTACAACCTCGTGACGAATCCTGATGTTGAGATTCGCGACAAAGCCGATGTTCAGGTGATGAAGGTCAGGGAAGTTTCAGATCCGGCAGAGAAGAAACGGCTCTGGGACATTGCGGTTGAGGCATTTCCCCCCTATGTCGAGTATCAGGACCGAACCGATCGAGCGATACCAGTGTTTCTTGCGGAGCCGGTAGGTGCCTGAGTTCGAATAAGGCGGAATTCACTTACTTCAATGGCGGTATCTCTGGAACCATTTGGGCGAATATCGGTTCCAACTGTTTTCGTGCTTCCGCCTGCTCGGAAGTGTCTCTTGCAGACAGATACGAAAAGATGGATGAATCGAAGATCCAACAGCATTCTGAATCGTTGGTAGCATCACCACATGCAATTCTCTATCACGAACACCCACCACGAGATCTACCGCCATACGGACCGATACGCAGGTTGGCCGGCAAATTACGGCATGTGGGTTTGGGACAACGAAATAGTTTTGCTATTCACGTCAGGCTATCCCGACCCGAACGGTGGATTTCATGCTCGAGATCGAAATCGTCCGCTGGTCACAATGCAGGCAAGAAGCACCGACGGTGGGGACTCGTGGTCAGTATCGGAAGCGCCGCTGCGATTCGGGACAGGTCTCGGCACTCACGAACATATGAATCAGGCGATCGTTGAATCTCTCGACACAGTGAAATTCGAGTCTTCATCAGTTACTGACTTTAGCGATCCGAATCTCGCAGTGATGTGCGGCAAAACCGGACTGACAGCGGGCTCGAAGTCCTGGTTTTACACATCAGTAGACCGTTGTCGAACCTGGAGTGGCCCCTTCGAAATTCCGATGTTCGATCAATTGGGAATCGCAGCGCGAACCGACTGGATAGTCGAAAGCGCCGAGTCCGCCACGTTGCTGCTGACCGCTACGAAACCAAATGGTGGTGAAGGGCGAGTCTTTGCGTGTCGTACGGAGGACGGAGGGAAGGGGTTTAAGTTTCTTTCCTGGATCAACAGCGCACCCAAGGGTTACGAGATCATGCCGTCGTCAGTTCAGCTCGCCGATGGCTCAATTCTTACAACAGTTCGATGCCAGGGGAGTAGACGCGACGATTGTTGGATCGATCTGTATAAGTCAGCGGGCGATGCAAAGACGTGGGAGTATTTAGGCAGACCCGTTCCCGACACGGGTGATGGTGGTAATCCGGGTAGTCTCGTCGAGTTGAACGACGGACGTTTGGTGATTACATATGGCTCCCGCAGGATTCCCTATGGAATTTTTGCTGTGATTTCGGAAGATCATGGGGTTTCGTGGTCCGACCCCATTGTTTTGCGAGAGAGCTTCGGTAATCACGACATCGGATACACGCGCTCGGTGGTTAGATCCGACAGCAAGTTGGTAACTGCCTACTACGTCAATGATGATCCCGACGGCGAACGCTTCATAGAGGCAACGATCACCGACTTCGGATAGTCGTGGTTGTTTGCGTAATCGGTTCGCCGAGTTTGGGACGTTCACGAAAGCCCCAATTTTCGAGGTTTTTAAATCAATCAACATTGATGATTTGAACTAAGATTTACCTATAGCCCCTGTAGCTCAGTTGGATAAAGCACGGCCTCCGAAGCTGGGAGCGTGAGTTCGAGTCTCGCCAAGCGCGCCATATTCTTCTAATGGCGCTCCAATCAGATCGGAGTGCCATTAGTTATGTGGTGATGCCCGTGGCATCATAGGACGATGTGACAGATCGGTTCGCGAAAGCACCGTGTAAAATCGGCGCCTGTGTAACGTGAAAGTTATTTTCGACAATAGAAAAACTGGTAGACGACGTGTCATGGATAGGCATTTGAAACCGCTCGAGTATTGCTCACGTAGCAAACAG
>CAJXEJ010000010.1 GCA_913052475.1 uncultured Dehalococcoidia bacterium
ACCTCCGACCTCTTACGTGTGAAGCAAGCGCTCTAACCAACTGAGCTAATCGCCCGAATATGCAATTGTACTCGCAAAATTCAGGAATTCTGAGAGGTGTCAGTGAACTAAATGGTAGCGATGGTGGGACTTGAACCTACGACCTCACGCTTATGAAGCGCGCGCTCTAACCGACTGAGCTACATCGCCGTGCCATTCAGTGCTACATGCGACCGAAGTCACACACTGCAATCATTCATGGTAGCCACGCCTCAAAGGTGGGTCAACGAAATCACAGGGCTCTCCATACATATTAATATTCACGCCGACTTACTCGGCTACGTAGTCGCCGCTCTTACCACCGGATTTACTCAGCAGCCGGATGTCTGTGATGCGCATCGCCCGGTCAACGGCCTTGCACATGTCGTAAATGGTCAACGCTGCCAGACTCGCGGCGGTCAACGCCTCCATCTCAACGCCGGTCTTACCTGAAGTTCGAGCTGTACTGGTGACAGTTAGCCCAATACCGGTTTCGACATCACCAAAGTCGATTGTGATTTGGTTCAGTGCCAGAGGATGGCAGAGCGGAATGAGATCAGAAGTTTTCTTACCCGCCATCACCCCAGCAAGCCGAGCAACACCGAGCACATCACCCTTGTCGAACCCACCCGAACGAATGAGATCGAGCGTCGACTGCTGCATGTGAATCTCGCAACCCGCACTGGCGACTCGTTCAGTCACATCCTTCGAGCCAACGTCGACCATTCGAGCTTTACCCGATTCATCGATGTGACTGAGGTCTCGAGCAGAATTACTTGATTCCGACATTTTCATCTCTATCCGTTCAACTTCATGAACTCTTCGTCAACGATCTGCTCCGAGCTGCTCGCCCGCGCTGCACCGTTCGCCAACTCATCACAACGTTCGTTCTCAGGATGACCGGTGTGACCCCGAATCCACTCGAAACTTACATCATGCCTTGCGCAAACATCGAGAAGACGCTGCCACATATCGGAGTTCAGCGCTTTCTCTTTCCGATTGCGCATCCAGCTATTTGCCTGCCACTTCTTCGCCCAACCCTTCTCAATTCCGTTGATGACGTACTGAGAATCGGTCGTTAGCACCACGCGCTGTCGACCCTTGAGTGCGCCGAGAGCCGAAATTGCCCCCAGCAACTCCATCCGGTTGTTCGTAGTGTGCTTGAAGCCTTGGCTGAATTCTTTTACGTTTTCACCGTACTTGAGAACAGCTCCGTATCCGCCCGGACCGGGATTGCCGATCGCCGAACCGTCGGAGAAGGCGTATACCGTGTTGTGATTATCGTTGGCCATTGCCTCTAAGATACCCCCAACCCACAATTAGGCGCACCTAAGAACACCCGCAGGATCACCAAATGCCGCAAGATTCATCCGACTTTTCGCCCCCGCTGGCGACCATACCCGCGCCGACACTTGTCGAGTATATCGACCTCGAAATCTACTCCATGCTCAATCGCGAATGGCTCGCCCACTCAAAAAACGCGTAGGGTAATGTCACTCTCCTCGTCCCGATCATAGCGATAGCGAAGCATAGGAACCTGAGTCGTCAACGCCGTCTACACGTTCACAGGCAACTTAATTGTTCTCTTACTCTTCGAAAATTAAATCCCGGCATAGACGTCCAAGATCCCTCCGCTTCGCTGGTGCTTCGGTTGGAACGAAGGTTTGCATATAACGATAAGAGGCCTCTAACCCGGAACACCCCGCATCAGCATCATGCCGAGTACGGCGACGATGATGGCGTTCGCCAGATTGATTCTCGCCAACATCACAAGTTGTTTTCTTGCAGAAACAACCGAAGCCGGCGGTCGTTCTCCACGGGGTACCTGCTGCATGGCTTCGGCAATTCTTGGCCCAAGAACAAAATCATGAAAGCCGCTCATCACTAGGAGAATTACCACCAACACGATCTTAGCCAGTAAGACCGTTCCGAGTTCTGTCGACCAGAATCCGTCCTCAGCAAGACGTTCATATCCGATCCCCCGACCGTCAAGCGCGAGTGCACCCGACACAACCAGCAATCCAAGAAGAATCCACGCTATTCCACGAAAGCGAATCGCTGCTTTGCGGAGGAACTGCAGCCCCACCGCGGGCGGCTCCATTCCCCGGGCGATGGGAACCATGACAAGGGCGAGGAATATCGCACCACCGACCCAGATGATCGCTGAGAAAATGTGGACTACTACAACAATGAATTGCCAGATCGGCACAATGTCCTCCAGATAATCCGGTATCGCCGGTCAGCCACCGATGTAGTACATCTCGACCTTGTCGTCAGATGAACTAGCCTTGAATTCGGTATCTTCCGAGCGAAGCTCAGAGTACCTATCGTTCCGTCCTGCCCAAACCTTGCCGATCAGCACCGCGATTTCATCGTCGCTAGCTCCCGATCGGAGCAATTTCTTCAGATCAGTTCCACCAGACGCAAATAGACATGTAACCAGCTTCCCATCAGTCGATAGTCGAGCCCTCGAACAACCGCCGCAAAACGGCTTACTGACCGAAGAGATCACGCCGATCTCACCATCGCCGTCCGTGTACCGATATCGACTCACGACTTCACCGGGGTAGTTGGGCTCCAGCGCTTCAAGAGGAAACTCATTACCAATCGTCTCGATGACTTCTTGGGAGGTCACAACCTGCGACAGTTCCCAGCCGTTCTTTGTCCCGACATCCATGTACTCGATAAACCGAACGATCGCACCTGTGCTTTTGAGGTAGCGAGCAGTGTCGACCAACGTATGATCGTTCACCCCCCGCTGCACAACGACATTGATCTTGATGGGTGAAAATCCCAGTTCGTTCGCAACCTTGATTCCTTCGAGCGTGTTCGCTGGTCCGTGTGACCGACCCGACATCTGCGTGTAAATATCCTCGTCGAGTGTATCCAGAGAAATCGTCAGTCGGCTCAATCCTGCGTCTTTAAGTGACTGAGCGTTCTTGGCAAGAAGATATCCGTTGGTTGTCAGAGCAATATCGTCGATACCATCTATCGTTGAGAGGCTCGATATCAACTCAGGCAAGTTCGCCCGGACAAGCGGTTCACCACCTGTAATGCGCAACTTCGTTACGCCAGCTGCTGCGAATAGTCTCGCCAGCCGGGTGATCTCCTCAAACGAAAGAATGTGGGGCCGAGGGAGGAACTCGTATCGCTCGCCGAAAATCTCGGCGGGCATGCAGTATGTGCATCGGAAATTACAGCGATCTGTCACGGAAATACGCAGATCGCGGACCGGCCGGTTCAGCTTGTCGGTTATCCCGTTGAGAGAAGGAAATTCAGGTGTTTGTGACATGAAGTATTGAAAAGCACTATTCGTAAGTTCAGCCCGGTGCTCATCTCAATAGTACCGCTAGAAATTCGATCTGCTCGCGATGAAATCGTGAAACGGCGCCGGCCGATCGTTCAACTCAGCGATTCCAGAGTAGCCGTGAGTCCTCGCAACGCCGCTCCCCGATGGCTGATTTCGTCTTTCTGGGATCCCGCCAACTGGGCAGTCGTTTTCGCATACGACGCCAACCAGAACACCGGGTCGTACCCAAACCCGTTCTCGCCGATCGGCTGGTGCATGATCGCACCTTCAACAACACCCTCGCTCGTTGCGAGTCCGCCAGGAACTCCATTGCCGGCCAGTGCAAGCACGGCCACGAACCGAGCTGTGCGCTCCCAACCCGGTAAATGCTTCATTTTGTCGAGCACCAGTTGCACACGGCCTTCGTCATCCAAGCCCTCCCCACCGTAGCGAGCCGAAAGCACGCCCGGCTCTCCGTCCAGCGCATCTACGACAAGACCAGAATCGTCCGTCAGCGTTAGCTCGCCCGACGCTTCGGCATAGGCTCGCGCCTTCAGCACAGCGTTTTCTTCGAATGTCGTTCCGGTCTCTTCAACCTCAAGATCAATTCCTAAATCATTGAGACCAACAACGTCGAAAGACATGTCTTCAAGCATCCGAGAAAACTCACGGACCTTGCCTGAATTCCGAGTCGCAACCAGCAGTTTCTTTGTCATGAGTACAAACTTAACTCGATTGCGCAGACCCGTGGTGTTCGAATCGGACAATTAAAAGCCCGGTTATTCGTTATCGTTCACCCACTGATCCGGCAACCATAACGCCCCTGTCGATTACGGCAGGAGCGTTTTCAAAATCTCTACTGAAAGGAACTTACGAGGCATTTCGGTTGCGTCGACGTCGGATAATGGCGCGCCTGATGAAGTATTCGTTCTCCTGATCGAGCATTCGTCGAAGAACGTCGTCAGTAAGGTTCTTGAGATAAATGACGCTCGCCCACGCTGTCGTCAAACCCGACTGAATTTCGTCGAGGGTCATTGCTTTGTTGGTGTTCGCAAGTAAGAGCTTGAACACGGCTTCGGTGATTGGAGTACCAGGAAGAAGGAAGTCGGGCTCTTTCGAGCAGATGTTCGAGATCACCTTCATGTACTCGGAAGGCGGGCCGAATCCGCCAGCAGTCTTACCATCGTCAATTACGGCCTTGCCGTTCTGCGATAGCCGGGTGTAAACGGCGTATCCAAATGATCGGCCCGAGGAATCGAAAGCCTTTACGTCGATCTGGTACTTCGGCTCTTCCTGCGGCTCTGGGCCCGGGGCTTCGTTCCGCTCTGTTTGTTCTGTCTGGTTGGTCATGTACTTGTCTGCGACTACTCAGGCGATGAGCGGCGCGTGAAAACTAGGATAAAAATTTCTAGAAAATATCGTCTGGCCAGTCGAGCATTTCGACTCTGGCAATTTCGCCGACATCAATCATACCAATGTCATCGGGGCAAATGGCTAATCCGTTTGCGAGGGCCATCGAACTGAGGACGCCCGAGCTCTGGTTCCCGGTAGATTTCGCACGGAATTCACCACTTTCGTCCTTGTATACCTGCACTCTGGCATACACCCGGCGACCATCGAAATTTCGAATCGGATCATCCATGACCGCTTCGATCGTAGGTTTATTCGCCAACGGTTTACCCATCATCAACCGAACAGCAGGTCGCCCAAACTGTTCGAACGCTACCATCGCACTCACCGGATTGCCCGGCACCCCAAGGTGCGGCACTTTCGTTCCGTCGCTGCGTTCGAGGACTCCAAATGCCAACGGTTTCGCCGGTCGCATTCGCACCGACCAGAGCGCAATTTCGCCCTTCGCCGAAAGCACGTCCTTCACCACGTCGTAGTCACCCTTCGATACACCGGCCGATGTCACCACAAGATCGGCATCGAGCGCGTCATCCAGAGCGCTCTCGAGTGATTCGATCGTGTCGCGAGCAATTCCCATGATCCTCGGCACGCCGCCGTACCTCGAAACCATCGCAGCCAGGCTGAAGGCGTTCGAGTTGTATATTTTCCCAGGTTCGTACTCTTGCCCCGGCTCGATCAGTTCATCGCCAGTCGAAACGATAGCCACCACAGGGCGACGTATCACCTTCACATTCGAATGTCCGAGCGACGCGATGACGCCAATCTCAGCCGCTCGTAAGATTTGACCGCTCTCGACGACAGTCTCACCGATTTCGATATCTTCGCCTGCGCCGCGAACGTTGTCGTAAGTTTCGGCCGGCAAATGAATCGCAATCAAACCACCGGCGTCTCCAGAAGCTCGACGTTCAAGCTCGTCGGTGTCTTCAAACGGCACAACTGCGTCTGCGTAATCTGGCACCGGAGCACCCGTCATGATCCTGACAGCAGTGCCAGCCTCCAACGTCCGTTCAGGGAGCTGTCCGGCGGCGATGACGCCAACAACTGGCAACTCCACCGGGCTATCTTTTGAAGCGCCTTTGGTGTCGACAGCTCGGACTGCGTATCCGTCCATCGCCGAATTGGCGAGAGGTGGAATATCGAACGGTGCCACAAGATTCTCTGCCGCCACCTGGCCCAACGAATCGACCAGATCCGTCTCTTCAGCCGGCAATATCTCGAAGTAGGAAAGTATTTGCTCGCGAGCTTCTTCAACACTCAGCATTTCAGCGTCGTAGTGATGCCGGTGCGGTCGATCGAGATGTTCGTTTGATTGCATTGGCATATTAGTGATTAACTCGGCTACGACTACTGGACTCGAAGCTCGGCACCAAGCTCATCGGCAAGCTGTTTGAGTATTTGCCGCTCGATCTTGCCAACTTGATCGGTCGTTAGTGTTTTGTTCGGCGACTGGTAAATCAGTCGAACTGCCACGGCCTTTTTACCTTCAGGAACACCTTTGCCTTCGAACAGATCGAAAACTGTTGCCGAAGTGACAATTCGATTCCGGTTGGCAATATCGATTATCTGACCTGCAGTAATTCCGGTGTCGACGATCAGTGAAAGATCACGATGCGAAGCTGGCAGCCGAACGAATTCTTTAAATTTATCCAATCCGGTACCGGTGTCTTGCATCACCTTCAATATCGCCGCCAGATCCAGTTCGAACATGGCAACGCTCTCGACTTCGGCATCAAACTGCGAAAATACGCCGCTGGCGACTTCTCCAACAACCCCAATTACGGCGTGACTGGCTGAGGCCACCTTGATTACCGCCGTCCGACCCGGAGTAAACGTTGCATCTTCACCTTCCTTAAATACCGCCTCGATCCCGAGATCGTCAAGTACTGCCTCAACCGCACCCTTGGCGTCGTAGAAATCCGATCCAACTGTCGATGCATCCCAGTGAAGTTCGTTTCGGGGCCCGGCGAACGCTCCTGTCGCCATCTGACGTTCTTCTGGCAATCCCTCACCGTAATCGAGAAACACCCGGCCCGTCTCAAACACAGCAATCGGACCCCTCCACGTTCGCGAGTTTCGGGCAACCGTGTTCAGAATCGCCTCACGCAACGTACGCCGCATCACTGCGTAGTCGGCGTTGATGGGATTGCGAAGCTTAAGAGCTGAAGTCGTTTCGGCAGGTAGCGCCACACGCGCTTCACCATCGTTCGTGCTAGCAGAATACGAAATCGTCTCCCGCATTCCGGCCTGAGACAAAGCATCGGTAACCCGGTTGCGCAAATCCATCTCGGGCTGCGGCTGCCACTGCGGTGGCCGACCTGCGAGCGGTGTTATCGGAATGTTGTCGTACCCAACAATTCGAGCGATCTCTTCTACGAGATCCTCAGGGATCGAAATATCCGGTCGCCAGTAAGGAATTTTTACTTCCCAACCGTCACCGTCTGCATCAAGATCAAATCCGAGATTCCCGAGAGTCGTTTCGACCTCAGCATTCTCGATTTTCAACCCGAGAATCCGTTCGATGTGGTTGCTGTCGAGTCGAACGCTGTCCTGTTCCTTACCTTTACCTGGGTACACATCGATGATTCCAGTAGCGACTTCGCCGCCAGCGATCTCGGCAATCAACTTCGTCGCCCGTCGCAAACCGACTTCGCTTAACCCGGTTCGAAGGCTCTTCTCAAATCGCAGGGTCGCCTGACTTGCAAGCTCAAGTCCACGAGCTGTTTTTCGGTTGTTCACACCGTGAAACGTCGCCGATTCGAGAATTACGTTGGTAGTCGAATCGGATATTTCAGTATTTGCTCCACCCATTACACCGGCAAGACCAATTCCACGGTCAGGATCGGCGATGAGTAGCATCTCACTCTCGAGCTCGCGCTCTTTGTCATCGAGCGTCACAAGCTTCTCGCCCTCGGTAGCGCGCCGAACGATGATCTTCTGGTCAACAACCTTGTCCAGATCGAACGCGTGCAACGGCTGACCAAGCTCGAACATCACAAAGTTGGTGATATCAACCAGGTTACTGATCGACCTCTCACCGATCGAAGTTAACCGATCCTGCAGCCACTGAGGTGACGGACCGATATTCACGCCTCGAATGACCGTTGCCGTATAACGAAGGCACAAGTCGGGATCGGCGATCTCGACTTGTGCCAACGAATTCACATCGGGGCCTGTAGCTTCGAAATCGATATTCGGTTGCTTCAGAGGACTACGTGTGATCGCCGAAACGTCTCGTGCCACACCAACCACACCAAGACAGTCAGGACGGTTCGGAGTCAACTCAATATCAAGAACTGATTCGCCAAGAATCTCGCCGATCGGAGTTCCAATTACCGCGCTATCGTCCAGAACAAGAATTCCATCGTGATCGTCACCGATCCCAAGCTCTCGAACCGAGCAGGCCATCCCTTCGGACACCACGCCGCGAATTTTCGAGCGCTTTAGCTTCCTGGTTTTGCCGGGTTCGTCGGAATAGGCATCTTGAAGAACTGCGCCAATCGAGGCGTAAGCGATCTTCTGCCCTTCAGCAACGTTCGGAGCGCCACACACAACCTCGGCTTGCCCGCTGCCGTGGTCGACAGTCACTAGTCGTAATCGATCAGCGTCAGGGTGCGGTGCGACAGCCAGTACGTGACCAACCACAACATTGTCGATCCAACCGGTGCGTTCGATCGCGTCGACCTCATTTCCGCCCATCGTCAATCGATGCGCAAGATCATCGAGACTCATGTCGATGTCTACGTACTCACTCAGCCAAGAAACAGGAACCTTCATGCGTTTTACTCAGTTGTCGAAATTACAGGTGAAATGGAATATGACAGATCGTTTTACTTGCGAACGTCAGTGGCGCACGGCGTGTTCTCCGCTCCTAAA
This sequence comes from uncultured Dehalococcoidia bacterium, assembly GCA_913052475.1. GTDB lineage: Bacteria > Chloroflexota > Dehalococcoidia > Lucifugimonadales > Lucifugimonadaceae > Lucifugimonas. The sequence continues at coordinate 8,591 of CAJXEJ010000010.1, forward strand.
ACTGAGTCAGAAATCGTAGATCGTTCGAGAAGAAATGCCGAATATCCGTGATCTCGTTACGCAACATCGAAATTCGCTCCGGTCCCATACCGAACGCGAATCCCGTGTACTTCGCGGAATCGTACCCAGCGTATTCAAGAACCTTCGGGTGAACCATCCCGGCCCCAAGAATCTCGATCCAATCGCCATTCCACTCGATCGACATATCTACTCCCGGTTCAACGAACGGGAAGAAATCGCAACGGAATCGAACTTTTCGAGTGGAACCGAATATCCGCCGGGCAAACTCATAGAGTGTGCCTTTTAGATCGGCGAACGTAATGCCTTCATCGACAGCCAAACCCTCGACCTGGTTGAAGTGCCACTCATGGGTAGCATCCGTTGATTCGTACCTGTAGCACTTACCAGGAACGATCACGCGAATTGGCGGATCACCCTGCTCCATCACGCGCGCCTGCATGGGCGATGTGTGCGTCCGTAGTAGCACGTCGTTGTGAGTATCTGAATCAACCCAGATCGTGTCCCACTGGTCACGCGCAGGGTGATCGGCTGGAATGTTGAGCATGTCGAAGTTGTACTTCTCAAGCTCAACTTCAGGACCCTCTACGGTCTGAAATCCCATTTCGTTGAACGCTTGAGTTATTTCACGAATCATCTGTGTCGAAGGGTGCAATCCGCCAAGCGTAGGCTTTCTTCCGGGGAGAGTGATGTCAATCGAACCAACTGAAACCTGCGATGACTTCGACTGGTTGACACGATCCTCGTACAGAGATTCAAGCTCGTCACGTAGACGATTGGCACCGGCACCAATAACTTTACGCTCGCCGATATCGAGCGAACCAAGACCCCGTAGCAGTGCCGTCAGCCGACCTTTACGGCCGAGAAAGTCGACTCGCCATGATTCAAGCCGCTCGCTTGAATCGGCAGAATCCAACTCTGTAACAGCAGCGAGTTTCAGTTCCTCAACCGACTCGCTTTTATGAGTACCTTGACCATTTGGCAACGACATTTACCTGACATGAATACTTGTTGACCGGGACAACTACCCTCAACACGGGCATTTCACGGAGTTTTTCGAATCGAAATTATAGTGGATTATCCGGGTAATACCGGTGCTTCGTTCGCGCTTGTCGCAATCTCAGGTACAGTTGGGAAACAGCGAAATGACGCGAAACCAGCGAAACACAGGGCAAATAGGGCACGAATTTCGCTAAATCACAAAAAGAATGTAATCCACATGATATCGGATATTTTTTTACGATATTCGTATCATTCTCCACCTAGGTCGTTACGATTCCATCATCTACGCCTATTTGAGTGAACGGCGGTTACTGCCATCGAGTCGCAATTTGTCCGACTGAACTAGCGACAAGTTCAAAAATGTGTAGTAGGGTCGAGCCACGATCACAGATCACCCGCAGTGACGCACGGTGCGCTCGAAGAGATGCGGTTCAAACAATAATTCCAATTCGGGGGTCCAATATGGAAGCCTACTGCATGAAGTGTAAGACCAAGCGTGAGATGCAGAACGCACAGCAGATCACAATGAAGAACGGTCGCCCCGCATCACAGGGCACATGCCCGGTATGCAGCACCAAGATGTTCAAGATCGGTAAAGCTTCGTAAGCTAGCCGCTATTGAATGAACGAATTGACCCGTGCGGTAGCACGGGTCTTTTTTTGCAAATTTCCAGACGGTACGCCGAACTTCGAAAGATTTCTGCGGGTAAGATTCGGGCTCAAAACCAATCCCGAATGCAAATATCTACAAAATATGAAAATCGATCGTATTGAAGTCCGATTCGTCGAAGCCCAGCTTGATAAACCGTTTGGATGGTCGCAACGGTGGACCAACACCCGAAGCGTCGTCGTACTGAAAGTTTTTACAGATGATGGCGTGATCGGATGGGGTGAAACATACGGTTCGCAAGATACAGTTGCGAGTATCGCCTCGATCGCACGATCGGCGATCGGCGAAGATCCCTCCAACATCTCGCAGATCTGGCACAAAATCCACCGAGCCACGTTCCAGAGCCATGGCTACGCTGGCATCGCCGTGATGGCAGCGAGTGCAATCGACACTGCTCTCCACGACATCGTCGGCAAAACGACCGGCAAACCAGTGGCTGAAGTAATGGGTGGACGGATTCACGACTCGATCCCTGTGTACGCCACAGGCCTTTACTATGTCGACAACTACGCCCTGCAGCCACACCTCGACGAAGCCGTCGGCTACATCGAGCAGGGCTTCACGGGAATGAAGATGAAGGTCGGCGCACTTCCACTCAAAGAAGATGCCGACCGCATTCGAGCAACCCGTGAGGCCATAGGACCCGACGTTCACCTGATGTTCGATGCGAACGAATCGTACGACGTTTCAAGTGCCCTCACGTTCGCAAACATGGTCGCCGATCAGGACATCACCTGGTTTGAAGAGCCATGTGCATCAAGAGATTTCGCCAGCAACAAGATGGTTCAGGAAAAGTCCCCAATCCCCGTTTCCGGCGGAGAAAGCCTTTCAACTCGCTGGGAGTTCGCGCCTCGATTCGCTGAACGAACCTTCGATATCGTTCAGCCCGACATATGCGGAGTCGGCGGTCCTTCAGAAATGCACCACGTGGGCCTGATGGCACAAGCCTTCGGCATCAAGTTCAATCCTCACTTCTGGGGCACCGGAATCAGTTTTGCAGCAGCAGTTCATTCACTGGCCCTGCAGCCGATCGGGCAGATCGGTCAAACGAACATTCCCTACCAAAACGAATCCGTGCTCGAATTCGATCAGACACCACACGCGGTCCGAGAAAATCTCACTGAGCCGTTCTTCACGCAGAAGAACAGCCGAGTAGCGGTACCGACCAAACCGGGACTCGGGATCGAACTCGATGAAGCTGTACTCGAACGATTCACCAAAGGCGACGTCGTCGTAGCTGATACGACATCGGGTATCCAGGCATTCTTCTAGATCGTCGTAACTGGTCCTGCAAAAAAGGCTGAGAAAGAAAATCAATGAAGATCACCGATGTAACCGTCACACTGTTCAAATGGGAGAACATTCCCACCACGAACTACAGCCCACTGTCAGGCACGATTGGCGGCGAATCTAATCTTGGATTAGTCACTATCTCCACCGATGAAGGCATCGACGGTCACGCCTTCCTCGGCAGCTCCAGTCAACCAGCCAATCTCGATACGGATTCGTTGATCAAGTTCCTGAAACCGGTCCTCGTTGGCCAAAACCCGCTCGACCGTGAGCGACTGTTTCAGTCACTCACTCAGCTCGTTCGAAAAGCCGGAATACGAACTGTAGGAGCCTGCGATATTGCGCTCTGGGACGTAGCCGGCAAAGCGGCAAAGATGCCGATTCACCAGCTACTCGGTACCTATCGAACGTCCGTTCGAGCCTATGCGTCTTCGACCGTCTATCAGGACCCGGAACGCTATGCCGATGAAGCAACCCAGATGAAAAGTGAAGGCTGGACCACCTACAAGATCCATCCGCCAACCGACCCTGATCTCGATATCGCATGCTGCATACAGATCCGCGAAGCAGTAGGCGATAACCACACCCTAATGCTCGATTCAACATGGGCATACGATTATCCCCAAGCCGTAAAAGTCGGACGTGCCATTCAGGATCTCGACTATTACTGGTACGAAGACCCTCTCGCCGACGACGATATCTACAACTACACAAAGCTAAAACAGCAGATCCACATCCCACTAATGGCGACAGAGCAAACCCTTGGCAACTTCACCGCCTACGCTCCCTGGATAATGTCGCAAGCGACCGACTATCTCCGTGGTGACGTCACGGTCAAAGGTGGTATCACTGGTGTCATGAAAACAGCCCACCTCGCCGAATCGTTTCACATGAACTACGAAGTTCATCACGGCGGAAATTCCCTCAACAACGTAGCGAATCTCCACGCCATCATGGCGATGAAAAACTGCGAGTTCTTTGAAGTATTGTTGCCATCTGGCGCGCAAAAGTACGGTCTGGAAACAGATATCGACATCGACTCCGAAGGTAACGCCCACGCATTCAACAAACCGGGGCTCGGCGCAGACATCGACTTCGACCTTATCAAGCGAAACAAGATCGCAGTGGTTTCGTAGATCGATCGTTCCCTCAACAATGACTCTAGAAGAAAATTCCGAGCAACCAACGATCTCCTGCGATCCCGAATCGGCTCGTCGATATCAACACACCAAACTGACCATGTCGATGATCTCGATGGTGCTGAACGTGGCAGCACCACTCGTTTTCCTGCTCGCTGGTGGTTCCGAAGCTATAAGGAACCTCTCCGAAGGTTGGACCAGTGTTTCAGCACTCGTTGTCGTTCTCTATCTGCTCGTCACTAGCGCCGGTCTACAGGTAATCGAATTCCCGTTCGAAATCTACTCGGGTTTCATCGTCGAAAAGAAATTCGGTCTCAGCAAAGTATCGATCGGCAGTTGGCTGCTTGATTGGCTGAAGGGCACGACGATCCAATCAGCGCTGCTCGTGGCCTTGATCTCAGGCATGTACTGGCTTCTACGTTCACAACCCGATCTCTGGTGGCTCTGGGCAGCGATAGGTGCAACTATTTTGGTCGTCATTCTGATGGCTCTCGTTCCGGTGCTGCTGTTGCCGTTGTTCTACAAATTCGAACCGATCCCTGAAGGTGATCTCAAGGATCGCCTGGTCGCACTCGCCGATCAGATCGGTACCCACGTCCAGAGCGTCTGTATATGGCACATGGGCGACAAAACCTCCAAGGCGAACGCAGCGGTTACAGGATGGGGTCGCACTCGTCGGATCATCATTTCCGACACACTTATCGAATCAAACACACCGGAGGAGATCGAAGTCGTGATGGCGCACGAACTCGGGCATCACGTTCGCTTGGATGTCTGGAAGATGCTCGCTGTTTCAACTGTCCTGATCTTCATCAGCTTTTTCGTAATCGACCTCGCACTCGTGGCGTGGATCGACTCGCTTGGTCTCAGAGGAATCGACGACATAGCGGGTCTTCCACTCGTGCTAATCGTTGGCGCAGGGGTTTCACTCGTTGCATTGCCAATCTCGAACTGGCTCTCGCGAAAAGCCGAAACCGCCGCAGATCTCTACGCGCTCAACCTAACTGGCATGCGTGACCAGTTCATCTCGGCGATGAATAAGCTCGGCAACCAAAATCTTTCGCAAAAACAACCGAATGCTATTGTCGAGTTCATTTTCCACTCCCACCCGTCAATCCAACACCGAATCGACAATGCCAAAGCGTGGTCGCCAGAAAATTAACGAAAGTACTCGCTGTAATTCATGTCCTACTCCGAATTCACTCCGCAAACCGCAATTTCGATTGCTGGCGAAAAGTTCCTCATCAACGGCGTTCCGACGCTACAGGGGCGCACGTTCCGGGGTGAGTCGATCGAAGGCCTGTTGCTCAACAGCCGAATGGCAAACGCCATATTCGACGATGGCAATGAGCTGACTCGGCATCTCTGGGCGTATTCGGAAAATGACCGCTGGAGAGCAGATCGCAACACCAACGAGCTTATCGACATGCTCCCCACCTACCACTCGAACGGTCTCACCTGCATCGATATCAACTTGCAGGGAGCATCTCCACTCGGCTACTACCGCTCGGATGAAGAAAGCCTTTCCGACCTGATGGCACGAATCAACACCGTGCACCCCAATGCCACACGCGAGCAGGTGTGGGCAGGGCTACCCGACACCGACTCGCAGCCGTGGAATTCCGGCGCATTCACAGAGGCCGGTGAGCTCAAACAAGCCTTCATGGACCGCACGGCAAGGATCATCGAGGCCGCTGATGCGATCGGAATGGTCATTTGCCTCGGATATTTTTACTTCGGGCAGGATGAGAGAGTCAAAGACGAAGAATCGGTGAAAGCCGCGGTCAACAACGCAACGAGGTGGGTTCTCGAAAAGGGCTACACTAACGTTTTGATCGAAATAAATAATGAATCCGATGTGCCTCGATACGAGCACGAAATTCTGTGTCCGCCTCGAGTCCACGAACTGATCGAACGTGCAGCTGCAATCGAAGTAGATGGCAATTGCCTGCTGGTTGGAACAAGTTTCACTCGTCGGATGGTTCCCACCGACGCAGTAATCGCAGCATCAGACTTTGTTCTATTGCACGGCAACGGCATGCACGATCCTGCCGAAATCACCAAACGGGTAATCGATACACGTGCGTCTGCCTCGTACCGAGGTCAGCCGATTTTTTTCAACGAGGATGACCATTTCGAGTTCGAGAACGAAACGAACAACTTCGCAGCCGCGCTCGAACAACGAGCCGGTTGGGGATTCTTCGACCCCGGACCCGGATCAGGTGGTACCGCAGCATACGGTGACTACGTAGTCGGATATCAAAACCCGCCTATCAACTGGACCATCAACACCGCCCGAAAAGAAAGCTTCTTCTGGTTCCTCAGCGATGTAACTGGAAGCTGAACGATCATCCTGAATCAAGTTCAGAATGACAACCCAACTGCTCATAGCAACCTCCACAGGAAATCAACAGCATGACCACATCCACCGAAATATCACTGACAGGAAAAATCGCGTTTATCAGCGGTGCTTCAAAGGGAATTGGCGTTTCGATAGCCGAAAGCTTCGCCGCCGCGGGTGTCGATCTCGCACTGACTGCCCGCAACGAGCAGGAACTTGAACAAACCGCCGAGAACACCCGTAAGCACGGAGTCCGGGTCTGGACCCGAACCGCGGAGCTAAGTGATGCCGATGACGTAAAGGCTCTCGCCGGCGAAGTTCTCGAAGAATTCGGAAGAGTCGACATCTTGGTCAACAACGCCGGTGTAGCCAAACACCAGCCATTTTTCGATGTTGACCTCGACACGTTCCACACGGTAATCAACGTCAACTTGCTGGCTCCCATGCTCCTCACTCAGGCGTTTGCATCCGGAATGATCGAACGTAAATCAGGCAAGATCGTCAACGTATCGTCGCGAGGCGCGATCCGTGCGATTCCAACTGGTGCCACCTACTGCGCATCGAAAGCCGCTCTGCAATTGATGACCCAGACGATGGCGATCGAATTCGGTCCCCATAACGTTCAGGCAAACTGCGTCGCTCCAACGGTAACGATGACACCGATGGGCGAAAGCGCATGGCCTCCAAGCCCACGCCGTGACGCCAAGCTTGCCAAAATCCCGACTGGCAGGTTCGCCAATCCCGAAGAAGTTGCCTCAACGGTTCTATACCTAGCCTCGTCGCACGCTGACTTCATCAACGGCGTAGAGCTTCCAATCGACGGCGGCGAAGGCGCGGGTTAGAGAAAACTCTTTCGATTTCCCGAGCAGAGTTATCGGAGCCGAGGGGTCTGGGGCAGGGCCGCGCTACTTACCGACCAATATCGATTCGCATGAATTGCTCGGCAAGCTCCACGCCATAGTTCTTACCGGTATCCGCCAGCCGTTTACGAGTCCGCTCGTCGCGCTCAGCACTACGTTCACCCACCTGACTAACGTGAGAGTGAAACGCGTTCTGGCGAGTTTCGAAATACTCCGTCACATCGACGTGATGATCCGGGTGCTCTGGTCGAAACAGCCACACTTCTTGAACCTTGTGCGGTTCAATCCCCTCAGCCAGATGCTCCGGATACGCCACATGGTCTCGGGCATATGGGAACACTGCGTCGAGAGTCACACGACCGGTCATTGAGTGGTCACGATGGCGGATGTAGGGTCGATTGGGATCAATCGTCAACAATAATCGCGGTTTGTGAATGCGAATCTGACGGACGATCTTCTCGCGAAACTCATCGTTGTCCTCGAGGCTCTGATCTTTCATTCGTAAGAACACGACTCCGGCGAGACCGTACGCCTTCGCAGCATTCAGCGTCTCCACCTCACGAGTTGCTGCCAGATCCGCAGGTTTTATCGACCGATCGCTGGTGCCTTTGTCGCCGTTGGTACACACGACAAGCACAACCTTCTTTCCTTCTGCACACCATTTAGCGATCGTTCCACCTGCAGCCGACTCCGAATCGTCAGGATGCGGAGTCACTACAAGTATTGATTCTGGTTCGTTTTCAGTCATTTCTTTCCTTGTGCGTCACATCGAATTCGCTTCGATGGTCAGCCCTATCCATTTCGCTCTAAAGTGCCGATTCGTTCTCGATTTCCACGTCAGGAAGATCCCCCGCAGGAACAAATCCCATCACCCTGCCGTAGAAGTACAACTCACCTTCAAGCGACGCTTTGATGTTTTTCGATTGTCGGAAACCATGCTGCTCGCCCTCGAACATCATCAATGAAAACGGAATGCCCTTGTCACGAAGCTCACTCGCCATAATTTCTGCCTGGGACGGCGGAACGATCTTGTCTTCGAGTCCTTGCAAAATGATCATCGGACACGAAAGCTGATCGGTGAAGTTGATCGCCGATCTGTCGTAGTAAAGCTGTTTTGCTTCGGGATACGGACCGATTAGGCTATCTAGATAGCGTGATTCATACTTGTGCGTATCACCGATAAACACGCTCAAGTCAGCAATTCCGTAGTACGTTGCTCCAACCGCGAAACGATCCTCGAACGTCAATGCGTTAATTGTCGTGTAGCCACCGGCAGAACCGCCCTTGATCGCCAGTCGATCAGTGTCTGCAAGCCCCTGCGAAACAAGATAATCAGCGGCCGCGATGCAGTCGTCCGTGTCGTACACACCCCAGTTGCCTTTTAGAGCATCTCGAAACGCCTTGCCGTGTCCGGTTGAGCCACGATAGTTCACATCGACCACAGCAAAACCACGACTCGTCCAGAACTGCACGGAAAGACTCAGCGAGGAACTCGTGGCACTTGTAGGACCACCGTGGCTAATCACAAGCAACGGCGGAGTTTCCGATCCGTCTGATTCGTAATCTGGGTTCGTAGGTGGGTAGTAGAAAGCGTGAGCTTCACCGTTGTCGGTTGTAGGAAAAGTGATCGCTGCTGGAACTGAGAAATACGCTGAGTCGAGTTCGATATCGCTCGATGATTTGAGCGTTGTCACCCCACCGTCGTCAAGCGATACGACCACCACCTCCGCAGCCGAAGTAGGCGAGGCTCCGATATAGGCGACAGAACTCCCACCCACATTTACTTCAGCAATCGACGTATGTAGAACTATAGTCTCACCTACCTGATTACCATCAAGGTCGAATTCTCGGAACACGCCCCGCTTGTCGTTTGATCCCTTCAGAAGAACCGAGCTACCGCCTGTAAATGAATACGTGCTGAAACCGAATGCCCAGGCGGGACCGCCGTGATCCTTTTTCTCGCTTACGAGTGGCTCAGCCCTGCCATCTGACCACTTCGAAAGATTCCACCAGCCCGACTCGTCGGTAATAAACACCAAAGTCCCATCGGGAGCCCATTCAGGCTGCACGATGCTGGTGTCGATACCGCCCGTTGCCAACCGCTCGTTGCTCACCGAGCCACTGTTGGTATCGAAATCGGCAACCCAAAGCTCGCAACTGTCCCACGGCATATTCGGATGGTCCCACGAAAGCCAGCAGATACGATCACCGGCGGCATTTTGACGAGGCGACGAGTAAAAATCGTGCCCTCGGGCAAGTACCTGAACGGTGCCTGATCCATCGGTCGCAATCACTACTATCTCATTGTCGGCTTCCATGTTTTCGTAGTGATGTTCCCGCACAGCCAGCAGCCAGCTTGAGTCATTGCTCAACTGCAGATCGGCAAACCGATCATTTCGCTCGATATCAGGCGCGTCGGTAATTACCTCTGGCTCGCCACCATCGGAAACCGCACGATAAATCCGTTGGTCATCCCAGTTGGCAAAATAAACAACGCCGTTGCGAACGGCGTAAGCGCCACCACCGTATTCATGAACCGCGTTCCGAGCATTGAACGGAGCTGGATTAACCTCAGAAGTAGAACCATCACCCGACCGCTTCACGATGACGTATCGGCCGGCCTCTTCGGGTCGACCTTCGTGCCAGTAGATATCGTCGCCGTCCACACGCACTTCGCCCAATCTGAGACCACCCTCGGTGATCAAATCAGCCGAAATAGGGGATTCCCACGACCCGTATGGCGAAGTTTGTTTTGCTGGCATTGGTGTCTCTTATCCTCGGACTGGATAACGGCAAAGCGTTCGAATGCGCAGAAGACTCGCAGAAGAACGGCAGTAAGGCAACACTCCTGTTCCACGAATTGCTCCAGAACGCGAAGCACTTCACCAACTAACCACCGAAGAACGATCCCTTCGTTCACCGTTCACGATCACGCCATACTCGACACCAGCTTCAAAATCGGAGCCAATGTTGATCGACTGATCTTCATGGATGATTGCCAGCGTGCAGGGAACAGGAGCCGTCGGAAGCTGAGTTAGCACCTCGATATGAACGTCTCGCAGCTTCCACCGAGCACCATCGTCACGCCAACCAAGTGTTGAGCCGGAATCGACCGTGTCGAAGTAAGGCTGACTTTCTCGATTATGGCGATCATGGTTGTCAACTCAGAATCATCAGCATCGTTGCTTCCGTGGTTTCGAAATCACCGCCAGCAAGCTGACCGCCAACCTCATCGAGGAGTGCACCCATCTCAGCGTCGTGGTCGACGTACAGGATGATTGCGTTGCCGAACAGGTAGAAGTGAGGTACTTCGATCCAATCGACCGTCAGTACCGAACCGTATTCAAGTTGAAAATCCGAACCATCTCGCGAAACCGGTTCTGAACCATTCTCCGTTTTCGGCCGCGGTTTTTTAGATCACTTCCGGTTAAAATCTCAACGAAAATTGACTCTTCGACTCTTTAGGGGCTAGTCTTGAAGATAGCTTGAATTTCATTTTTGCGTTGATCGGGAATAGTAAGTTTCGTTACGGAGCAAAGAGAGTCGGGACAAGGTGGAAGCCCGATATCACGACCGGAACTGAATGGACCCGTGAGCTTCGAAGCCAAAGTTTCACTATGAGTAGCTTCCGACGGAGTGGGCACCGTTATCAGAGCCCAGGGCCTACGATCTTCGAAAGCTTTGATCGTGTGTCCGACAGAGATGCTGCTTCACGAAACGTGCAGCGGTAATAAGGGTGGCACCGCGGGATACATACCTCGCCCCTTGAAGCAATTTCATTTGGGAGTGAGGTTTTTTTGTGCCCATTTCTCTGTCGACCGGCCAGCTGGTGATGACAAAGACGAGCAGGGCGATCAAAACCTCGACGATAAACTAGCGAAACACGCTGGACTAAATCGAGAATAGATCGAAATCATGGCTGCGCCAACAAAGAAAAAACGAATCCTAACCGGTGTCCGACCCACCGGAGCACTTCACGTGGGTCACTACGTTGGCGCTCTGCATAACTGGATCGAACTGCAGCACCAGTACGAAACGTACTTCCTGATCGCCGACTACCAAGCACTGGGGGACCACTTGCACGAAATCGACATGATTCGTGAATCCGTGCTCGACGTCACACTCGACTGGCTCGCAGTCGGCCTCGATCCCGAAAAGTCGTCGTTCGTCGTCCAGAGCTACGTACCAGAGTTTGCAGAGCTCACAATGCTGCTCAGCTTCATCACCCCACTCGGAATGCTCGAACGCAACCCAACCCTAAAGGGCGAACTAGACGATCTCGACGTCGAGCAACGCACCGTTGGTTTCTACAACTACCCGATGAGCCAAGTAGCCGACATCCTGCTCCCTCGTGCCGATCTGGTTCCGGTTGGCGACGATCAACTGCCACATATCGAAATGACTCGAGAAGTAGCTCGAAAGTTCAACCGTATGTTCGGCAAAGTGTTCCCTGAATCCGATTCTCTTATTGGCAAGGTCCCGCGACTTTCTGGTACCGACGGTCAGGGCAAAATGAGCAAATCGAAGGGCAACGTAATCATGCTGTCCGACGATGAAAAGACGGTCACCAAGAAGGTCCGCGGAATGTTCACCGATCCCAACCGAATCCGAGCCGACATTCCCGGCAAGGTTGAAGGCAATCCGGTGTTCGAATACCACGACGCCTTCAACCCTGACACCGCCCAGATCGACGATTTCAAAGCTCGCTACCGAGGAGGCACTGTTGGCGACGTCGAAGTCAAAATGGCACTAGCCGAAGCGATGAACAACTTCCTCGATCCGATTCGAGAAAAACGTGCCTACTACCAAGCGAACATGAATCTCGTCGAAGAAGCGATCATGAGCGGCGTCGGCCGTATGCGAACCATCGCCGCCGAAACGATGGAACAGGTCCGAGACGCTATGCGCATCTCCAGCTACACAAAAAACTGGAAGTGAGTAGCCAACTACGTTTTTCTTAGAACCGCTGAAGAGCCATGACTACTCGATTCCAAATATCAAATCCCAATTTCTGGCGAAGTTGCAACTAAATCACTAGTCAACTTCAATCCACCAGAAAGCATTCGTCATGCCCAACTACACACCAGATATCTCCGAATTCAAATCTCTCGCCGAGGATCACAATCTGATCCCGGTTTATCGCGAGATCAGTGCTGACCTCGAAACGCCAGTCTCCGCTTACCTAAAAACAGCGACTGGCAGCCACTCCTTCCTCTTCGAATCGGTCGAAGGTGGTGAGAATCTTGCGCGCTTCAGCATGCTCGGAACAGAGCCCTCGGAAGTGCTCACAACCGGCGCAGGCACCCAACACGGTGAAGTCGATCCACTCAATCTTCTTCGCGATCGCATGTCGAAAGTGAAATACGCAACCGTCGAGGGATTGCCCAAATTCCACGGCGGCGCTGTCGGCTTCCTCGCCTACGACACGATTCGTTACTTCGAACCGTCGGTTCCGCCGATCTCGGATGAAAAATCTGGACTCGACGTTCCCGAAGCGATATTCATGCTCACCGATTCGATCCTGATTTTCGATCACGTCCGACACACGATCTTCGTCGTAGCACACGCTGCTATCGAAAACGGAAATGCAGGCGCAGCCTACGAACGGGCAACCGAAAAGATCGAAGAGATCATTTCACGTCTCGATAAACCCGTGCCACCGAGCGAAGCGCGACGTAACTTCCTACCGCCATTCGGTTTCACGTCTCGTGATTCAAACCTCGACTACAGCTCAGTTGGCCATCCCGACCAATCGCCGATCGACCAAGGTGAAGTGACCGGGCAGCCGTATGTGCCCAATATGACTCGCGAGTACTACGGTGAAGCAATCGCAAAGTGCAAACAGGCGATTCAAGAGGGCGAAGTGATCCAGGTCGTATTCTCGCAACGACTCTCACGGCGCACGCCCGTAAAACCGTTCGACGTATACCGATCGCTTCGGGCAATCAACCCATCCCCCTACATGTTTTTCCTCGAACTCGCTGGTTTCCAGATCGTCGGTGCCTCACCAGAGCTACTCACACAGGTGATCGACGGCAAAATGGCGGTACACCCGATCGCCGGAACTCGCCCGAGAGGAATCGATCAGGATCGCGACGACGAACTCGAAACAGAACTCGTCAACGACGAAAAAGAGGTCGCAGAGCATGTAATGCTCCTTGATCTCGGACGCAACGACGTTGGTCGGGTTTCCGATCCTGGCAGCGTTTCGGTAGAGCAGAGTTTCGAGATCGAAAAATACTCTCACGTGATGCACATCGTGTCGCACGTCACGGGCGATCTCTCGCAACAGTACGACATGTTCGACGCCATGAAAGCCGCATTCCCTGCTGGAACGGTTTCTGGAGCGGCGAAAGTGCGTGCGATGCAGCTAATTGCCGAGTTAGAGCCCGACAAGCGCGGGCCCTACAGCGGCGCGGTCGGTTACTTCAGCTTCACAGGCAACATGGATACCGCCATCTCGCTCCGAACGATGGTCATGAAAGACGGCGCTGCATATCTGCAGGCTGGCGGTGGAATTGTTGCCGATAGCGACACCCAGACGGAATACGAAGAGACGCTCCACAAAATGGGTGCACTGATGCGGGCGATCGATCACGCGGAGGAATCGACAGGTGTCTAACCTGACCTTCAAAAGTACCCGTACCGAATTCTTAAGTGCAATTGAACGATTCGACGTAGCACCTGTCCATGCCGTCATCGAGTCACCGAGCGTCCGACCCATCGACGCCCTCAGGTCACTCCGAATTCCGGGGGAGCCTGCATTTATTTTCGAATCGAAATCTCCCGAAGCTGGCGCATCTCGATACGCCTACGTTTGCCCGGCAATTGAATCAGTCGTTCGAACTGGAGAGTCAGAAGCACTCGGCGATATCAATCCGATCTCGGCACTACGCTCTCACTTCGACACACGAACCGTCGCTCCGATCGATGAATTACCTTACCTAATCACGGGCGTATTCGGATTCGTTGCCTACGAAGCCATCAAACACTTCGAACCGTCCGTAGGCGATCTGCACGACGATCCCACAGATTCACCGGTTTCCGCGTTCATTTCATCAAGAGAGCTTCTCGTGTTCGATCGTGCTCTCGATCAACTACACGTCATTCTGTTCGCACGATCCACCCACGAATTCGACCCTGCCATGGAGCGAATCTCACAGATCTGCCACATTCTCGAGTCAACTCAGCCAGACGACCTTACGCCCACCGCTTCTCAGACGGATATTCAACCCGAAGCCATCAGTACGAAATGCCAGTATGCCGACATGGTGCGCAAAGCTCGAAAGGCAATCATTGAAGGCGAGTTGATCCAGGTAGTACTCGGCCAACGAGTCGAAATCGAAACCGCGGCCGATCCCATCGACATCTACGAGCGGCTTTCGACGTTGAATCCATCGCCCTACATGTACATGCTCGACCTTGGCGACATGCAACTGATTGGTACTTCGCCGGAACTGATGCTGCGGTCCACCGGTGGACTAGCCGCCATGCACCCGATTGCCGGAACACGGTCTCGCGGAATCACCGCCGAAGACGATCTTCAAAACGAAGCCGACCTGCTTTCGAACGAAAAAGAATCTGCCGAACACGTGATGCTGGTCGATCTGGCTCGAAACGATCTTGGGCGTGTCTGCAAACCAGGAACAGTGAAGGTTACTTCGCTCAAGCACATAGAGCGTTATTCACACGTCATGCACCTCGTTTCACGCGTCGAGGGGCAACTAACCGGCGATCGCGACGGTATCGACGCCTTTCAGGCCGGATTCCCGATTGGGACACTTTCTGGCGCTCCCAAAATTCGTTCAATCCAACTGATTACCGAACTCGAACCGGAAGGTCGCGGTCCCTACTGCGGTGCTATCGGCTTGTTCGCACCTAACGGCGATGTCGACACCGGAACAATCATCCGGTCGGTCGTTCTACGCAACGGCACGGCTCACATTCAGGGAGGCGCGGGAATTGTATTCGACTCCGACCCCGATGCCGAAAATCTCGAATCTCTACAGAAAGCAAAAGCACCCCTGCTGGCAATTGCTCGAGCCGAGGTGATGACAACACGCAACGTTCACCACCGGCATCACCGGCGAAGCAACGAGCAAATTTCACCCAACTCCCCACTCACTGCGACAATTCTCATATCTGGCGACTAATCAAATGCTTCTACTCATCGACAACTACGACAGCTTTACTTACAACCTCTTCCAGTACCTTTCCGAACTCGGAGCCAAGGTCGAGGTGATCCGAAACGACAAGGCGACCATCGAGCAGCTTGCTGTGATGAATCCCGAACGCGTGGTCGTGTCACCCGGGCCCTCAACACCCGACAACGCAGGCATTTCCGTCGACGTAATAAAACACTTCGCCGGTAAAGTCCCGGTTCTTGGTGTATGCCTTGGTCACCAGTGCATCGCACAGGCGTTCGGCGGAGTGGTTACGGGTGCTGGTGAAATCCGCCACGGCAAGACATCTCCGATCCAGCACACCGGCAAAGGCGTGTTCGCCGGATTACCACAACCGTTCGAGGCCGTTCGCTATCACTCGTTGGCAGTCGAACAGGACACCGTCCCTGACTCGTTCGAAGTCACTGCCAACACCGAAAATGGCATCATCATGGGAATTCGCCACAAAGAACTCGATGTCGAAGGCGTCCAGTTCCATCCCGAATCGATCATGACCGAAGCAGGCAAAGACCTACTCCAGAACTTCCTCAACAAGCCTTCACCGAGCCAGTAACCAGCAGGGAACCCGATAGCCAACCAGCGATCAGTTCAGAGTTCATCGAACCAAGCTGAAATAAACAACTGAAGGTAAAACACATGAACATCCAACAGGCGATACAGATCGCAGTCGAAGGTACTGACCTCGAGCAGGATCAGGCAGCCGACGCCATGCGCGAAATCATGACCGGTGAGGCAACTCCTGCGCAGTTCGGAGCATTCCTCACCGCAATGCGAATGAAGGGCGAAACCCCGTACGAAATCGCCGGCATGGCGAGCATCATGCGGGAAGTATCACTACACATCGACACCGATGTCGACATGATCGACACGTGCGGTACCGGCGGAAGCGGACTCGACTGGTTCAACATCTCCACAGCCTCAGCATTCGTGGTGGCAGGAGCCGATGTGCCGGTCGCCAAGCACGGCAACCGCGCCATGTCGGGCTCAACGGGCAGTGCCGACGTTCTCGAAACACTTGGAGTCGATATCACTCTCGGTCCCGAAGGCGTAAAGAACTGCTTCACCGAATCTGGTGTTGGATTCATGTTTGCCCAAGCGTTCCACCCGGCGATGAAGTTTGCGGGTCCGCTGCGACCCCAACTCGGGATTCGAACGATATTCAACTTCCTCGGCCCACTAACCAATCCGGCAGGTGTTGAGCGTCAGGTGATCGGCGTCTCTGACGCAGTATTCGCTGAGAAAATCGCCAAAACCCTCGAAATTCTCGGCACGCAATACGCGTTCGTCGTTAATGCTGAATCGGGTGCAGACGAAGTCGATGTTGAAGGTCACACACTGCTCTACCAGGTCAATTCCGACGGAGTAAAACGCCGTCGTACTCGACCCGCCGACTTCGGTCTCCCCGAAGGTAAACGAAATCACCTTGTTGCCGAATCCATCGAGCACTCAGCCCAAATCATCAAGGACATGTTCGCCGGAGCCGGAGCCGGACATAATCCTCCGGTAGCTCCCGAAACGTCCCGCCGAAATGTAGTTGTGCTGAACTCGGCAACGGCGCTTATGGCAGCCGGCAAAGCAGCGGCGTTCCAGGAAGCAGCTGTGATGGCGCAGGACTCTATCGACTCTGGGGCCGCTCAGGCAAAACTCAATTCGCTAATCAAAATTAGTCAGGCACAGTCTTGATCGAAATACCGGGCATACTCGGTGAGATCGTCGAAAAGCGATTAGCCACCATCGAGCAAGCGAAAAAGAAGAAAAGTCTCGCGGAGCTGCGCACTATCTCGGAAAACTCCAGCGTTCCTCTTTCGCTGCAACGAACAATCGCATCGAAGAGTGGAATTTCGCTAATCGCCGAGATGAAACGATCGTCACCATCCGCGGGATCCCTCGATCCCGATCTCGATCCCGGCCATCGTGCAAGCCTCTACTGCGATGCTGGTGCGGCTGCAATCTCAGTCCTAACCGAGCCCGACTACTTTTCCGGCTCAATCGACGATCTTGCCGCAGTTTCGATCATCGCCCGTTCGTCACGCGTTCCGGTGCTCAGAAAAGACTTCATCGTCGACGAATATCAGATCCACGAAGCTCGGGCTGCTGGAGCAGATTGCATCCTGCTGATCATCGCCTGCCTGGATCCGAAGCAGTATGCCGATCTATTCACCGTCTCCACCTCGATGGGCATGGATGTGATTGTCGAAGTTTTCGATGAACCGGAACTCGACACCGCATTGACCGAAGTCGATCCAAACATTCTGGGCATCAACAACCGAAACCTAAAAACCCTCGAAACTTCACTATCGGTATTCGAAACGCTCTCGAAGAGAATTCCTGAAGACCGTATACGAGTCGCCGAAAGCGGAATGAAAAACTCGACCGACGTCGAGCGCATGGGCTACGCCGGTGCGAAAGCAGTCCTCGTCGGTGAGTCGCTGATGAAAGCCGGAATCGACGTGAGCGAACTCGCCCAGGCAATGGCAGCTGTGGAAATCGGATAGCGAAATGGCACCAGAATCCACCCCAACTACCCGTATAAAGATCTGCGGTCTGCGAAGTGCCGAAGCCTCGGTCGTTGCATCAGATGCCGGCGCCGATTATCTGGGATTCAACTTCGTCGAAGGTGTGAGGAGGAGGCTCCAGCCTGAAGAAGGTGTTCAGGTCATCACCGACTATCGCGCCAACCGAAAGAGTTCAAACCGATCTGCCATTTTTGGATTGTTCCGCAATCAAGACCCTGATTTCGTGAATAAAATCGGTCGAAATGCTGGGCTCGACTACATCCAACTGGCTGGCGACGAAGACGACCAGTACATCTCGAAAATCGAGTTGCCTGTATTCAAACAATTGTGGGTCAAAGAAGGGATGACATCACCCGACCTCGACACTATCGTGTCGCCTCTGCTGGTGGCCGGTCATGGTGTATTGCTTGATAGTTACAATAGGGGCACTCTAGGCGGTTCGGGGAAAAAATTCGACTGGGCGTCCGCTGAAAATATTGCCAATCGCGACAATGTACTTCTCGCAGGTGGCCTCAATCCCGAGAACGTTCAGAGCGCTATTACTCAACTCTCCCCGTGGGGCGTCGACGTCGCGAGCGGTGTTGAAACCGACGGCGTGAAAGATCCCGACCGCATCCGAGCATTCATCGAAGCCGTTCGATCAACCTGATCTGTTCGCTCAATACCTTTTCGGCTGGCGATACGTGACGCACACGGCGTAGACTGCTGCGGCACTTGGCACGTGTGCACTCGTCACAGTGCCAGCCAACAAAACAACGCCTCCGGAGTACCCAACTCAATGACCGAGAAATTGCGAATGGCTCAGTACGGAACCAAACACGGTCACGCCCAAGGCGTGCTTCAGGTCATGATCGACCATCCGGAAGTCGAAGTGGTCGGTATTTTCGAACCGGATGCGGCTCGTCGTGAACAGGTCGAAAACTCCAACGAGTGGAACCAAGTTGATTTCGTTGACAGCCCTGATGCTTTTCTCGACGATCCATCAGTCGTCTGTGTAGCGTCCGAGGGTGCGAACAAAGAAAGTCTCGGATTCACCGCAGAGATTGTGGCCGCCAGTAAGCATGTGTTCTACGACAAGCCGGCAGGCGACGACTATCAACGATTCGAACATGTGGTAGAACAGGCCAGAGCGCAGAACACGATGCTCCAGATGGGCTACATGTTCCGAAAGCACGACGGTTTCGAACGAATCGCCAACTGGGCCCGATCCGGATTCCTTGGTCACATCTTCCAGATTCGAGCGCACATGTCGACCTGGCTCCCCGAAAGAAATCCGGAAGGTGTGCAAACCGGCAAAGAGGGTGTTGCACACTTCAAAGGCGGAGTGATGTACGACCTTGGAGGGCACATGCTCGATCAGGTCGTCTGGATACTCGGTCGACCCAACAAGGTCTCTCGATTCTTCCAGAATTCGGCTTCTGAAACACGCGACATGATGGACAACACTCTCGGCGTATTCGAATACAGCAACGCCATCGCTACCGTCGACATCGCCGCGCTCGAAGCCCGTCCAATGGCGCGCCGGTTCGAGGTTTACGGTACCAAGGGATCGGCGATCATGGAGCCCTTCGAACCTGCCGACACGATCAAACTCACTCTCGAAGAAGATCAGGGCGATTACAAAAAAGGCATCAGCATAATCAAGATCGAAGATCGAGCCCGTTACGTCGATACCTTCGCCGAATTAGTTCGCAACATCAAAGGCGAATCCGAGCCGCTACGCACCCTCGACCACGAATTGCTCGTTCAAGAAACTCTCATGCGAGTAACCGGTGGGCTCGCTAGTTAGTTGATCAATGCGCAACTAAGGCACTGAGGTCTACGAACGCGCCCCAAACTACCCGTGCGCTCGTACGTCGACGCCTTCGGGCCACGCCACTTTGAAAATATTGGCGGCCTTGAAAATGGCGTCGGTGATCGTCGCTTCTCGCAGAACGCACCGATAGAGCCCGGCACTCGTCAGGTTCGCCCCGGTGAAGTCCGAACCGGAACAGTTCGTGCGATAAAAGGTCGCCTTAACCAGCGACGCCCCACTGAGATTCGCTCGCCGAAGTTTCGCCTCAGCAAAAACCGCTTCATCAAGATTCGCACCGGAAAAATCGACGTTGTCGAGCATCGCTCGCGTGAAATCTTTTCCACGCAGGTCTCGATCCGAAAGGTCTGCGCCTCTCAAATCTAGCTGCTCGGGAGAATGAGCTCGGTGCCACGCTGTGAGATCTGCGGCGGTTCCGTCAAGCAAGTCAAAGTGTTCCTGATTCATCCCCCGATTATGTGGCCGAATACCCTCGGAGTCGAATCCGTCCATGAGAAATTCAAGATATTTCGACTGAATCATCGTTTGTACCCAAAATTGAAACACGTTTGAAACACGTTTCAGTTAACTTAGATGGCGGCTGTTTGGTTGGCGCGATGCGCCCAACTTTCCGAAGTCGCAGTTCGCAAGTAAAATGCTCGCTACGCAAATTGGAAATGATCGCCAGATCAACTTGCGAAGGCGATCACGGTGCCAATACAGAAAAGAAGCACGAGGAAGTAAACAATGGCCTACATAGCCGAATATATTTGGACCGACGGCACCGAGCCAACCGCCAAGTTACGATCGAAAGCACAGGTGTTAGCGGACGGCAAGGAACCAGGGATCTGGGGATTCGACGGATCGTCGACAAACCAGGCAACTGGTGACCAGTCTGACGTAGTTCTCAGCCCGGTTCTCGTAACACCAGATCCGATCCGCGGTGGTGACAACAAGCTCGTTATGTGCGAGACCTTGCTTACCGACCTTACTCCGCATCCGTCCAACACTCGTGCAAAGTGCGCAGCATCTGCCGAACAGTACGACGATCTCGACACATGGTTTGGCCTTGAGCAGGAATACACCTTCTTCGAAGGCAACGCTCCTCTCGGTTGGCCCGACAACGGCTTCCCTGCACCTCAGGGCGGCTACTACTGTGGTGTTGGCTCCGACGAAATTTTCGGTCGTAAAGTTGTAAACGCTCACCTCCAGGCATGTATCGACGCCGGAATTCACATTTCAGGTATCAACGCAGAAGTTATGCCCGGGCAGTGGGAGTTCCAGATCGGACCGGTCGCAGCGCCGCTTGTTGGCGACGAGATGTGGCTCGCTCGATGGCTGCTCTACCGAATCGCCGAGGACTTCCTCGGTCCCAAGGGAACCCCGATTTCAGCAACACTCGACCCGAAACCAGTCGCCGGTGACTGGAACGGTGCAGGTTGCCACACCAACTTCTCGACCACAGAAATGCGTGAGTCGTTCGAAGCATGTGAAGATGCCGCCAAGGCACTTGGTGCCGAAGGCAAGCCAGCGCTCCACATTGCCGACTACGGCGATGGTGTGGAACAACGACTCACCGGCGCACACGAAACACAGCGATTCGACCAGTTCTCATACGGTGTATCCGACCGTGGCGCTTCAATTCGAATCCCCTGGCAGGTCGAAAAGGCTGGAAAGGGCTACATCGAAGATCGACGCCCGAACGCCAATTGCGACCCATACGTCGTAACACAGTTGATCATCGACACGGTCTGCTCAGCAGCCAAATCGTAAAACTTCGGCTCAATACAGACTTCCGAGAGGGGATGGCAACTGCCATCCCCTCTTTTTATTTTGATTACTGCGCCAAGAGGAATGACGTTCACAACGGGTTGATTGGCAAACCCACCCGCCACCGGGATCAGATATCCTGCGCCCGTCTTCGTGGCTGGCACTCACCACACACCCTCATTTCCGGTAAACCCAACATCGCAAAACTAAGGAATCTGAACTACGGCTGGATAGTCGTACTTGCTACCGCACTCATGTTGTTCGGTGGGGCGGGCGCACGTTTCTCGTTCGGCGTTTTTCTCAAACCTGTCACCGAAGAATTCGATTGGAGCCGCGGATCGCTCGCCGGTGCAATTGCGATCGCCGGACTGGCGACCGGCGGATTGCGTCCTGTCGCCGGGATGCTCGCCGACCACCACGATCCTAAGATAGTCGCCGCCGTTGGAGTGCTAATCGGTGGACTCGCTCTTGCCGCCATGTCGCTGGTTCAAGAGCTGTGGCAGGTCTACATCATATTCATCATCATGGGCATCGGCTTTACGCTGGCATCGCCCGGTGCTGTTGCAAAGATCATCGGTGCATGGTTCACGAAGCGCAGAGCGTTGGCGATGTCGGTTGCAGGGACCGGCTCAGCCGCTGGCGAAACAGCACTGGTTCCAACGGCAGCGATCGCAGTTGCGTACATCGGTTGGCGAGAGGGTTACCTGATACTCGCTGCCATTCTGTTGGTGCTAATCCTCCCACCAGTGTTTCTTTTTCTAAAAAGTCGACCCGACCCTGGACAACATGCCGATGGTGCTGACGGTGGAACTACCGACGACGACGAAGACCTAAGCAAAGCGTCAGCCGATCCCAACGCTGGGATGTCGTTTGATCAGGCGTGCCGGACCGGAATATTCTGGCGACTCACGATCGGCTTCTTTATATGAGGCTACACAATGGGCTTCGTGAATGCCCACTTCGTTGCCTACACCACAGATTTAGGCGCAACAGCCGTACAGGGTGCAGGTGCTCTGGCGACGGTTGGAATCGCAGGTCTGGCAGGTGGTCTGGGATTCGGTTACCTCGCCGATAGGTTCGGACGCCGACCGCTACTCTCGATCGCCTACGGTATGCGCGGTCTCGGGTACGGCGTGCTATTGATGGCCGGCAGTCTCCCGATGGCAATTCTCGGAGTCGTAATCATCGGCAGTTCATGGACTTCAGTCATCTCGCTCACAGGAACTGTAGCTTCTGACGAATTTGGGCTTCGACGACTCGGAACGATCTACGGAACTATGTTCATGGTCATGCCGTTCGGAGCCTCCAGCGCCGTATGGCTTGCAGGAAAAATCTACGACACCGACGGCAAATACGACCTCGCCATGTGGCTGAGCCTCGGTATGGGCGTAGTCGCCACAGCCGCCATCGCAATGCCCAGCACCGGCATTGCCAAACGCCTCTGGCCCCAAACACCCCAGGCCGAATAGCGGGTGCCTGGTCAATTCCCTCTCCCTCAAGGCAGGGAGAAGACGCAATCCCTAAATCCAGCGGCCAGTGCGATTTGCGTACTTCGTGTAGATCTCGCCGAACTCCCGCTCTAAGTACGCTTCTTCTCTCCGTATGACTAGAGCCGTCAGAGCGGCGGATCCAAAAAAAACCGATATCAACATCGCCATTGCGTTCAAAGAAATCGCAAGCCCCGCGGCGATCAGAAGAAAGCCCGAATAGATCGGATTGCGCGTCCGTTTGAACGGACCTGTCACAACCAACGTCTCGGTCGGCTCGCCGGGTTCTGGATGCTCGCCCTGCGCCTTTAAAGTCTTGATCGACCAAAAGATCAATCCGATTCCGGCGACGACCAGCACCGCGCCGATAACCACACCGGTCGTACCGCCGATAACAGCACTTCGCCATAGCAACACGTGGATCAGCGCACCGATAAAGATCGGGGCGCCGAATATCACCGGAGGAAGAGCCGGAAGCTCGAGTCCCGGCTTCTTGTAACCACTACCCGAATCGTTTTGACCGCTGGCCATACCGCTACTTTCTGAACTTCCGCTATCGACGCGCCATGCTTGGTCGAACAACCTAACTCGTCAAACTCTGACTGAACGGTTCGCTCTCCCGCTCTCGCAGTGCAACATTCACCCGCAGTTTTTCGAGCGTCTGTTGTAACGTCAGTTGACCCTGCGGTACTTCGTGATCGTCAAAGAACGCAATTACGTCTGCTGCCTGCTCAGGCTTGCTCAACGAAGTCACACCCGAAAGCATTCGAACGATGCTATTCGACGGGAAGTCTTTGTTGACCTGATCCCAATTGTCCTTGATGAACTCCCACGCCAGGTGACCGTGCTCTTTATTCCGCATGGCAACCGCCAGCAGGTACGGAGCATCTTGAGTTCGAATCGTTCCATCCAGCGTCATCGCCAGTGTACGTTCCATCTCAACTTCGCCCGGGAACGCCGCAAGTGCCGACTGGTATCGACGTTCTTCCTGAGGTGTCGACGGGTTGTGGTACTTGTCGAGGAACACTTCGTACTGCGCCGAATCACCGTGCGACGCAACGACACCGGTGGCAGCGGCCACGACGTTCGGCTCGGCTGATCCAGCATCTACCAAGTACGAATCGTGCATATCACGAGCGTTCTTCTGCGCCAGTGCGTCGTCGCCGACGTTGGCAAGTAATCGAATGAACAGGCCACGAAGCTCGAGATCACGCGACGAATCGCTGTCGGATGGTTCCCAGCCAAGTCGATCCATCGCTGGCTGAGCCAGATCACGAATTGATGCCTGAAACTGTTCTTTCGCCTCGCCTTCGACTAACTTTTCGAGACCAGTCAGGCAACCAGAGAGAACTGTCCAAACGTCGAGGTCGGTCTCGGGCTGGAAGCTTCTTGCAAAGTCTAGGAACCCCGAGGCAGACGTGCGACCCGCCATTACCGATGACCACGTGTCGTCAACAAGTCCGTATCGCTCGATAGGTGTGAGATTGTCGAACATAGTGCTCGAAAGCGATTTCAGCATTTCTGCCGAATAACGTGCCCGGAAAAATCCGCTACCACCTGCGTTTGCGGTCGCCCAATCAGCCGGTGAATCCAGTTTGACCTCAGCCGATTTCTCCTCGAGCAAGTAACGAACTTCCTCGACACCAGAAGAGGTTCCAACTTTAAGTACGATCGGAACCGACCAGATCGTCGAGTCGGCAGTCTCGCCCTCGGTGTACAGGAAGCGGTCCTGTGAAAGTGAAATCGTTGAACCATCTTCGGGAATCGAAGCGCTAACGAGCGGGTAGCCCTTCTGGAAAATCCACGAATCCATGATTCGACGTGCCGGCTGCTGTGTGACGTGCTCGATGGCGTCCCACAGGTCGTTCGTCTCAGTGTTGGCGAACTTGTGCTTGTTCAGGTAGTAGCTTAACCCATCCTTGAACTCTTCTTCGCCGAGGTACTGCTCAAGCATCCGAAGAACCGATCCGCCCTTCTCGTAGGTCAGAAGATCGAACATGCCTTCCGCATCGACCGGTGAATTCACCTCAATCTCGATCGGGCGTGTGTTTGCCAACGAATCAACGTCGAACGCCATCGAACGCTCGAGGCTGAACTGGTTCCAACGACCCCATTCAACATTGAAATTGTCGGAACACATCGCCGCCATAAAAGTAGCAAACGCTTCGTTCAGCCAGATTCCGTTCCACCATTCCATCGTGACCAGATCACCGAACCACATATGAGCGATTTCATGAGCGATTACATCGGCAACCCGTAGCAATTCAGGCTCGGTCGAACGTGATTTGTCGACGAGCAGCAAAACCTCTCGATAAGTAATACACCCAAGGTTTTCCATCGCACCGAAAGCGAAATCGGGAACCGCAATCATGTCGAGCTTCTGCCCCGGATACGGAATTCCATAGTAATCCGAGAAGAATTTCAGCGCGAACGCCCCTGCTTCAAGTGAATAGTCGGTGAGGTGGCCTTTGCCGATCGGATGAACGATCCGCAGCGGTACGCCATCGACATCGACTGGATCGGTCGCCTCGAACGGCCCCACGATAAATGCCACTAGGTAGGTCGACATCACCATCGTGTCCTCGAACAATATGGACTTGCGTCCGTCGCCCAGATCAGTCTCAGAAACCGTCGGCCCATTGGATACAGCAAACTCATTTTCTGGAACGACGAGTGTCACTCCGTACGACGCCTTGAACGCCGGTTCGTCGAAGCACGGGAACGCCCGACGAGCATGTGTGCTTTCGAACTGGGTAGTGGCGATCGTACGCTCCACACCATCGTCGCCCGTAAACACAGATCGGTAAAAGCCGTGAAGCTGATCGTTCAGGATTCCCGTGAACTCGGCAACGATCGTGTACGGACCCGCTGACAACTCCGAGTCGAAGCTCAGTGTCGCTCGTTCTATATCCTCGTCATGCTCGACTCCGCTGGCGACGGTTACACCACCGACTGCGTCTCGTACGCATGCAGCGCTGATCTGAAGGTCAGCCGAATTTATCTGAATATTGTCGGTCGACTGACCAAGTTCGACTTCGATTTCAACGCTGCCAGCGAACGTGGCGTCATCGAGATTAGGCTCGAGGCTAATTCGGTAGTGCGACGGCACGACGAACGAAGGTAAGCGGTGTGGATTGGTCGAGCTGCCAGACAAGTTTCACTCCAGTTGAAAAAAGTATCTTTGGAGATTACCGCGTCAGCAGTCCGCACGCTACCGGTCGCGAGTGGTCATATTCAACCCATGTGGAGCAACGAATCAGCCATGTTCTTACGCCATTTTTCAGCCGATTCGGGAGTCCATTCGTAAAACCCTCTGCCAACCTTCACGCCAAGATCATTCGACTCGATTTTTTCGAGAAGAACGCGGGGCAACTCACGGTCACTGTTGAGTTGTGAAAACGTTTCTTTAGAAGCCATCTGTTCACCCGCTGCCGTTGCGCTAGCGATTTTTTCGAATATTCCAACTTGAGAAGACTCTCTCCCAAATCCCTGTCTCACGATCTCGTCGACCTGCAACGCAGTAGCCAATCCTTCCTCAACAATCGACATGGCTTCTCGCAACAGGGCCACCTGCAATCTATTACCAATAAATCCTTGAACTTCACGTTGAACAATCGCAGGTTTTTTACCAATCAATTCGTATTCGCGAGTTACTAGCTCAACCACCTCATCAGAGGTTTCGGAACCTTTCACAACCTCAACACCGGGCAACAAATGAGGCGGATTATAGTAGTGCACCCCAATCACACGAGAAGCACGTTGCGTCGCTGCCCCATAAGCACTTGGAACGAACGTCGAGCTATTCGAAGCGAGAATGGCATGATCGAGAGCAGCCCTGTCGATCGCCGAAAATATCTGCTGCTTCAGCTCTAGATTTTCGGAAGATGCTTCGACAACCAGATCAGCATTGCTCACAGCTTCTCCGAGATCAGTAGTCGTCGAAATACGCGCAAGGGCACTCTCAACATCGCCCTCCGAAATGCGGTCCACCGATGCCAGTGCCTGCAGTCCAGTTCGAGCACGAACAATCGCGTCATCCAGCAATGCTTCGGAAATGTCGTGGAGAACAACCTGTCGACCGTGGGAAGCGAACTCAAGCGCAATCCCATGTCCCATGAGCCCCGCACCTACAACAGCGATTTTCTCAAACCGGGTCGATGCTGATCCCGACGGTTCCGCCGAACTCTCCAGCCTATCGATCGGTTTATAGTTCGGTAAATCAGTTGGAGTATTAGAGTTCGAAATCTCTTTGTACAACTCGCCAGCTATGATCTGAACCAGATCCCACCCAATCTGCTCCCAGATCTCGAACGGTCCAGCAACAGCCCATCTGCGCCCGATTGCACTCGTAATCACCAGATCGATATCACAGGCGTCTGCAACTCCCGCATCGACCAACGCCAACGATTCACGATAAATCGCAGCCTGCAACCGGTTCGAAACGCTACTCGTCACCGAATCATTCGATAGCACGAATCCGCCCTAAACAAAATCTAGCTATGCTTGTCATACCGAGTAGCCGATCGAACCGTCTTCGCGTATCGGAATGACCTGCAGGTTGCGCGGGTTGTACGGCTGCGCCCGGAACGACTCCACTTCGAGATCGATCCCGATACCGGGGGTGTCAGGCACCGGAATGTAACCTCCTTCTCGCTTCCACGACGAGTTAAAGCCCGCGTTGAACGGCTGTTCGTCTTCTTTCGAATACTCTTGAGTTAGGAAATTCGGAATTGCAGCATCCATATTGCAGGCTGCCGCCGTTAGAACTGGGCCAAGGAAATTGTGCGTCACCAACGCCGAGTGATACGACTCTGCGATCGCAGCGATCTTCTTCACGGCAGTCACGCCACCCGCGAGTCCAAGATCAGGGCGTGCGTACTGACTTCCACCCGCTTCGAACATCTCGCGGAACTCCCAGATCGAGTGCATTCGTTCGCCGTTTGCAACCGGGAGCGTTGTCCGCTGTGCAACTTCCGCTTGGGACTTGATCGAATCGATCTGCACCGGGTCTTCGTAGAACGCCGGTTGAAACTCGACCAACTGCTCAGCAAGAGCAATCGCAACCATCGGCGTCAGCTTCCGATGTATCTCGAGGATGATGTCGACATCGAGTCCCGCACCCTCACGCATTGCCGCAACGTTCTCACGGGTGTCGTGAATTAGTCGAGGAAGCGTCATCGATTGGAATCCATCGGGAAGAGGGTCGGTTTTGATCGCCGTAAAACCTTCTTCCGCGGCATCACGGGCGTTCAACAACAGTCCTTCAGCCGACGTTCCCTGGGTGGCAACATCAGCCCGGACACTGCCCATCAGCAGATGCAGGCGAATCTTGTTGCGAACCTTTCCGCCGAGTAACTGCCACACAGGAGCTTCGAGAGCCTTGCCCTTGATGTCCCACAGAGCGATGTCGACCGCACTTACCGCACCCGACAACACCGAGCCGCGGAACGGTCCCATCCGATACATGTACTGCCAGTGATGTTCGATGTCGAGCGGATCTTTGCCAACCATGTAGTCGGCGAACTTCTTCACGACTGCGTCGGTAGCTTCGAGATAGCCCCAACACGCCGATTGACCAACGCCCACCAGGCCGTTGTCGGTGAATATCCTGACGATCTGGCTGTTTCCAGCAAGGATCGATTCAACTCGTTCGATTTTCATATCCATTAATTCTTTGGCTCTCGGCTGATTCGACGATTAATAGGCTGCAATTACGTCTCGGCGAAGATAATACGCATTATTCCGAACGTAATTGCGAAATTAGAGCGATGACCGACTCCATATCGGTCACTCTCGGGTGCTTTTCGTAGTCGGGATGCCCGTTGTAGCGATCGATCAAAATTGGTCGCAATCCAGCGTTCTCCGCTCCACAAATATCCGATTCAAGCTGGTCGCCGATCAGTACCGCTTCACCAGACTCAACCCCAGCTTTCACCAAAGCTGCCTCAAAGATGCGGCGATCAGGTTTTTCAACACATGTTTCACCGGAAGTTACCGCGAAATCGACATGCCCCGTCAGCCCCATATCGTCGCACAAGCGCTTGCTACTGGAATTCATATTCGAGACAACCCCCACGATCAATCCATACTCTCTCAGACGATCCAGCCCCTCGATCACATCAGGAAACAGGGCAATTCGATACTCCTGTTTACGAACTTCCGCCCAAATCTCACCAGCTAGAGATAAATCAACATCATGCCCATCACCCTGGAGCACAAGTTGCTCAAATCTTGAAAAAAACGCCCATTGCTCATTTCGACTCATCGTTCGAACAGGGTTACTGGTGTTCTGGCTGGTCATAAACTCATCGGCGACGTGGTAACCGGCGTTGATGCCGTCTGTCGTGACTTCCAGGCCAAACTTTTCGGCTGCGAGTGCCTGTATTTGCTCACGCGGTGGATCGAAACCGGCCAGCGTTCCATACATATCGAACAACACTGCTTTTAGTTCAGCCATTAATACTCATTTCAGACCGACGATGGATTGGGCCGCTAATGCTGCCACGCCCTACCCATTTCGCACCCGAATCTTTGAGAGTGCTCGCACACGCCTTTGCTGTGCTGCCGGTTGTATAAACTCCATCCAAAAGAAGGATTCGCTTCCCGGCAATCACATTGGCCAAATGGGGTTTTACCACAAACGCTCCAACTGCTGCACGCTGTCGTGCTGCGGTGGTCGGCTGTTTGGACTCGGGCACCGCGTGAACAAGTCGTACCAGACCGTCGCTGGGAAATAGATATCCAGGTGATATGCCAGTAGTTGCCCCTGCGACGCTGACTGGTTAAACCCTATCGACCGCAATCTTGAATCGTGCAGCGGAACTGGTTGTACCAGTTCCGCACCACTTCGACTCACCACTTCAATATTTAACATTGTCCCGAGAACGGCTCCGACCGCACGCACATCGTCGAATTTAAGCGCTTTTATCGCCGGGCCAACAGGTGTGTCGTAAAGGTACGATCCGTGCAGCCGCTCCAGAGGTGACTGCTCAGCAACACACCTTCCTGTCCCCCGTGTAGGCAGAGGTTCTGCGCACTTCTGGCACACGTTAGAGAGCAACAAAATCGACTCCGGCACGCAAAGTGGCACAGTAGCGCTCCGTCCCTTCCGCAGTGCACACAGGATGCGGAAACATTAGATTAATCGCACCGGATGCGAATTCTCTAAGAGCATTAATCAATTGCGGCATTTCCAGTAAAAATACATATCCGAACCGGTCCAGAAACACTAATCCGGCAATAGAATAACTAAGCACAGGGCTGAGGCTCGATCCAAGAATATTATTTGGGTTCGATTTGGGGGATTTGTGGAACTTACTATCACCGCCAACAATACGACTCTTACCGACGCAATCAAGAAGTATGCCGAGAAGCGACTGAGCATCCTTGATCGAAGATTCCGTGATCCGGTGCCTGTGTTCCTACAGATTCGAAAAGAGTCGACCAAAAAGGAAGCCGAACGATTCATCGCTGAAGTAACTATTAGGCTGAATCGAGGAGTCGTCCGTGGTGAAATGCGCGGTGACACACCGTACACCGCGATCGACCATGTTTCCGACACCGTTACTCGCCAAATCAGTCGATACAAAAATCGTTACTCCGACAAGAACCGACGCGATACCGCGGGCGGTCTCGGCATGGCAATCGCGGAGCAGCTCGCACAGGCTGCCGTAAGCGAAGTCGATGAGAGCGGGATCACGACTCTCGAACACGGCCAACTCGTTCGAACTAAGCGCCACGTGGTCACACCTGAATCGGTCGAAGACGCTGCAGCTCAGATGGAACTACTCGGCCACAACTTCTACGTTTTCAGAAACAAAGAAACGAACGAAATCAACGTTGTGTACCGGCGTCACGACGAGGACTACGGTCTAATCGTCCCCGAAGACGCCGAATAACACGTTCGATCGTCAGCACATATCGTCCCATCGTCACCCCGACCTCGCCGGAGTGGCCGGAGGCGTACGCAAACTCCGGAGCTACCAATGGCCAATTACAAGTTCTCGACCAGCGTGGAGAGATCTTCGGTGGTTACGTGGGATTCGGCGAGTTTCGACCACCATCGGCTGCGCCATCTGACCAATCTGCCTCCACTCCGCTATAGCTACGTCGCTATGGCAGAGAAGAGGAATGAAGATTGGTGCGGTCACTAAGAGGACATTACCCTCAACCCAACCTTCTTCCGCCTACTCAACTGCCGTGTATTGGTAAATCACCACAGGTGTATCAAACCCAGTTTCGAGTTGCTCGGGGGTCGGATACACCTGCACCAATCCGTCGATCTCCATTCGGTTGAACTTCTTAATACCCTTCTCCGGATATTTAGCCCGTTCCATCTCGCCAACGTACACGTACTTAACGTTGTACTTGTCGAGGAAATCACGGGCTGGCTGCCGCAAAGTCGAATTGAAGAAGTTATTCACGTCAATGCGTCGATTTGTCACCGTCGAGGCGTACCCAACTCGCTGCTGACGCTGATGCCAGTCCCAGCCGATCACCGCTGGCAGGCCCGTGTAGATCGAAACCCGATTACCCCACCGATACTGATCGCTCAGACCCTCGACGATCACCGGTGAACCTTTGATGTTCTCCTGCATCCACGTGATGGCGTCATAGTCATACTTCAGCGTCAGAGGCCCTTCATGATCGACGTATGTCACCGATTCCATGTACGCCAAGCCGTCGAGGGTCAATCCACTAAACTCGAACCTCTCGGAGTTTCGATCGCGTGTGCCCAGAACCGGATAGATCATCACGCCGATCACTAACACGGAAAGCAAGCCCAGCCATACCCCGCGCGCTGCACGCAGGCTACCTAGCGAAAGTTTTCCGGCATCGGCCATGTACCAGAGGAAATACGCCGAAGCCATCGCAAGCAAGATCCATGCCTGCAAATAAAACTTGAACACAGTGTTCATACGACCGATGTCCCCTTTGACCGTAAACATGTCGACGCCCGCTGCGAGTGCCATCGCCATTACAACCATTCCAACAGCAACTAGCGAATACCGGGCACCGGGAACACGCGAACTGTAGGCAACCACGCCAGCACCGAGCACCGAAGCTCCAACTATCACAGTGAATGCAATCGTTGCGAATCCGGTGAGGGCTAGTGTCGCTACCGCTGCCGCAACCAGTACCACAACGATCTGCCACGTCCAACCAGCAACTCCCGATCCCGAAAGCGTCGGATTCGCCACCCTCACAAGGGCATCAGAGAGCCGCTCTCGCCACATGAAAACAAGCCAACTCAAAATCGCAAAGAGGAAGAGGGCGTGGATGACCACGTATCGCCACAGCTCGGTCGAGAACTGGCTCTTGATCACACCATTGTTGAACAGCTCGAAATCCGCGTGAAAAGGCAGATAAACAACGTGCCCGACCACCACAACGAATATGGCGCTAAGACCGCCAACCACCAGCCGCTCGATCACCGAACGCTTGCTCGAAAGCAACTGCCCGCCAACAAGGAATGCGCCCATCATCAGCAGTTGAGTCGGAAAATCCCAAGCATTGATCGTTCGCAGCGAGCCAACCAGAATTCCGATCACAATCAAGCCCGCCAACGACTCACCGATAGGTCTACTACGACCGATCCTGAGATAAGCAGCAACCGTGGCTGCCAGAGCGGTGAGTGCGATTGGAATGGCGATCAAATGGGCGTGTAAATCGGCAAACAGGAACGTGAAGAATGGGAATTCCGTGATCTCGTTTCCCGGCGAATCGGGAGTCATCATTCTCGAACTGCGCCAGAAATCAAAGAATCCAAACGGTTGATCCTGGAAGAAGGTTCGAGATGCCCCCTGCAATACCTGAAGCAGCCCATCGATGTTCCCGGCAATCGCAACCATCACGACCGCAATCAGACCCGCGATCGCAGGTGATTTACGCGACCACGCCGGTATTCGCCTTGCACGCAGTGTTAGCTCGGCCAGACCACTCACGATCGAATAAGCACCCCCGATGGTGAACATGAACAACAACGGCACCGCGAGGTTGTAGGCAACCGATGGAACGATCCCAGTGAATCGGATGAGCGAGGCGATCATGAACTGCCCAAAATAGTAGTAGTTCAGATAACCACCTGCGTACCACGGGTCGTACGGCGGCACGGTCGAAGACTTCACCACGGCGTTCAGGTAGGCGAAGTCCATCGGCTTCTCGCCGCCCTTCCACGGGTGCCACAGATCGGGATTTGCGGCTCGGATCAATAGGAACGCCATGTATCCGATCAGGAGCAGGACTTCCATCCTGATGATCCGCCGCCTGTTCGCCACGAGATGCGCTTTGAGATCGGCTCCGATTAAACGCAAAGTGATGTACGAAATCGCAGCAAGTACTATCAAGGCAAGTAATACCGCGAAGAAACTGAACTGTAGAACATTCGCACCCACCAGCAGCCACGCCACAGTGGCGACCAGCAATAGCCCTAACGGCTTCGCAAAGAGATAGCCACGGTCCGGCCACGGCCTGAACACAACGAACGCAATCGGCAGCACAACCAGCGCGAATAACTGAGCAGCGATGTACCAGACGGCGGGCGTGATCCAGTCAGGCATCCACCGCAAGAACGTGATTGAGCTCCACGTGCCACCCGACTGCTGACCTATAGCATCCTTATCAGACAGTACGAGTCCGATTTCCTGCGGTCTAAATCCTTGAACAGCAGACCCGGTCGCACCAATTTCATCCCGTAAACGCTCTGCCGAGAATCTCTCGATATTGTGAAATACAAACGTCTGCGGATGCTCATAGACAGAAAAACTCTCATCAGCCCAACCGAGCTCTGCCGTGAAAAAACCGTCTGACGGCTTCTGAAAATGCTCGGGAGCGCCGAAATCGAGGCGTGCAAAAGGGTCTTCGTAATAATCCACTCCCAGTCCGCCAACGTAGCGGCTACCTGAATACGCCATCATGTAACCAAGCTCACCCGAAAATATCTTCTCGTAGAACGTCGATGTGATCGGATAGCGGTCAGGCAACCGAGGAATCGTTGCATAGAGCCGGTTGCTCAGCAGAACGAAATAATCTGATTCGGCTAGCAATTCCGACAATTCATTGAACTTCTCCCGATTTTCGTCGTTGTACAGTTCGGCACGCTCATGCATGTCCAGCCCGATCACCCCGGGAATCCCCTCCTCCCAGTGCTCAAAGACAACCTTCGAACCGCTAGGTGCGTTGTCTTTTAGCCAACCAGAAACGTTGTTCAAGGGGTGCTGTCCCGAGTAAACATTCATGAACGAAAACGAATAATGAGCCGTGAACAACAGAACTAGAGCGATTGGCAACGCCTGCAACCAGCGTCGGTTCGGCTGCAACGATTTGATCACTTCGAACGCCCACCAGAGCACTCTCGCACCGTACAAAATCAGGAACGGTGTGATCGGCATCATGTACCGCATGAACTTCACATCGAACCAGCCGGTAATCAGCAAATAAGGCAGCACCCACGCGAGAATCACCAGATCTGCCTTACGGTGAGCCAGAACACCCGCGATCACGGCTCCAAGCAGACCAAGCCACACCGTCAATCCAAGTATCGGTCCCAACCCCCACGTTCCAAGTTGAACCATCTGGTAGATGTATTTGGAAGTATCTTCGTACTGCCGGGTGAACGGGAAATCGGCCTCTCGCCTGACCATCTGGCCCTGAGTCGAAATGTTGTCGATATATGTCTTGAAATCGAGGAACATGTACGGCTGCGTAACGATCAACACCGCAAGAACGACGATCCCCATGAGAACGATGTTCTGGAACGCGGTCCACTGCCGTATTGCCGCAGAATCGGACGACATCTCGTTTGAGTCGTAGCGATCACCGCTTCTCGAAGTCATATAGATCAGGTGCGCGAGAACGAGCGCCAGCACCAACGGCAATACAGAAAACTTCGTAGCGACCGCTAGACCGAACATCACACCGGTCAACACCGAATCGCGCCTCCGCCCGTGCTCAGCAACGCGGATCGAGTAGTAGATCGTTGCGACGATGAAAGTCGTCACGAAGGTATCGACCGCAAAGAAATGGCTCAGCTGAATCTGCTGCACTGCAAGTGCCGAAAGCAACGCAGCCAATATGCCAACGCGACTACTGAATACAGCACGACCGATCAAGAAAATAAAGAAAATTGTCGCTGTATCAGAAACGGCGGAGAGCGCCCGACCCGCGTACCGCAGATCGAACATACTCATCCATTTGTACGGGGCAACTGCGTACTGAATCGTCTTCAGCGCGTAGTGCGGCAGGCTGCCCCAGTTGAACGAACCCGGATTCAAAGTGCTCGTTTGCGGATCGGTCAGGTTCGACCATTCATTACCTTCAGGAAACTGAAGGTTGTAGACCTGCGACAGAAAGGCACGCTCGTCTGGGTGGAAAAGCCCTCCCTGATCCCAGTTAATTCCATACAGACGGAGTGCGAGTGCTAGCAACAGAATCAAAACAAGTGCGTAGCGCGTCGAGATCCTCGGCACCCGCAGATGTCTTGCCGACACTTCCAATCGGGACGGCTTCGGCGACAAGTTATTGATTATAAAGTCCGATCCTTGATCCCG
This sequence comes from uncultured Dehalococcoidia bacterium, assembly GCA_913052475.1. GTDB lineage: Bacteria > Chloroflexota > Dehalococcoidia > Lucifugimonadales > Lucifugimonadaceae > Lucifugimonas. The sequence continues at coordinate 44,206 of CAJXEJ010000010.1, forward strand.
ATCATCCGAGGAGGTCTCTCCGCGGGTGGGCGCTAGATCATTGGCATCGGCACTCTGAGCTTCACGCATGAAGAAGAATTCTATCGTTGGGAGTATGGCTGGTGTAGCTTGATTCGTACTCCTTGTTACGCAAGCTGAGTGAATATCGACTTATTCCCATCTGCCAATCGGCTAATAGGGCACCACTGAACGTACGAAAAAGTAAGTTTGACCCCCGACTTCCCCACATCTACGCTTGGTTTCAACGTTTTACCAAGCGCACCAACAAAGCCAACGAAAAACCTAAAGTCAGTGATCCCACTTGACCACATCTGAATCTCAACAGCTCGTCTCCAATTCGTTTGATCGAACAGTGCTCCCAAATGGTCTGAGGATTCTCACCAGCACTTTCCGTCACACCAACGCCGTAAGCATCAATTTTTTTTTCGGTGCAGGCTCTCGCTACGAAACTCCCCAGCTCGCCGGAGCTTCCCACCTTTTCGAGCACATGCTTTTTAAGGGAACTCCCGGCCGACCAACGCCCCGACAGATTTCAGAAGTCGTCGAGGGTGTGGGGGGAACGCTCAATGCGTTTACCGATAGAGAAGTAACCGGCTACTGGTGTCGGCTCGCCCAGCCTCACTACCGTGAAGGTATCGACCTCCTTTCCGACATGACACTCAATTCGCTCTTCAAAGACGACGATATCGCCAAAGAAAAGCAGGTTGTATACGAAGAAATCCGAGCGTCATACGACTCGCCAGGGGCGCGAGTCTCGATGCTGCTCGACGATCTGCTGTGGCCAGGCCAACCGCTAGGACGGGACATCGCAGGATCGGTCGAATCGGTTGGAGCGATCTCTCGGGACGAGATGCTCAAGTACCTCGAAACACAATACGTAGCCTCGAACACAGTGATCGCCGTCGCCGGAAATATTGAACATTCCGATGTTGTCGACCAGGTGAGCGAGCTACTCGGAGGACTTCACGACGGTGAAATCCTTCCGATGATCCCTTACGAACCCAAACCGATAACGAAACGGATTACCCTCGAACATCGACCCACCGAACAGGCTCACATTGCGTTCGCTTTACCCGGACTCGCAAACGACGATCCCGACCGGCATGCTCTCTCGATCATGTCGGTGATTCTTGGTGAAACCATGAGTAGTCGCCTATTCGAAGAAGTCCGTGAACAACGTGGACTTGCCTACGATATACACAGTGGCGCCCATTTCTTAAGCGACTGCGGAGCGTTCGTTGTTGCATCGGGAATCGATCCCGCACGAATCGACGAGGCAATCCCGGTAATCCTCACCGAAATCGGAAAAACGCGAGAGGGTGTAACCGAAGCCGAGTGGGCACAGGCACTTGAACTCACCAAAGGCCGAATGATGCTCCGAATGGAAGAGAGTCGTGCAGTATCGAGTTTTCTGGGGATTCAGGAACTCCTTCGCAACGAGGTCGAGACAGTGGACGACATCATCGCCAAAATCGCTGCTGTCACTCGCGAAGACATTCACAGAGTCGCCAACCGGATCATCAAATCCGATAATCTCGTCCTCTCGATTGTCGGACCATTCGATGACACCGCGCACTTCGAAGAGATGCTCAAGTTTGATTAGCCTCAACGCATTGCCAGCAAGTAGCCGCTAGCGTGTTGCTTGAATACCGCTAACTTCGAGTTTCTAAAAAATGCGCGAAATTCGATTAAGTGTGTAAAAAAAACGCTTGGGCTCGAAAATAAATCCGGCGTAGCTTGCTAGTCATGTTGACAAAACAAGCACCTCCAACCGACTTCAAGTGGCAGGCAGATAACATCCGTGCTCTGCGTACCCACCTCGGACTTTCACAAACTGCGCTATCCCGAGAAATCGGTATTCGACAACAGACGATTAGTGAGTGGGAGACCGGGATGTACGCACCTCGCGGGGCGTCGGTCACAATTCTCACTTTGCTGGCAGTCAGCTCGAATTTCCAGTTCGAACCGGAAACTGCCGACAATGACAAGATTCCTCCGCTGATGTCGGATCGATCGACACAGGGATTGGCTCCTCGCCGCCTTGCTGACTCGGGCCCGGTTACCGCACGATCGGAACAGCCAGCAAAGGCACAACGACTAACGTTCGAAGCCGCGAAAGCAGCCCAGGCCGATCGTCTCACTGGTACGTATAACTCAACCTACTTTGAGTCACGACCGTCAGCAACGGTTCGACGACTCGAAGTCCCCATGTGATTAATAGTCGATTCTCGACTCGACAAACAATCTGCTAGTTGGCACCTGACCACAGCTGGTGCGGTTTTTGACAGGATTTTGGCTTTGACACCCTCATTCCAGTCCGACTAGGATTGAGCCACTGATCAACGGAGAGATCAATTGGCTACACGTGCATACATCCTCATCGGAACGGCTGTTGGTAAAACCACCGAAGTTTCCGATGCCCTGAAAGAAATTACGATGATGAAAGCCGTTGACACAGTGACGGGACCTTTCGACATCATCGCAGTAGCGGAAGCCGACGATCTCCCAAGTATTGGCGATCTGATCAGCGATGGGATGCACGGCATTCCGGGCATCGTAAAAACCGTTACGTGCCTGTCAGTCAGAAGCTGACACACCGGAGCCCCGATTCAAATCGGGAATTCATATATTGCGCTTCGACTTCACCACTGAAGAGACCGATTTCAGAAACCAGATAAGCACGTTCCTCGATGAGATGCTGCCCAAAAACTGGGGGGGGCCGGCGGGACTATCGGATGACGACGGGTGGGCTCTCGATCAGCGACTCAGGAAAGAACTGGTCAAACGCGGTTGGTTGGTGATGGGCTGGCCAAAAGAATACGGTGGCGCCGATTCATCACCAATGATGAACACCATACTTGCCGATGAAATGGCGTATCGCAGAGCGCCCGGACTCGACGGGTTCGGGACCCGAATGCTCGGCCCGACGCTTATGGCGTTCGGCAACGAAGAACAGCGAGCGCAGCATCTCGGTGCAATCGCCCGTGGTGAAGTCCAATGGTGTCAGGGCTATTCAGAACCCAACTCCGGCTCAGATTTAGCCTCGATCCAAACAAGCGCAGAACTCTATGGCGATGAATTCGTCATCAACGGTGCCAAGATATGGACATCGATGGGTCACCGCGCCGACATGATGTTTATGCTCGTGCGCACCAACCCCGATGAGCCACGTCACGCCGGAATAAGCCTGCTGCTTGTCGACATGAAAACGCCGGGAATCGATGTCCAGCCAATCGTAAACATGGCAGGTGTCCATCACTTCAATCAGGTCATCTTCGACAATGTATGTGTGCCCAAAGAAAACCTTGTCGGCGATCTTAATGACGGTTGGCGAGTAGGGATGACGATCCTGAACCACGAACGATCGGGGATCGAGTTCGCCGCCGGTGCACGCGCAGCAATAGAAGAACTAATCGCTTACATCAACAATCCCGATTCACCCGTTCACTCGGCGAAGTCCGATCCGGCAGTACGAATCAAGCTCGCCGAACTGAGCACTGAAGTCGAAGCCGCACGACTACTCTGTTACGACGTCACATGGCGGCATGGGCAGGGTCTCGAACCATCGTTCGAGGCATCGATGAGCAAAGTTGCTGGTACCGATATCTATCAAAAAGTTCTCGAGTACGGACTCGAAATCCTTGGCATGTACGGCGGGTTGGAACCCGCATCACCTCAGGTAGAACTGCAGGGCAGATTCCTGAAGCTGCGAATGCTCTCGACAGCAACCACGATCTTCTCTGGCACGAACGAAATTCAGAAAAACATTATCGCCCAGCGCGGACTCGGGCTTCCGAGGCCACCACGGCCCCCCGGGCTCGCTAATAAATAAGGAATCACATTGGATTTCGGTCTTACAGAAACTCAAGAACTTATTCGAACGACCGCACGAGAATTTCTCGCCGATCGATCGGATTCGTCGGTGGCACGTGCAGTCGCAAATGGCGACACCGACGCACTGGAAAGCCTTTGGAAAGACATCGTCGAACTCGGTTGGCCAGCACTAATAATTTCCGAAGAGCACGGCGGTGCAGGGCTATCGTTCGGCGACTTCGCCGTTCTACTGGAAGAATTGGGGGCAAGCCTCGCACCAACCCCGATCGTCGAATCCGCAATAACGTCCCGCATTATCGAACGGTTCGGCTCCAACGATCTCAAATCCGATTTGCTTCCCAAGGCCGCAACCGGTGACGCCCTCATCACTCCGGCTATCGTTGAGCGAGATGCCTCATGGGACGCCACATCTCCGACCGTTGCAGCCACAAAGACAGATACCGGCCTTGTGATCACCGGCGAAAAACGATTTGTTGCATTTGCCGAACAAGCGACGCACGCATTAACCCTAGTCCGAACCGACAAAGGCGATCCGGCGCTGGTCGTGGTCCCAATTTCGGAATCCGGAGGAATCGAACAAATCCCGCTTGAACACGTTGCGGGAACTCCGGTGTCATCTGTTTCGTTTAACGAACTCGAAGTACCTGAAGCAAACATCGTAGCCACTGGTGACGACGCGATCAGGACAACGGAAGAACTAATCGCCACCGGCAGCGTAGCTCGCGCTGCGCAACTTGCCGGATTGGGTCGAGCAGTGATGGACGCAACGGTGGAGTACGCGTCAAATCGCGAACAATTCGGTCAAGTGGTCGGCTCGTTTCAGGCGATCCAACACCACCTGGCAGAAATGGCAATCGCATCCAAGCAGGTGAACCATCTCGTTCACTCCGCGGCGTGGAGTTTTTCACAAGACGGATATTCCGTTGAGCGCGCTGCAAAGGCAAAAATAGCAGCAAGCGAGAAAATTTCTGCTTTATGCTGGAACGCGCACCAGTGTCACGGCGCTATTGGATTTACGTGGGAACACGACCTGCACCTCTATACACGCAGGGCACTGGCGTGGAAAACTGACTACGGCGATTCGTCGTTCCATAAATCGAAACTTGCCGACGCAATGGGCCTGTAAGGAAGTATCAACTCATGTGGTGGACCGCAGAAGAAGAAAAACACCAGCTTCGACATGACGACTGCCTGTTTTGCAACATCATTCATGGCGATCAGCCGTCGACCGAAATCTACTCAGATGACCAGTGCATGGCATTCAACGACATCAACCCGGTCGCGAACGTTCATGTCCTGATTGTTCCTCGTGAACATGTGACATATCTGACCGGTGCGACCGAACAGCACGAACAGCTCCTCGGGCATCTGATGCGGGTTGGCGCACGTGTAGCCCGCCTGACCGGAATATCAGAAGGAGGTTACCGGGTTGCCCTCAACCAGGGAGTCGATGCCGGACAGATCGTCGACCACCTGCATCTGCATGTACTTGGTGGTGGAATCCTCGACAAGCTCGGCACGCCACTCGGACCGTCGTAATCATTCCGAGCAGCACGCAAATCATGTGGCGTGAGCAATCACTGGCAAGGGGTTGATGGCTTAGTGCACATCGGACTGCTCAGCGGTACCAGTTACTCGGCCTTCAAATACCGCGAATATCGGCTTTTCTGGATAGCCGCGGCATTTTCCAACGTCGGTATGTGGTCGCTCGTGTGGGGCAGACTCTGGCTGATGCGCACCCTCACCGAATCTGAGGTTACGCTTGGTCTCGTGGCAACTGCCAACCTCGCTCCGGTACTGCTGTTTTCAATGTGGGGAGGCGTTCTAGCCGACCGCTTTAATCGCCTGAAGATCGTCAGGTTCACACGGCTCATGTTCGCCTTTGCAACGCTTGGCACGGGGGTTCTGATTCAAAGCGAACTCGTCGAACCATGGCATGTGCTCGCCATCGCTACTGTGACTGGCACGCTTCTCGCATTCGACATACCGTCACGTTCAGCCATGGTCGCTTCGATCGTCCCGAAAGAACACCTTGCCGGTGCGATCTCGCTCTATTCGATCGTATTCGGATCTGCGGCAATCATTGGTCCAGTGCTGTTCCGTCCCCTTGTCGCCGCTTGGGGGCTCGAAGGCCTATTTTATGTGATCGGAACTGCTTACCTCTTTACCGTCCTGACATTGCTCATTATGTCGACCAAAGGACACAAGGTCACAGCAACAAGCAAGACCGCCTTTGGGGGGTTAAAGCAAGGATTCGTCTATCTTCGACAACAGAAGACAATCGCCTCGATCATCATGCTCGGAGTAACGCTCGGCCTGTTCGGTTCATCATTCGAAACACTGTTACCTGTATTCACAGATGAAATCTTCTCCGGAGGCGAAAGCGTTTATGGCGACCTCCTGCTCGGTGCCGGAATCGGCGGACTTGCCGCAACCACGGCAATCACGCTCATCGGCAAACGCGTCCGACCCGCGCTCTACTTGATCATTGCTGGTGTTGGCGTCGGAGCGGCGCAACTCACGTTCGCTCGAATGGAAGTCTTGAGCGTCGCCATCCTCGTCGCCGGAATCATGGGCGGATTCCGAGTGGTGCTCGGAACGATGAACACCACCGTCGTTCAAACACTCGTCGACGAGGAATACCGCGGGCGTATTATGAGCATCACCCAACTAACGTGGGGGGCATCGGCACTCGGTGGATTGCTAATGGGCTACCTCGCCCAACGTTTTGACGCACCGACCGCGATGACGCTCGGCGGATCAGTCGCAATTCTCACCACCCTACTAGTCGGCCAGCGGCTAATCCGAAACTTCGGAATCGGTTCAAAGCCCAACCAGAAGTCCGACGCACCCGCTGAAAGTGCTATCTGTACAACAGACCTGTGAGCCAATTGCACCACTTTCAGCTACATAGCGCTTGACCCCAATAACTTATTGGTCCCCGATTATTAGTTGCGGGTACCCCTCTAGGTGGGCATAATGAGCGCTCTCACCTCGTGGGCACTCTTGTAGCACGCCCGCATGGCCAGCCCGGACTCTTGATTAAGCTCCGGGGTTTCATGCTGTTATTCCTGTGTTGCCAGCTTGAATATTCTGTAGAAACACTCGAAAGGAGAGGGCACTTGCACCCGTTTGCATACGTTGCCCCAGGCACGATAGACGAAGCAGTAGCCGTGCTCAACGAACATGGTGATCGAGCACGACCGATGGCAGGTGGAACCGACCTGATCGTCAAGGCACGCGCAAACGCCTGGGAGCTAGACGCCGTTGTCGACATCAAGAACATCCCCGAACTCATGTCACTGTCCGACAATGGAGACGGACTCAGCATCGGCGCAGGCGTGCCGTGCTACCAGGTGTACGGAAACAGCGATATTGCTGCCGGCTACCCTGGAATCATCGATGGTGCATCCATCATTGGCGGAATCCAGATCCAGTCTCGCGCTGGTCTTGGAGGAAATCTCTGTAACGCCGCACCGTCTGCCGATGGTATTTGCCCACTCATCGTGCACAGTGCAGTCGCAAAAATCACCAACGCCTCTGGCACACGTGAAGTTGCGGTTGAAGATTTTTGCACCGGACCGAGTCAAACGGTTCTCAATACCGGCGATCTGCTCGTCAGTATCGAAGTACCGAAGCCTGCTGCCAACTCTGGCGCAGCCTACACACGATTCACCCCACGAAACGAAATGGACATCGCCGTGGCTGGCGTCGGTGTCATGGTCGTTCTCGATTCTTCCGGGCAGAACTTCGAATCTGCACGAATTGCACTATCCGCAGTAGGCCCAACACCAATTCTGGCATCTGCCGCTGGTGACAGCCTTGCTGGCAAGCCGGTCAACGACGAAACGATCGCCGCTGCCGCCGCTCTCGCAAGAGATGCTGCTTCGCCGATTACCGACATGCGCGGTACGGTCGAACAGCGAAAACAACTCGTAGAAGTACTCACAGGCCGAATGATCAACAAGGCTGTTGAACGGGCAAGGGGCTAAAGAACCATGACAACAAACTCCCCGAGTAAGGTTCACGTAACGACGACCATCAACGGTCAGCAGCACGAACTGCTCGTGCCGCCTTACATGAGCCTGCTCGACACTCTTCGTGAACTCATTGGTCTCACGGGCACCAAAGAAGGCTGTCTCGACGGCAACTGTGGTGCTTGCACGGTCAGTCTCGACGGTCGAATCGTCGACTCATGCCTCGTTCTCGGCGCAGAAGTAGACGGCAAGAACGTCGACACAGTTGAAGGAATGGCAACTCCAGAGGGTCTCCACCCTCTCCAACAGGCGTTCCTCGAAGAGGCTGCTCTCCAGTGCGGTATCTGCACACCGGGCATCCTCGTCGCTGCGAAGGGTCTGTTGGACAACGAACCTTCACCGAGTGAAGGTCGAATCAGACACTGGCTCGCAGGAAACCTCTGCCGCTGCACCGGCTACGACAAGATTGTCCGAGCCGTGCAAAAAGCAAGTAGCTAAGAAATGACGCCGGATTGCTGCCAAAGCTCATCGAGAGCGGGTAGGCAGCTTTCTAATCTAACTGACATGGTTCTGGAGAGAATTAATGGTCGAAACATTTGAGCCTAAAACTGACTACAAAGTTGTCGGTACCCGCCCAATTCGGCACGACGGATACGACAAAGTAACCGGACGAGCAATTTACGGCGGAGACATGAAGCTACCCGGTTTGATCTGGGGAGTGCTGGTCCGAAGCCCACACGCGCATGCCAACATCAAGTCGATCAATACATCGGCTGCTGAGGCTTCCGAAGGCGTTATGGCTATCGTAACCGGTGCCGATATGCCGGAAGCACCGAGCAAGCTAGTCGACCTCGGTGAAGGTAACGTTAACTTCAAGTGGGCTTCTAACAAGCTCATGGCTGGTGACAAGGTTCTTTATCATGGGCACCCGGTTGCAGCAATCGCCGCAGTCGACCGCCATCACGCTGAAGAAGCTGCCCGCAAAGTAGTTGTTGAATATGAAGTGCTTCCATCAGTAACCAACGTTACCGACGCTATGTCAGACGACGCACCGGTCATTCTTCCCGACCTCGTTGGCGATGATCTGGGCGAAGAAATCACTAACACCAACATTGCCGAGCACATGCGACATGAATTTGGCGACGTTGAAGCGGCATTCGCCGCTGCCGCTCACACCATCGAGCGGGAGTACAACATGGAGATGGTGCACCAAGGCTACATCGAACCCCACAACGCGACTGCTGTATGGGACGAGGAAGACCGAATCAAGATTTGGACCAGTACACAGGGCTCGTTCAACGCACGAACACAGGTCGCTGGAATCCTTCAGATCGATGTATCACGTGTGAAAGTCACACCGCTGGAAATCGGCGGAGGATTCGGTGGAAAGATCCCGATCTACCTCGAACCGGTAGCAGCACTTCTCGCAAAGAAGTCTGGTCGACCGGTCAAGATGGTGATGGAGCGATCTGCCGTATTCGAAACCACCGGCCCAACGCCTGGTGGTCGAATGGTGATCAAGCTCGGTGCCGATGCAAACGGCATACTCACTGCAGCCACAGCCGATATCTGGTTCGAAGCCGGTGCATACCCGGGCGCGCTCATCGGTCCCGCCGCAATGTGTATCTACGCTCCCTACGAAATCGCCAACACTCGAATCGATGGTTGGGACGTCGTAGTAAACAAGCCAAAGACGGCTCCTTACCGCGCACCAGGTTCACCTCAGGTTGCGTTCGCGATGGAATCGGCCGTTAATGAACTCTGCGAAGAAGCCGGCTGGGACTCGTTGAAGTTCCGAATGGACAACTCTTCCCGAGAAGGCACACGCCGTGGTGACGGTGTTCTCTTCGGCAAAGTCGGCATGGATGAAGTTCTCGAAGCGACCAAAGCCTCTGCCCACTGGAACTCACCTCTCGGTGATGCCTCAGCAGGTAAGAAGCGCGGTCGCGGAATCGCAAGCGGTTACTGGTTCAACATTGGACTGAAATCTGCCGCCAACCTCGCGGTTGTAAGCGATGGAACAGTAATTCTTACTGAAGGTTCAACCGACATTGGCGGCTCACGAGTCGCCATGGCGATGCACGTTGCCGAAGTTCTCGGCATAGATGCACACGATGTTCGACCCTCCGTGGTCGACACCGAATCAGTCGGCTTTACTGATGTCACAGGTGGTTCACGAACTACCTACGCAACCGGGTACGCCTGCTGGATCGCAGCGAACAACCTCGTCGATGAACTCAAGAAGCGTGTAGCTATCTTGTGGGACATCAACGAAGACGATGTCGACTTCAACGACGGCGCATTCAGCTCGAAGGCCGAAGCCGAAAAGACGATCAGATTCAAGGAACTTGCAGGCAAGCTAGGCGATCTCGGTGGTCCGGCAACGTCAACTGGTAGCGTTGACCTCGAATCGGCCGGTGATGGCTTCGGTCTTCACATCGCTGATGTCGAAATCGACACGGCGACCGGCAAGACCGATGTCATCCGCTACACCGTTGTGCAGGACGTTGGAACTGCCATTCACCCATCGTATGTCGATGGACAGCTTCAGGGTGGTGCGGTTCAGGGAATTGGTTGGGCGCTCAACGAGGAGTATTACATGACTGATGATGGCGTAATGGCCAACAGCAGTTACCTCGACTACCGAATGCCAACGTTCCTTGATCTGCCGATGATCGGTACAGAAATAGTCGAAGTGCCGAATCCGCTGCATCCATACGGTGTACGAGGAGTTGGCGAGACTCCAATCTGCCCACCGATCGGGGCGCTCGCAAACGCAATCCAGAATGCCATCGGCACGAGGCTCTACAACACTCCAATGAACGCCGGAAGCATTCTGGAAGCCCTGAAATAGGAACCCGCACAAACATTGAACGGGCAAGCAAAAAATAACTAACCGAGTGGCCGGGAGTTGATTTCAGCTTTCCGGCCAACTTATTTCCAACGGAAGTTGGAACTGGCTCAACAATCGGATCCGCCCCCCAACGGAAGATCCACCGAGGGAATCGAATGGTCGCAACCTACGATGCAAAGACTGACTACAAGGTAATTGGTAGCACTCCGATCAGGCACGATGGCATGGACAAAGTGACTGGCCGAGCCATCTTCGGGGCCGATGTGAAGGCGCCAGGGCTTATCTGGGGTGACCTGCTCCGCAGTCCGCACGCTCATGCTCGAATCAAAAGCATCGACACCTCGACAGCCGAGGCGATGGACGGCGTCTTCGCAGTTCTGACCCACGCCGACTTCCCGCAAGCTGATGATAAATCGATCGACGCCGGTGAAGGAACCGTAAACCTTCGACGTGGTCAGACTAACGTTATGGCCGATGGCAAGGTTCACTACAAAGGCCACGTAGTTGCTGCCGTTGCTGCTACCGATCGAAACACCGCTCGAGAAGCTGCTCGGCTAATCAAGGTTGATTACGAAGTTCTTCCCGCTATCTCAGACGTCGACACCGCCATGGCGGCTGGCGCTCCGGCCATCCTTGATGGCCTCGTTGGCGATCATCTCGGCCAGAAAGTCGAAAACACCAACGTTGCCCGAGTGTTCCGACACGAGTTCGGCGACGTCGACGATGCATTTGCAAACTCCGATCTCGTAATCGAGCGAACAGTCTCGATGTCGATGGTTCACCAGGGCTACATCGAGCCGCACAACGCAACCGCGATCTGGGCGCAGGACGGCAATCTCACTGTTTGGTCCAGCACGCAGGGTTCGTTCGGTGTCCGTTCACAGACTGCTGGCCTGCTCCACATCCCTGAATCTAAGATCAAGGTGAACTACGTTGAAATCGGCGGTGGCTTCGGAGGAAAAACCGTCGCCTACCTCGCACCCGTAGCCGCACTTCTTTCACGAAAATCTGGCGGACGCCCGGTCAAACTCGTAATGGATCGACAATCGGTATTTGAAGCGTCTGGCCCCGCCCCAGGTGGCAAGATCCGAATGAAAATCGGTGTCAACAAAGACGGTAAAATCACAGCCGCCGACACCGATCTCATTCTTGAGGCTGGCGGGTACCCCGGCTCGGCAGTTGGCGCTGCAGCGACCTGCGTATTCGCCTGCTACAACCTGCCTTCTTCTCGTATTACTGGTTACGACGTACTCGTCAACAAGCCAAAGTCTGCTGCATACCGAGCGCCCGGCTCGCCGCAGGCTTCATTTGCTATCGAAACTGTCATCGACGAAATCTGCGATGCGTGCGGATTCGACAAAATCCAGTTCCGGCTCGACAACGCTGCCCACGAAGGCACCCGGCGTGGTGATGGGGTGCAGTTCGCTCGTGTCGGCCTCGAGGAATGTCTCACCGCCGCCAAGGAATCCGACCACTGGAACTCACCGCTTGGTGACGCTCCGGCCGGCAAGTCCCGTGGTCGTGGTCTTGCTACTGCCTACTGGATGAATGGCGGCGGCAAGTCGACCTGCGACCTGATGTTGCAGGACGATGGAACCGTGATGATGAACGAAGGGTCCGCCGACATCGGTGGCACACGTACGTCTATCGCAATGCAGGCTGCCGAAGTTCTCGGTATCCCCGTCGAAGACTTCCATCCCTCGATCCCCGACACCGACTCGATCGGTTTCACGGGCGTCACAGGCGGTTCGCGAACGACATATACAACCGGTATGGCTGCCTACAACGCCGCCCACAAGCTGATTACCGAGCTACAACATCGTGTTGCTGATCTCTGGGAGACCGAGGTCGATAACGTTAGTTTTGCCGACGGAACATTCTCCGCGAACGGCGACTCGATCGGTATCCAGAACCTTGCTGGCAAACTCGATCCCACTGGCGGTCCGGCAACTGCAACCGCTTCGGTGAACCTCGCCGAGGCCGGAAACGCGTATGGCGTGCACATCTGTGATGTCGAAGTCGATCTCGCCACTGGCAAGACTGACGTTGTTCGCTACACCGCAATTCAGGACGTCGGTAAGGCGGTTCACCCGCAGTACGCCGAAGGTCAGATTCAGGGTGGAGCTGCTCAAGGTATCGGCTGGGCGCTAAATGAGGAATACTTCATCAACAGTGCGGGAGAGATGGCCAACAGGTCGTTCCTCGACTACCGCATGCCGACCCCACTCGATTTGCCTATGATCGACACGATCATGGTCGAAGTACCAAACCCGCTACACCCGTACGGCGTTCGTGGAGTAGGTGAAGTTCCGATCTGCCCACCACTTTCTGCTGCCACACAGGCAGTCAAGAACGCAGTTGGCAAACCTTTCTACGAACTTCCGGTCAAGCCGGGTCGAATCCTGGAAGCCCAGAACGGCATCTAACCGGCAACTACCGCCAAAACTCAAGCCGATTGTTCTGGCAGAATCTTGCGGGCGCAGCCTAGAAAGGAGAAATACATAGATGGCTACAGTTTTTCTCCCTTATGCTCTTCGCAAGTACGCTGACGGCGAAGAGCAAGTAGATGTTTCTGGAAAAACGCTTGGCGAACTGATCGACAATCTTGAAGCTGCCTACCCTGGCACAAGAAAACACCTCATCGCAGATGAACAAATCAAGCCAGGGTTGGCGGCCGTTGTCGGTCACCTCGCGACTAGGCGTGGCTTGCTTCAGAAGCTTGAGCCCGATACCGAGGTCCATTTCATCACCGCAATTTCTGGTGGCTAGACTCGATTCATCCAATTCAGCACCCCGCTGGTAGCATTGATGCGGTTTTTCTGCTCAAATGCGCGTATCAAGATTGAAAGTAGTAGTCAGAGACCCGATTCATGTCGATTAAAGATATTTCAATAACAAACGCATCGCCAGAGTTCGATTTCGAGGACGGCACACTACTTAGTGCATCCTGCAAGCAGGTTATCGCCGACGGAATTTCAGCGATGCTTCAGATAGTTGGCGATGACGTGGATACTCAGGGTACTGCAGGCACTCCAAAGCGCGTCGCCAACATGTACGACGAGCTGCTCTCCGGTTACTCAACCGACCCTGTTGAATTGCTGAACGGCGCACTGTTTGATGTTGAATACGACGAAATGATCATTGTAAAAGACATCGACTTCTACTCACTTTGCGAACACCATCTTCTCCCGTTCTATGGCAGAGCCCACGTCGGATATATTCCGAAACAGAAGGTCATAGGACTCTCGAAAATCCCGCGCCTTATCGAAATGTTTGGGCGACGTCTGCAGGTCCAGGAGAGAATGACGCAGCAGATCGCAACCAGTATGGACGAGTTGATACAACCCACTGGAATCGGCGTTGTTATCGAGGCGAAACACCTCTGTGCGACGATGAGGGGCGTGCGGAAGCCCAACACGATCATGACCACAAGTGCCGTCCGCGGCCAGTTCAAGAAGAATTCGCTCACACGTGAAGAATTCTTCAGTCACGTGCGCTAAACGGAGTAACGACTCCCAGCTTCGAGTAACCCTCTCTAATGGATCCAAACGGAAAAGTAGCGCTTGTAACTGGCGCAGGTCGAAGAGTCGGACGGGCACTTGCACTCGCACTCGGCGATGCCGGGTGTCGGGTCGCCGTGCATTTCGGTCAATCAGGAAATGACGCCCAGGAAACGGTTTCATTGATTCGTTCGATGGGTAGCGAGGCGATTGCTATCCAGGCCGATCTCGAAGATCCAGCACAGATCGAATCGCTTACCAACTCTGTCGCTGAACAACTCGGACCAATCGAAATCCTCGTCAACAACGCATCGATCTTCGACAAGCTTGGCCTCGAAGAATCTTCGAACGAAATCTGGGACCGCCACTTTGCCATCAACGCTCGCGCACCGTTTCTTCTGGCCCAGACGATGCTATCTCAGCTGGGTAACGA
>CAJXEJ010000011.1 GCA_913052475.1 uncultured Dehalococcoidia bacterium
AGTTTCCAAACGTCCAAGCTATCAACATCCCAATAGGGATCATCATGAAGGCGAATCGGATGATTAGTTTTTCTCTGTCCATGATGGGGATTGCCTATTTATTTGGTCGTATTGCTGTAACTTTGCTGTAACTTCGCGAAAAGCCCCCACATTTCTGCGAGGACTCTTCAGTTCAAGTTCAGTTGGAGCGGAAGAGGAGATTCGAACTCCCGACCCTCTCCTTGGCAAGGAGATGCTCTACCACTGAGCCACTTCCGCTGGTGCCTTCAACAGTAAGCATTCTCGGGCATATGGTCAAGGTCGGGTGAGGTTTTTACTGTGGAATTCGTATGATCGTGTGCGATCGTTGAGCGGATCGACGAGGCACGGCCCACAGTGGAGGGATACTTCGTACTCTTTCGAAATCCTGAATCGAGTTCATGATGACGATTCAGATTGTTACGTTATGCACTAAAACCGCTTGAAGAGTTCCCAGCAGGCGGCGAGTGGGTGGTAGTCGGTTTTAGATGGGGGACTTTTGAGGTTGTCGTATCGCTGATTGTTGGAGTCGAGAATTCGATACCAACCGCCGTGTTGCTGATCGACGAGGTTTTCGAGCGACCATTTCCATGTTCGGTCGTACCAGTCCCAGTAGGTTTGATTACCGGTTCGGTTGGCGAGTATTCCGGCTGCCGCGATTGTTTCTGAGAGGACCCAGTAATAGCGATCTGTGTCAATGATTGTGCCGCCGGGGTGCATTGAGTAGTTGAAACCGCCATTGGCGTGATCCCAGCCTTTTTCAACGGCACCACCGAATAATTTTTGCGCCTGGGGGAGCATCCAATCCTGAGGATTGTGCTCTTCGAGGATGAGGAGAAGCTTCGCCCACTCGCTCCAGTGTCCGAGGTTGTAGCCGTAGGGTCGGAACAGGTTTTTCGGATCGTCGAGGTTGTACTGCCAGTCGATCGACCAGTCTTCACCGTAGTGTTCCCAGATCATGCCGTCGGACTGGCTGGTGAGATCGATGCATACCCGCTTTGCCAGCGTTGTCGCTCGTTCGATGTAGCGTCGTTCACCGGTCGCTTCGTAGGCGGCAATCATTGCTTCGCAGGTGTGCATGTTTGCGTTCTGGCCACGATAAGGATCGATCACCGACCAACCGGGTGAGATTTCGTCGACGTAGAGTTCGTCGTTGAAGCGCCAGAATCGTTGCTCCATGAGATCGAATGTTTCAGCGAGCGGTTGGGCGGCTTCTTCGATACCAGCTTTCTGCGCGGTTGCGTAGGCAAGAAGCACGAACGCGTGACCGTAGCAATGGTTGGTTGCGTCTTCGATTTCGAGACCGTTGAGAACCCAAGCGTAGCCGCCGGTCGACTGGCGGTGGTGTTTTTGGAGGAATCTTATTCCGTGACGGGCCGCATCGAGATATTCGGGTTTGTTGAGCATCATGGCGGCTGTGGCGAAGACGTAGACAAAACGGCATGTGCCGACGAGGTGCTTAGTTTGGTCATCGTAGATTGAGCCGTCATCACGAAATTGGTTGATGTAGCCACCGAGATCGTTGTCGATGCACGCGGGGTAGTAAAAGTCGACGATGGCTTCGACTTGCGAGGTGAGGAAGGACAGGGAGCGGTAATTGGGTTGGTTGGTGTGACTAGGTTGTTCGGTG
The DNA here is from genome assembly GCA_913052475.1 of uncultured Dehalococcoidia bacterium. Taxonomy (GTDB): domain Bacteria; phylum Chloroflexota; class Dehalococcoidia; order Lucifugimonadales; family Lucifugimonadaceae; genus Lucifugimonas. Next base: position 1,649 of record CAJXEJ010000011.1, read on the forward strand.
TTTGGCATTGGACGATTGGACTTACCCTATAGCTCCCTCCCTTGAAGAGAGGGAGGATTCGCTGCAATTTGCGCCCCCGCTACTCGCTGACTCTTACTAGTAGCTTGCCAAAATTTTTGCCCTTTAGGAGGCCAATGAAAGCTTCGGGGGCGTTTTCGAAGCCGTCGACGATGTCTTCTTTGTACTTGATAGTGCCTTCTTTGATCCAGTTGGAGATTCGAGCGCGGGCGATCTCGTGCTGGAGTTCGAAGTCGTAGACGAGGAAGCCTTCGACGGTGGTGCGGGTACGGATGAGAGTTGCGAGATTGCGAGGTCCTTGCGGTGGCGTCGAGGCGTTGTACTGCGAGATTTGGCCACAGATGGCGACTCGCGACTTCAGCGCGAGATTCTCGAATACGGCATCGGAGATTGGGCCACCGACGTTGTCGAAGTAGCAATCGATACCGTTCGGAGACAGCCGAGCAAGTTCTTCAGAAACGTTTTGGGTTTTGTAGTTGATTGCAGCATCGAAGTCGAGTTCTTTCACGGTGTATTTGCACTTTTCATCGCTACCGGCGATCCCGATCACGAAACAGCCGTTGATCTTGCCGATTTGACCGACTACTGCGCCGACCGCACCGGATGCTGCCGAAACAACCAAAGTGTCGCCAGCTCTTGGTTTCAGGACGTCGAGCAGGCCGAAGTACGCGGTCATACCCGGCATGCCGAGAATTCCAACCGCTGTTGAGATCGACCCGAGATCTGGGTCGACGGGTTTTGCGATGTGTGCTCCGATCGCTGCCCATTCCTGCCAACCGATGCTTGCTCGGACCGTGTCTCCGACCTCAAATAACGGGGATTCGCTTTGTTCGACACGCGCTACAACTTCGCCGGTCATGACATCGCCGATCTCGAGTGGTGTTGAGTACGAGGGACCAGATCGCATGCGGCCTCGCATATAGGGGTCGAGGCTCATGTAGAGAGTGCGAATCAGTACCTCGCCGTGTTTCGGCTCAGGGATTGGAGATTCGGTTATTGCGAAGTGCTCGGGTGTCGGCTCGCCGGTCGGTCGACTCGCCATGGTCCATGCTTGGTTTGTTCCGTTGGGCATATTTCTCTCTTGGTTCTGTTGGTTACTGAACAGATCGTCAGTTGTTGTGTTCGATTCCGAGGTTTCCAAAGTCATCCACTCTGAGAGTCCACCCGGGATGAATTACGGTAGTGCAATCGGGTTCTTCGATAATCGCGGGACCTGTGAACATGGCTCCCGCGGGAAGTTTGGAACGATCATATACCGGTGTTTGTGCGATGCCGTTTTCATCCGAAGATTCGGCGAAGTAGACCGGGCGATTGCCTTTGATGGCAGTTGAAGCGTCGGTACTGGTATTGTTGAGCCTGTGCATTTTAGGTCGGGCGATTTTACCAACGGTTGTCAGGCGTAAATTGACAAGCTCGACCGGTTCATCGTTTGCACGAAACCCATACGCCATTTCGTGGGCGTTATGGAACGATTCTGTGAGATTGCTTAGCCATGCAGCGTCTATATTGCCACTTTCCGAAGCGGGTACGCTGAGCTCGAAGCTCTGGCCCCAATAACGCATTTCGATGGCTCGTTCGAATACCGGTTCGCCGGATGCAGACGTAGCAATTTTGTGTGCTTCGCGACCGGCGGTTTCCAGCCGCGCGAACTTGTCGGCAATGCGTGAGGGATCGATCTCATCAGCACGAACGATCAGTGTTGTTGATCCTTCCATACGGACGTCGGTAACGAGGAGCCCAAGTGCGGACGCTGTGCCGGGTCCGAGCGGGATGAGCACGCGCGGAATTCCTGCCTGCTCGGCGAGCCGTACGGCGTGAGCGGGGCCGGCTCCCCCGAACGCAACAAGCATAAAATCGCGGGGGTCGTGGCCTCGTTGCACCGATACAAGGCGCAGTGCGTTGACCATTGCGGTATTGGCGATCTCGACGATGCCGTGCGCTGCCTCTTCGATCGACAGGCTGAGCGGATCGGCGCAGTGGGTGCGAACGGCTTTTCGAGCTGCATCAAGGTCGAGTGACATCTCGCCCCCGGCGAAGTAGGCGGGATCGAGTCGACCGAGGACGAGGTTGGCGTCGGTGATCGTTGGCTCATCGCCGCCGAGTCCGTAGCAGACAGGTCCGGGATCGGCACCTGACGAGTGTGGTCCGACCCGAAGCGCACCACCGGAATCGATCCAGGCGATCGAGCCGCCACCGGCACCGATTTCTACAAGGTCGACGACGGGCGTCCTGATCGGATAGCCTGAGGCTCCACCGAAGGCACCGGTACCACTCTGGGCAGCGCCACCGACGCTGTAGTCCTTGGTGATGTTCGGCTGACCGTTGCGAATAAGGCTGGCCTTGGCGGTGGTGCCACCCATGTCGAAAGAAATCACGTTGGGGTGGCCGAGTGCTGAGCCGAGCGAAGCGGCGGCGACGGCTCCGGCGGCAGGTCCTGATTCGACCATGAAGACCGGGTTTTCAGACGCTGCCGCGGCAGGGTAGACGCCACCGCTGGACTGCATGACGAGTAGTTCGGATGTCACGCCGACAGCATGGAGCTTTTCGATGATCGATGCGAGATAGGTGCTGACAATCGGCGCAACCGACGAGTTGATAACTGTCGTTGAGGCTCTGAGGTATTCCCTGAACTCGGGAACAACGTCGGAGGATAGCGAGATGATGACACCTGGGAGTTTTTCCGCAATTGCCTTGCCGATGCGCTGCTCGTGATCGGGATTGCGGTAGGAATGGAGCAGGCAAACGGCTACGGCCTCGACGTTCGATTCGGCGATCTGATCGACTACTTTCGCCAACGCTGCCTCATCGAGAGGCGTTACGACTTCGCCTTTTGCATCGAGTCGTTCAGGAACTTCGAAGCAGAGTTGGCGCGGGACAAGTGGAGCCGGCTTTTCAAACTGCAGATCGTAGAGAGAAGGGCGGATCTGACGGGCGATTTCGAGCATGTCCCGAAAGCCTTCGGTGGTGACGAACGCCGTCTTCGCTGTCTTGCCTTCGATGATGGCATTGGTCGCCACGGTCGTTGCGTGAACAACGTGTTCGATCGCTTCGGGGCCGACTGAATCGTCGAGGTCGAGTAGTTTCTGAACGGCTGCGATGAATCCAGATGCAGGATCGGCGGGGGTGGTCAACACCTTCGAGGTTGTGACCTGCCCGGTGGCTGAATCGACCAACGTTCCATCGGTGAAAGTACCACCAATATCGACGCCGATTCTGAATCGACCTTCAGGAGTGGTGGTCAAGATTGTTTCCTCAAATTGATAAGGGCGGTTCTAACTTTGCTTGTGGCTGACTCGTTGATTTCATTCGTGTTTTCGTCGATCACGACACCATAGATATCTCGTGCCCGCTGATGGTTGATTTTGCCTCCAACAACATCCTTGAGAACAGCGTTGGGATTGCGCTCGATTGGAGGGCCGTAGCCGCCGCCACCAGGAGTTTGGAAGCTCACGGTATCGCCGGGTTTGAGTTCGATTACGCACTTCGAGGTGAGTTCGCTTGCTTCTTCGTTGGGATGATCGGGATTCAGGATGTAGAACGCCTTGCGACCGTCCATTCCGCCGAAAATTCCTTTGGGCCCCTGAATATCTCGATCAGAAAGAACGGTGAAGGTCGCTGGGTCGTCTGGAAAGTGGTAATCACGGCGCATACCGAGTCCGCCACGGAATTTTCCTGGACCCTCGGAGTTTTCGATCAGCGAGAGGCGAGACACTCGCATCGGGAAGTGCGATTCAACCTCTTCGACAGGAGCGTTTTCAGTGTTTTGCCCGTGTTGTTGCACGGCGTCGGGGCCATCGGAAGTTGCCCTTGCTCCGTAGCCGCCAGCGAGTGCTTCGTAGTTGCAGTGATATTCGCCGTTTTTGTTGTCAATAATTCCGAAACCAGCCTGCGCCATCATGGCTTTTGTTGCGGCGGCAACTTTGCCGGGCATGCCGGGAGAGAACGCCTTGAACAGCAGGTCGTTAATACGAACCTGAGTCTCCCAGCCGCCGACGACTGGAGCAGGGTGAACAGCGTGGACGACCGTGCCGGGTTTGGCGTTCATCTTGATGTGGCGATAGAAACCGTCGTTCACCGGCATATCGGGAGCCATCAGTGCCCTTAGGGCGTACGCACACGCCGAGAACGTCATTGCCTTAGTCGAGTTAACTGGCGCTCGGCGTTGCGGATCACAACCATCGAGATCGAAGAAGACCGACTCACCATCGACGATGATTTCTACTTTGAGCTTTACAACGTTGTCGGTAAAACCGTCGTAGTCGAGGAAGCCTTCGGCTCCATAAACACCATCGGGGATGTTTGCGATTTCAGATCGAGTACGACGATCTGTGTAATCGACTACCGCTGCGACGTACCGGTCGAAATCGCTGATGCCGTACTTTTCGACAAGATCGATGAGTCGACGGGCGCCGACCGTGTTGGCGGCGACCTGCGCTCTGAAGTCACCGGTTGTGACTCGCTTCGACCGAATCTGTGAGAGGAGAAGTTTGAATACATCTTCGTTCATCTCACCCCGCTTCACGAGCTTGACTGGAGGGATGATCACGCCTTCCTGGAATATTTCTTGAAAGGGTCCGATGGAAGCTGGTGCGCCACCTCCAACATCGACGTGGTGGGCTAGTGATGCCACATAGCCGACGAGTTTGTCGTTGTGGTGGACGGGACCGAAGACGGTTACGTCGTTGAGGTGAGATCCACCGCCGAACGGGTTGTTGACCACCAGCATGTCACCGGGTTCAAGATTTTCGGCTCCATAGGTCTTTACCGATGTGGGAATGAGTTCGACGAATGATCCGAGGTGGACAGGTTGGGTGAACGCCTGGGAGATGGCTCGGCAGTTGCGGTCGAAAAAAGCGCAGGAAAAATCCTGTCTCGTCTTCACGTTTGTCGAGTAGGCGGATCGGCGGAGGGCGGCAGCCATTTCTTCGGCTACCTGCGGCAGGGCGGAGCGGACGACTTCGAACTGGATCGGATCGACATGCGAGGCGAGGTATTTTGCGGGTTCACCGGCCACTGCGTAATTCCTCAGTTGCTAGGTCATCCACTTGCTGTGTGATCGAATCAACCACCACGCCATATCTCTCACGTGCTCGTTCAGCAGAGATTTTGCCCTGTAGCACGTCAGCCAGAACCGCCCCTGGATCCCGCTTGTATGGTGCACCGTAACCACCGCCACCAGACGTTCGATAGCTGATTACTTCGCCCGGTTGTAACTGGACCGTTGTTTTTGATGAGAGACGTTCTTCGGCACCGTTTTTGATGAGGGCATAAACGGACGTGCTGCCACGCTCGCCTTCGAAGAGTCCACGAGGTCCGAGCTTGTCACGGTCGGCGAGGATCGTGAAGGTTGCTTCTTCAGGGAACATGTAGTCGCGTCTTAGGCCTAGTCCGCCTCGAAACTCGCCAGGGCCCTCTGAATCGGGGACAAGCTCGTAACGAGTGATTCGAACGGGGTAGTTGGATTCGGTTTCCTCGACCGGGGCGTTCTCGGTGTTCTGGCCGTGGGACTGCACTGCGTCGGGCCCGTCTGAGGTTGAGCGTGCTCCATAGCCGCCAGCGAGGGTTTCGAGGAAGCAGTAGTACTCGCCCGTCTCGTGGTTTTCGCCGCCAAAGCCCGAATGGCACTGCATTGATTTTGTCCCGGCACAAACGGCATCGGGCAGGGCAGGTGCGAGGGCTTCGAAGATCAAATCGTTCAGGCGAACATGGGTCTCCCAGCCGCCGACTACCGGAGCGGGGTGGACGCAGTTTGTGACGTTTCCTTCGGGGGCGTTGACATGGACATATCGGTAGAAGCCATCGTTCACGGGGAGATCGCGATCCATGAGGGCACGGAGCGCGTAGGCGCAGGCGGAAAACGTCTGGGCGAAGGTTGAGTTCACGGGCGCACGACGTTGCGGATCGGAACCGGTGGTGTCGAACTGTACTCCATCGTCATCGATGGTCACTTTTACGGCGAGGTTGACCACTTCGTCGGTGAAGCCATCGTTGTCGACAAAGCCTTTGGCTTCGAAGACACCTTTCGGAAGCTTGGCGACTTCGGCGCGTGTGCGGCGGTCGGTGTATTCGATTATTTCGTCGATGTAGTGATCGAACTCGCCGATGCCGTAGCGGTCGATTATTTCGTTGATACGTAGAGCACCGGTTCGGTTGGACGCGATCTGTGCTCGGAAATCGCCAGTTGTTTCGTGTTTCGAACGGATTTGCGAGAGAACAAGTCGGAACAGATCGTCATCAAGCTCGCCTTTATTCACGAGCTTGATCGGCGGAATGATGATCCCTTCTTGAAAAACCTCCCGAAAGGCTCCGACGGAAGCGGGTGCGCCGCCGCCGACATCGACGTGGTGGGCGAGACAGGCGGTGTAGCCGACGAGTTGGTCGTGGTGGTAGACGGGACCAATGAGCGAGATGTCGTTCAGGTGAACTCCACCGCCGTAGGGATCGTTCGACAAAATCATGTCGCCAGGGCCGAGGTTTTCGACGCCATAGCGGTGGACGGCTAACGGGACGTGTCGCACGAATGATCCGAGGTGGACTGGCTGGGTGAACGCCTGGGCGACTGATCGGAGATCTTTATCGAAGAAGGCGCAGGAGAAGTCCTGACGGGTCTTCACATTGGTCGAATAGGCGGAACGTCGAAGGGCGATCGCCATCTCCTCCGCAGCCTGCGTGAGGGCGTTGCGGATTACCTCGAACTTGATCGGATCGACGGCAGCCGTGGTCATGGTGGGGCGATGATAGCTGGTGCGAACTCAGATCGGTGAATATTCCGGTTCAAGCCACCCCGAATCTTCTCTACAGCGGTTTCCACTCCGATTTTCCGCCTTCAGACACGACCTTGCCAATACTCGATCCAGTTGCCAGATGGCCGGTGAGCACGATCCACTTCTGGGTTGAGGCGAGCATTAACAGACTTTTTCGTGATTGAGTCGACATCGCAGTGTTCCAGTCGAACGTCGGGCACCAGTTTTGTTCGGTCACCTGGGCTACGCTGTGGAACAGGTCGCCCGTGATAACGCCGGTCGTTCCGCCTGATTCGATCAGTACGCACTGGTGACCCGGTGTGTGCCCGTTTGTCGGCAGGGTGGAAATCCCGGGCGCGATTTGCTCAACGCCGGTGATCAGCTTCAAAGCGCCGAGTGCCTCGAGGGGTTTGACTGATTTATCGAATGGCGGATTTTCGTTTTCTGGCTTTGAGTAGTACTCCCAGTCGCGAGAGGCGATCCAGTGGGTTGCGTTCGGGAAAGTCAGCCGAGGTGTATCGCCATCGTAGGTCACGTTCCAGCCGATGTGATCGCCGTGGCAGTGGGTTGTGACCACGACGTCGACGTCTTTCGGTTGAACGCCGAGAGCGACAAGGTTTTGGAGAAGTTTGCCTGGTTCACCAGTGTGCTCGTTGACCACGTCTCCCATTCCGGCATCAACGAGGATTGTCGGTTCCTTTCCGTTCGTCGCCCGAATGAGATGTCCACGCCAGTCGGGATGCCACTTGTCATCGGCTGTAAGGGCGATCGAACGGTACGGATCCCAAGCCTCGGGTGGTACGTCTGGGAACACCATCGCAGGGTCGCGTGGAACCGAGGGGCCATCGAGGACAGCCGTAATTTCGTAATCGCCAATAACGAGTGACGTGATCATGTGGTCTAGAGTCTTCGTTCTTTCTTCATCCGTCGCCATTCTTCGAACGATTCTGGCTGTGGCGGGTAGTACTTGCCAGGAGCGACGTTTTCGGCTTCGATCTTGGTCTTGATATAGTTCTCGACCTCTTCGTGCTCGGTTGCGTGCTCAAGAACCTCGGCAGCCATCCAAGAGGGAACGACAATTACACCGTCATCATCACCAACCATGACATCGCCGGGGCGGACGAGTGCACCACCTACGTTGATCTGAATATCTTGTTCAGCAGGGCTTGCTGTCGGCCCACCGTGCAGACTGCGCGCGGTGGCGTAGACGGCAAGGTCGTAGTTTTCATCGCGCAGTACGTCGAGGTCACGTATTGCACCATCGATAACCACGCCATCAGCGTTGTTCATCTTGAGTTGCAGGAGCTTTACATCGCCTGCGACGACCGTTTGCGCATCGCCTGCGATATCGGCAACCAGAACGTCGCCGGGGCCGCACTTGCCCATTGCAATGTATTCAGGTGAGCCTTCGCCACCGGGGGTATCGGCTTTCAGATCGTCACGGAGAGGGAGGAAGCGAAGAGTTCGAGCCCGAGCGGCCAACTTTCGACCCATGGTGTAGTTCTGGAGTCCTTCGCAGACGCAGAGGTGCGAGCCGAAATACTTCACAGCGTTGTAGACCGTTGCAGTTGGGAGTTTTTTCAGTCCTTCAAGCACCTCGTCGGGCACGTGGACGGGTTTCATATCGAAGGTTGGGATGTCTGACATTTTTCTTGTATCTCGTTTCCGGTGAGCGTGTGTGGTTTTGTACGACTCTGGATCAGAGCCGCGGGCAAGTGGATATTTGGGCGGGATACTACTCTCGTAAACCGAGCAGCCGCAACCGTTCGGTATCACGCTTCGTAACCGCATTGCGGCTCATCATGCAGTAGAAAAGTAGTAGGGTTTGCGGCGATCGATGATTTCTCTAGTTGACTGATTCGGAGATTGCTGATGTTGCCACATGGCAAACCTTTATCAAGATTCAAAGTGCTCGACCTCACGCGCGTACGAGCAGGTCCGACCTGTGTTCGTCAGCTTGCCGATTGGGGAGCCGATGTGATCAAGATCGAGGCTCCGCCTGATGGCAAGGAAGCACTTGGTGGTGATCGCGATAATTCAGACTTCCAAAACCTTCATCGCAACAAGCGCTCATTGACGCTGAACTTGAAATCGACGGTTGGGCGAGAGGTGTTCTACAAGCTCGTGAAGGATGCCGATGTGGTGGTCGAGAACTATCGACCCGACGTGAAGAATCGGCTTGGAGCCGACTATGAGACGCTGGCGAAGATCAACGAGCGGATCATCCTGGTGAGCATCTCGGGTTTCGGGCAGGACGGGCCTTACGGTGATCGGGCAGGATTCGATCAGATCGCCCAGGGCATGGGCGGACTAATGTCGATCACTGGTGCGCCGGGTGAAGGTCCGATGCGAGTCGGCATTCCGGTGGCTGATCTCTGCGCTGGGATGTTTGCCGCACAGGGAACGATGCTGGCTTTGCTGGAACGGGAAGTTTCTGGAAAAGGGCAGTGGGTTCGCACGTCGTTGCTCGAAGCGATGGTGCAGATGCTCGATTTTCAGGCTGCGCGCTATCTGAAAGAGAATGACGTTCCAGGACAGGCGGGAAACGACCACCCGACGAATATTCCGACAGGTGTATTTCCGACTTCCGACGGGCACATAAATATCGCGGTTGCTGGCGGCACGATGTTCGAGCGCTGCTGCGGTGCGCTTGGTCATCCCGAGTGGCTCGATGACGAACTGTTCTCCACTTCACCAGCAAGATCGAAAAATCGAGTCGCGATGAACGCCGCAATTTCGGAAGTCACGAAGACGAATACCAACGAGTACTGGATCGATCTGTTGAACAGCGTTGGCTGTCCGGCGGGTCCGATCAACTCGATGGACGAAGTTTTCGCCGATCCCCAAGTGAAGCATCTGGAGATGGCCGTTCGCGTCGATCACCCTCGACTCGGCAAGTTCGACGTTGTGAACCAGGCGATAAAGATGAGCCGAACACCGTCTGAGGTTAGGACGGCGACTCCTGACCAGGGAGAGCACACCGACGATATTCTGGCTGAGCTTGGCTACGACGAGAGGCTGATCGCCAAGATGCACGAAAACGGTGTTGTTTAGCAGCCCGGGTACCAGCATCGGCGGGCTAAATGCCTGAAAATCGACCAACTCAGTGAACAATTCGTTAAGGACAAAAACATGAGGCAGCTTGAACTGCAGACCGACAAGATGTTGGCGCACGTTGAAGATGGTGTTGGCTGGATAACGTTCAACCAGCCGAATAAGCGCAACGCAGTGTCGTTTGCAATGTGGCGGGCGATTCCAGAGATCATCGACGACTTTGCTTCTAGCGAAGACGTTCGGGTAGTTGTGCTGAAGGGCGCGGGCGATAAGGCGTTCGTTTCAGGAGCCGATATTTCTGAGTTCGAGGAGGTGCGCAGCACACCAGAGCAGATCGCTATCTACGAAGCTGCGACCGGCGGTGCGAGTGCGGCTCTGAAATCGCTTGAGAAGCCGCTTATCGCAATGATTCGCGGATTTTGTATTGGCGGTGGAATGGCTATCGCACTGACCGCCGATCTGCGCATTTCTGCCGATGATGGCCAGTTCGGCGTGCCAGCGGCGAAGTTGGGTCTGGGTTACGGCTACGGTGGAATCAAGGAGTTGATGAATCTGGTGGGACCGTCGTTCGCCAAGGAAATATTCTTTACCGGCGGGCGCTTCAGTGCATCGGACGCCGAGACGATGGGTCTGGCGAATCGAGTGGTTACGGTCGATGAGTTGGAAGCGACGGTAACAGCGCTCGCGAGAACTATTGCCGACAACGCCCCTATGACCGTTAAGGCTGCGAAAGCGGCCGTGAACGAGGGCACGAAAAATCCCGACGAACGTGATCTCGATCGTGTTGCTGCGATGGTTGAGGCGTGCTTCAACAGCGAAGACTACAAAGAGGGCCGTCGGGCGTTCATGGAGAAGCGAAAGCCGCAGTTCCAAGGTCGGTAGCGCCATTCCGCAATCGACCAGCCCCGGATAGACGGAATTGGCCGATTCTTAATTCAAACAAATGGTGCCGAGGGGCAGACTCGAACTGCCGACACATGGATTTTCAGTCCATTGCTCTACCAACTGAGCTACCTCGGCTTGGCAACCACATGGCCGGTGCTACCTTGTGGGTAATGACACGGCACGGCAATCAATCGTAGCCGCGGTGTGGTGGTGAGGCAATAGAACCAGCGATGAGCCTGAGCTACTTCCCTCGAATCCTCACGTAGGTTGAACCATTAATCGGAGTAACCGCGAGGCGCGCTGATATAATTTCGTCTGCTTATCGCTCGTTAACAATTCGACCAGAATCATTCGGCGAATGATCGTCATTAGCTGCTTCTGGACTGCGTGTACTTTGAGGACATTAATGGCGACTCTTATCATCTCTTCAATCTCGGATCGTTCTGGAAAAACCGCTGTGGCCGCTGCCCTGGCGTCACGGCTAGGATCGGATGGTTCTCAGGTAGCGGTTGGTAGGGCTGTAAGCGGCGATGCTTCGAGTAGTTCCGACGCTGATGTATTTTCCAACCTGTTGCCCGAGAGTCCTGCAGTGAGTGGAGCAGTCGGCGATATTGCTTCGAAGATTTCTGGTTCAACCGGTTCTAGCAAGATAGCGATTGTCGAAGGATCGTCCGACACTAGTTCAAACCTCGAATTGGCGAATTCGACTGACGGTCTGATTCTGCTGGTTACTCGTTACGGAGAAGGTATTGCTGCGGTTGCTAAGGAGTACGGATCGCGTCTTGCTGGCGTGATCGTCAATGGCCTCCCAAAGTATCGGGCCGAAGATGCCGATGGAACGATTGCTGGCGATCTCGAAGCATCGGGAGCGAAGTTGTTCGGATCGATTCCTGACGATCGACGCATGCTTGCGCCGAAATTGGGCCAGGTCGCTGATTTTCTCGGCGGTGAATTCCTGAACGGTGATGATCAGTCGGATCAACTTCTCGATAACTTCCTTATCGGTGGCCTGGTTCTCGACTGGGGCCCGTATTACTTCTCGAATCGCAAGAACACTGGCGTGATCGTTCGTGGTGATCGTCCTGATGTGCAGCTCGCTGCTCTTCAAACCGATACGACCAGAGCCTTGATCCTTACAAAGGGCGTTCGTCCGGTTGAGTACGTGATGTACGAGGCGGCCCAACGAGGCATTCCGTTGGTTGTGGTTCCAGACAACACGCATGACGTGGCAGAGCAGCTCGAAGGATTGCAGCCGCGGGTTGCCTTTGATCACGTTGACAAACTCAGCCGCATGGTGGACCTGATTTCCGAACATGTCGATATTTCGGCACTGGAAGATCAGCTGGCGCAGCCGGCGACCAGATAGCGTCTTCTCAGGCAACTGGTATGAGCATCCTCGACAAGATCGCCCCTCGGAAGGGCTACAAGCAACGTCGACTCGGAACGCCTTTGGTGTCGAATGTAGCGAAGACGCTATTTTACGTCGGCGTGCCCAGCTTTTTCCTGTCGGTGGCGCTGGTGATTTTTTTCGACAAAGGCGTAGAGCTCCCAAATATTCCGGCGACTCGAACCGATTCAGAAGTGCTGGCGATGGTTCACGAGTATTTGAAAGAGACCGATGCTCGCACTATCGACGATTACAACATATTAACCAACTGCTGGACTGAGTTCGGTGATGCAGAGTTCACGGTTGAGTACTTCAGTACCACGGGAATATGGCGGGTTAACGCTTACTACAGACAAGTACGTTATTACTGGCGAGTGGATGATTCGACGATGACGTTAACTCGTGATCTGTGGTTCAAACCGAAGAGCCGAACCATTAAGTGTTGAACGCTCGCTGATGGTGCACGCATCAATTCGTTCTGAAATTTGTGCCACATCGTCGAGCAAATCGGCGGGCGGCGGCTAACATTACGTGATGTCTTCGATTTCGCTCACTGAAAATTTACTAGCCGGTCTTTCCGATCGACAGCGAGAAGCCGTAACTCACTCCGAGGGACCGCTGCTTATCGTCGCTGGTCCTGGCTCCGGAAAAACGCGAGTTATGGCGCACCGTGTTGCCTTTCTTATCGGCGAAAAGGGCATTCCTTCGTGGAAGATCCTAGCGGTCACTTTCACGAACAAAGCGGCGCGTGAATTGCGTGAGCGGTGCGAACGACTGGTTGGAGTGGGATCACCCGAGCTGCAAGTACGCACGTTCCACGGATTTTGCTCGCGGGTTCTTCGTTCTGATGGCGAGCACGTTGGGCTGAAACCAGAGTTCACGATCTACGATGCTGACGATCAGGCCCGAGTGGCGCGGCGCGTTCTCGATGGCCTTGATATCGATCCCAAGCAATTCCCGCCCAGGGCGTTGCTCAGCGTGGTTTCCGACGCTAAGAACAACATGCGTAGCCCGGCACAGCTTTCACGCCGAACCGAGACTTATCGTGACGAAGTGGCTTCGCGTTTCTATCAAGCATACGAAAGTGCATTGCAGCGGGCGAATGCTGCGGACTTCGATGATCTGCTGCTCAAGACGTACCAGCTTCTCGAAGGTTATCCGGAGATGCTTGAGAAGTACCAGGAGCGGTTTGATTACTTGCTGGTTGATGAGTTCCAGGACACCAATCCGTTGCAGTTTCAGGTGGCTCGGCTGCTTGCATTGAAAAGCCAGAATATTTGTGTGGTGGGCGATCCAGATCAATCGATCTATTCGTGGCGCCACGCCGATCCGACCAACCTGACCGATTTCCAGAGCACGTTCAAGAACACGAAAATCGTAACACTCGATCAGAGCTATCGTTCGACCCAAATCATCCTCGAGGCAGCTGATTCCGTAATTGGGAACAACGATGGCCGGATGGAGAAGAATCTCTGGACCGAAAACAGCCGTGGCACTCGTATAACAGTCGCCGAGGCGTACAACGAAGAGGAAGAGGCCCGACTGGTCCTTGAGGCGGCGAACGATCTAAAGACTAAGGACGGTATAGGTCGCAATGAAGTGGCGATCATGTACCGGGTTAATGCGCAGTCGCGTGCGTTCGAGGTGGCGTGCAACCGAGAGGGAATTCCGTATCGACTTGTGGGTGGTGTGAAGTTCTACGACCGCAAGGAAGTCAAGGACATTCTGTCGTTCCTACGAGTCGTCGCCAACCCTGCTGATGACGCTGCACTGGAACGAATCATCAACGTTCCGACACGCGGGATTTCGGCCCGCACTGTTGCTGAACTACGTGTGGTTGCTAACGCAAATGACGTTCCGGTTCTCGATGTGATTCTAGACATCGCACGTGTCCAGATGGGTGATGAAGAGCCGTCTGCCTACTACGCCGAGCTTGCGACACGTGCGCTGAAATCGGTGACTGCGTTTGGAGATTTGATTACCCGGTTTATCGAGCAGTCTCTGGCGTTGGATACGAACGAATTGATCGATCTGATTGTTGAGCGAAGCGGTTACGGTGTGATGCTTCGTGAAGACAAGGAACGTGGCGAAGAACGGATGGAAAACCTGCAGGAACTTAAGGCGTCTGCCGAGCAATTCGCCGGTTCCGAAGAGCGTGGCCAACTGACAGATTTTCTCGAAAACGTGGCGCTGGTGTCCGATGTGGACGGACTGCAAGGCGGTGACGATATCGAAGCCGACAAAGAGGCGTTGACGCTAATTACGCTGCATCAGGCAAAAGGCCTTGAGTATGACGCAGTGTTCCTTGTGGGTCTCGAAGAGGGGATGTTGCCTCATTCTCGAAGCGTGGACGATCCAACTAACTTGGAAGAAGAGCGTCGACTGCTGTACGTCGGCATGACACGTGCTCGTAAGCGGTTGTATATGTTCCGGGCGTTCCAGCGTCGTTTCCGAGGTCAATCGGGTTCGCAGATGGCGTCACGATTCCTGCTCGAAATCCCCGATTCACTCGTGACTACACGTGACATCAGGGGTCATTCTCGGGTAGCCGATCGAATTCCTGATCCGATGTGGACGAAACGGGCGGCAACAACACCGACTCCACGTTCTGCTTCCCGCTCGGAAGACGCATTTTCAGCCGGCGACAAAGTCCGACATAGAACGTTTGGTGAGGGTGTTGTGATCAATTCGTCGGGTGCGGGTGGCGATACGCAGGTGACTGTGGCGTTTTCGGGACATGGAGTGAAGCGTCTGATGCTGTCGTTCGCTCCACTGGAGAAAGTCGTCGAAGAAGAATCGAAACAGCAGTATGATCCCGACGAAGACGAGATCGAAATACAGGATCCCGATTTGTTTGCGCCCTAGGTGTCGATGACACGTTTATTGAGGACAAAAGTATGCCTTCCAAGGTTCTTACAGTTCAAGTCAGCTCTGGGCACACGATGTCGAAACCTGTGGTGGACTCGATCACGCTTGTCGCAGGGTTTGGCGTTGAGGGTGATGCTCACAACGGAACCACGGTCAAGCACCGGAGTCGGGTGAGACAGGATCCAACGCAACCGAATCTTCGGCAGGTTCACCTCATGCACGCTGAGTTGTTCGATGAGCTTCGTGATATGGGCTTCGACGTGCGGTCTGGGATGCTGGGCGAGAACATCACGACGAGTGGGATTGATCTGCTTGGTCTCCCGGTTGGAGCTCGATTGCACATCGGTGCAGAGGCGATTGTCGAGGTGACCGGACTGCGGAATCCCTGCGCCCAGATTGATGGAATCGCTCCGGGACTGATGGATGCGTGTCTGGCTCGCGATTCCAACGGCAAGTTAATTCGCAAGACCGGAATGTTTTCGATAGTTGTGGTGGGGGGAGTTGTCCGCGCTGGCGATGCCATCAAGCTTGAAATGCCGGTTGGTGAGCAAGTCCGCATGCAGCCTGTGTAAGGCACGACAACATTTGTTCAAATATTGAACTATTCCGGCGACCGGCGGTGTAGATGATCGAACTTATCCACTCACCAACCAATACAATCGTCGATATGCAGATACCTCGGTGGGATCGAA
Organism: uncultured Dehalococcoidia bacterium; assembly: GCA_913052475.1. Classification (GTDB taxonomy): domain Bacteria; phylum Chloroflexota; class Dehalococcoidia; order Lucifugimonadales; family Lucifugimonadaceae; genus Lucifugimonas. The sequence goes on from CAJXEJ010000011.1 coordinate 17,296, forward strand.
TTTACTACTTTGCGTTCACGGCCACGGTCTTTGCCCTCGCCAGCTTTGTAGGGCTGTTCGCTTTTCCACTTGTTGAACTGATGAACGACGAGAACGGTGAAGTCGCTCGCAAAACGCTTCTCGAAGACGGGCAGGGCCATATATTGCTCTTGAGCTTGTTGCCGCTTGTACTGGCTGGAAGTACTCTGCTGGTCGTTCCGAAACATGGTCTTCCAGACAGATCGGCGAAGATAAACCTCTGGATATCGACCTTTCTGATCTACGTGTTCGTCATTTTGTTCATCTTTGTAGACGGTATTTTGTTTATACCGACGGCGATATTGATGACTGCCGCCGCCGTAGGATCACAGGTGACGCGTCGAGAGCGAAAGATATTCGCCGGATCACCAACGGAATCGAAATCGAGCGGTGGTGGTGGTAAACGCAGGCGAAACAAGGGCTAAACTGTCGGCTATATGGCATCAGCACGTTCGTTCATTTGCCTTGAAGATTGTGTTGGATGGTCCCCGAGCGCCAGAGGAAAGCACGAGTAGACATTTCGTATGACGGCATCAGCGTCACCCGGTGACACCGTAATTACAGACGAACTCCGATCGTTTATCGGGCTGGAATCGATTGGAGTCACGTACGATATCGAGCGTCACGCTGTCGAGCGATTTGCCGCTGCTATCGGCGATCCTAACCCCCTCTATTCCGACCGGGAAGTTGCCGAATCGACTTCGTATGGAAGCCTGATCGCACCGCCGACGTTCTTTCGATCGCTCCTACCAGACAACCTGCCGAATCCGTTTCCCGAGCCGTTCGCCCACGTGCTCGATGGCGGTAGCAAGTATCGCTTCAACGAACCGGTTCGAGTTGGTGATCAGATAACGGTCGTTCGCAAGATTGTCGATCTGTTTGAGAAGCACGGTCGGATGGGCACGATGCTGTTCAAGGTTGCTGAAATTTCGTATACAAATCAGGAAGCCCGATTGGTCGGAACCCAGACTACAACAACGATTACCTACGGCACTGGAGAAAAGGATTTTGGCGTTGGCGACGGCTAAAGAAATTTCAACCCTGTTGTTCGAAGACGTTGCGGTTGGCGATGAGCTTCCGGAACTGGTGAAAAATCCCGACACGAAGCAGCTCGTGAGGTACGCCGGTGCTTCTCAGGATTTTGTGGCGATCCACTACGACCAGAACGTGGCTGCTGCGGCCGGTCACCCCAAGGTCATCATCCACGGTGCGCTGAAGAGTGCGTGGTTGGGTGAACTTGTTACCGGCTGGATGGGTTCGGGCGGGCGACTACTGGAACTCGATGTTTCGTATCGGATGATTGATTTTCCTGACGACGTGGCGACATGTGTTGGCAAAGTTACTGACGCTCGTATCGAGAACGGAGTTGGCCTGGTCGAACTCGAGATCGGACTTCGGCAGACTGACGGAACTATCTCAACTCCGGGTAGGGCATTGGTGTCTTTGCCATCCAGAGAAATTCTCTAGCATTCGACCTTAATTTCCACGAACTAAAATATCTCAACCATAGGAATCTGAATAAATGAGTGGTGTGCTTGAAGGCAAAGTAGCAATCGTCACGGGAGCAGGTCGGGGAATCGGTCGTGGTATAGCGGAGGAGCTAGCGGCAAATGGTGCGAAAGTCGTAGTCAACGACGCTGGCGTATCACTTACCGGTGAATCCGAGGGGTTGAGTCCCGCCGACGAGGTTGTTGCCGGAATCAAAACCGCCGGCGGCGAGGCTGTGGCGATCGCAGAATCGGTTTCTACGTTCGATGGCGGTGGAAGAATTGTTCAGGCTGCGCTCGACACGTTTGGACAGCTAGATATCGTCGCAACGGCAGCTGGAATTCTTCGGGACCGCATGATCTACAACATGACTGAAGAAGAGTGGGATGCGGTCTACGATGTTCATCTTAAGGGCACGTTCAACATCGTTCGACACGCGGCTCCGCTGTTCCGGCAGCAGCGAGGGGGACGAGTAATCACGTTCACCTCGGAGTCGGGTCTTGTTGGATTCCCCGGCCAGGCGAACTACGGTGCTGCGAAATCGGGAATTCATGGCTTCACGAAAGTCGTAGCTAAAGACCTTGGCAAATATGGCGTCACGGCGAACTCGATTGCACCTCGGGCAGAGACTCGCATGGTGGAATCGATACCCGAGGCAACACGTGAAAAGCTTGCAGCAAACGGGCTATTCCCCGGTAAAAACGAGGCTTCGTGGGAGCCGGAAGATGTTGCGCCGTTCGTTGCGTTCCTAGCTTCAGACTATTCGGCACCAGTAAACGGTCAAACGTTCCTCGTTTATGGAGGAAACGTTGTTCATATGACGTTGCCTCGTCGGGTGAAGACGATCTACAACTCCGCACCGTCTGCGACATGGGAGCCAGATCAATTGGATGCGCAGGTGGGACCGAATCTCCTTGGGCATCCAGCGGTTGTAGGATCGAAATCAGGCAAACGACTCGAAGGCAAGGTTGCTGTTGTAACCGGAGCGGGGCGAGGGATTGGTCGCGGAGTAGCGAAGCTCTTAGCGGCACACGGTGCATCGGTTGTTGTTGCCGACATTGGAGTTGCTCTGGACGGTGATGGTGAGGACACCACGCCTGCTGCGCAGGTTGTTGAGGAGATATCTGAGCTTGGTGGTAACGCCGTTGCTTCGTATCACTCGGTCGCCACGATGGAGGGCGGCGAAAACATCGTGAAGACAGCGATGGAAGAGTTCGGTCGACTCGATATTGTCGTTACCGCAGCCGGGATTTTGCGGGATCGAATGCTGTTTAACATGACCGAGCAGGAATGGGATGATGTGATGGCAGTGCACCTGAAGGGCACGTTCTCGGTCGTTCAACCCGCATCGCAAATTTTCAAAGAACAGGGCAGTGGACGGATCGTCACGTTTAGCTCGGTGTCAGGGCTGTACGGCTACGGAGGTCAGTCGAACTACGGTGCGGCTAAAGACGCTATTGCTGGATTTACACGAGTGGTGGCGAAAGATCTGGCGAGGCACGGTGTGACGGCAAACGCAATTTCTCCGGGTGCACAGACTCGAATGACCGATTCGATTCCCGATTCGACGAGGAATATGCGCAAAGGTGAGTTCCTGCCTCCACCGGAAGGCACGCTTACAAACGAGCCGGAGCAGGTAGCGCCGATGATTGCGTGGTTGGCTTCGGATCAGGCTTCTGACGTGACAGGCCGGATTTTCCACACTGTCGGTAATCGAGTGAGCTTGATGAATTCACCCGAGCAGGGACGATCGATCCACAAAACAGGTCGCTGGACCGTTGAGGAACTGGCGGGCGTGTTCCCTGAGACGATCGGCATGGATCTAGTGAACCCGGCTCCACCGCAGGAGGGCTAGGGAGTGTTTCCCCTCTCTTCGGGGAGAGAGGATATGAGACGCCTAGCTGGTTTATATTCGGTACGTCCGACGTGCGGTGTTTCGAAATAGCGACGCTTTTTCGCTGGCAGAGTAGCCCTCAGCGATTCGCTTGAAGGTGTTCCACAGAATTGTGTACGAGGTGGATTGTTTGTCGACCGGGAAGTTGCTTTCGAACATGCAGCGATCGGGGTCGAATGCTTCGATGCAGTGATCGTAGAAAGGCGCCATTGCGGTTGCTAGTTCTTCTGACGAGGCGGGTGTGTTTCGTTCACCCCAACCCAGGCCGCTGAGGGGCATTCCGAATCCGCCAACCTTCATGACAACGTTTTCGCAGGTCGCAAGTTCGTTGATGCCCGTTGACCAATCACTGAAAACTTCGTCTTGGCTTCCTGCGTAAGGACCAATTCCGATTGGGCCGGCGATGTGATCCACGATGATCGTAACGTTTGGGAACGTTCTTGCCAGGTCAACGAGTTCTTGCAGTTGCGTGTGATAGAGCCAGGCATCAAAACTCAGACCAAATCGGTCGAGCACACCGAAACCTTCTCGAAAATTGGAGTTTCCGAGGAGCTCTTTTGGAGGATTTTTGTAGCCACCAATATCTGGGCTCGCATCCCAGCACGACGAGTTACGGATACCTCTAAATCGGTTTGGGCTGGCAGCGATATGTGCTTCCAGAACTTCCTGAACTGCGTCGCCGAGAGTTAAGTCTGCGTAGCCAACGATTCCGGCGGCAACGTTCGTATTGCCGTATTGACCACTGGCGCTCTGGGCGGCGAGACCATTCACAAACTCGGTTTCACCAACGGGGCTCATGCTTGCAGGTCCATCTTTTCGGTACATAGCACTGCATTCGACAAAGACGGTTTCGGTGATGTTGTGCCCGCCTCCAGTATCGGCGAGTAACTCGTCGAGTGTATAGCGGTTGCCGGGGCGGTCCCAGAAATGGTGATGTGGATCACAGATCGGTAGATCGGGATCGATCGGTTCTTCGGATGTGAGAGCGAGCCAGTCGGGTCGGGAAGTTGTCATGTTGCTTGTGTGAGGTGAGTGTTTGTGGTTGCGACGATGTTGATCTTGACGGTAGGCGATTGAACCCACCCTCTAGCTTCCTCCTTTGAAGGGAGAGAGGACAGACAGGCAATGGATGACGCTACTTCACCATTTGATCGAAGACTGGGAGGAGTTGTGCGCGGACTGCTGCTCGCTCGGTGTTGTCGTTTGCTGCATAGCAGGCTGACTCTTCTTCTGGATCAGCGTTGACGTCAAACAGACGGCCATCGTCGTAGAGCTTGTATTGGTGCGTGCGGATATAACGTGCGAAGCGGTGCACTCGTCCGCTCATAGGCTCGAAGTGGAAATACATCCAGTCCCGCGAATCGCCTTTTTCACCCCTGAGCTGCGGCAAGAACGTGCGACCGTCCATGACGTAGCCATCGGGTGCGGAGATTCCCGCAGCATCCATGATCGTTGGCAGGAAGTCAGATGAATCGACGAGGTCGGTTTCGACGTGGCCTTCCGGTATCGTTCCTGGCCAACTGGCGATCATTGGTACGTGGGTCCCGCGGTCGACCGTCAGGCCTTTACCACCACAGACTTCGATATGCGAATGCATGAGTGAGCAGACTTCGATTGGCGATCCGTTATCGCCGACGTAGATGACGAGCGTGTCTTCGGCAATGCCGAGTTCTTCGAGTTTGTCGTTAACTCGACCAATCACCTTGTCGTGGTATTCGACCATGTCTTTGTAGTAGCGGGGATCATCGTCCCAGCCTTCTAGTTCGTCCCAAGTTCGCCCGCCAAGGGTCAGGTTTGAGGGTGGGACAAAATCGTCGAACTCCGGGCTGTCGGGAGTTGGCTCGAGCGGTCGGTGTGTGAGCGCCATTGGGAAGTAGACAAAGAACGGGTTGTTCTGGTTCTTCTCCATGAAATCGATGATGTAGTCGGCAAATATATCCTCGCCATACTTGCCTTCCATGTTGCCGAGGAACTTGCCGTTTTCGTAGACGATAGGGTCCTTGTAGCGGGAGCCTTTGTCCTCGGTGTGGTGCGGGTGCCATACGCAGAATTCGTCGAATCCAGCATCTTCGATCGTTTGGCCGGTCGATCGCGCTTCGGGCATTTCGTCGGGCGGATTGTAGGAGTGGAGCTGCCATTTACCCGCGATGCAGGTCTTGTAGCCGGCGTCGGAGAAGATGTGGCCGAACGTGACTTCATCGGGAGCAATCAGGCCGAATCCGATGTAGTTTCGGAAGTTGTACTTGCCTGTCATCAGTTGCACGCGGGTCGGTGTGCAAAGTGGCTGTACGTGGGCGTTCTCGAAGCGTGCACCGGTGGCTGCCATACCGTCGAGTACAGGTGTGGCGTAGGAGGTGCCTCCGTTGGCTCCGATGGCTTCGTATCCAAGGTCGTCGGACATGATTAAGACGATGTTTGGTCGGCGGCTTGGCATGTTTTGTGGGTTTCTTTCTTGCAAGGAGGAGTGCCGGTGTTCGTCTAGCTCAGGTAGTTGAGAGCGTTGCGGATTAGTTTTTGGAACTCGGGGTGTTGCTGGGATGATCCGGCGTGACCCAGTGCGATGTTGGCGACTCGACCGGCGCCGAACTGGTTGGTCCAGCCGAGTGGTTTGTCTTCGCCTTCGACTACTCCGTGCATGAACGTGTCGATGCCGGGTTGAATGTCGAGACCGCAGTAGCACTCGTCGTAGGTCCAGAAGTTGGATACACCAGCGGCGATCGGGTGATCGGGCTGATCGATATAGACCTGGAACCATCCGAAAGGCGGGTGCCAGCTTTCACCTAGTACCCAGCCTCCGCCAGTGATCTTTTTTGTTTGTGACCATTCGGGGCATGATGCCGCCGAAATGTGAATAGAGAGTAGTGAGCCACCGCCGGCAACGTACCCTGCAAAGCCTTCGCGCTGGGCATCGTTAAGATCGTTGTTAGTAGCTTCCTGTCGAAGAGTATTCAGAACGATCGCGTCGAAACCTGAAAGATCGCCAGCCAGTTCGTCGGCCGACTCTGACAGCGTAATAGCGTGCCCCGCAGCCTCAAGGAATTCCTGCAAAACCGGGGTTGATTCTTCGTACGGGTGCTTACCACCGGTAATTAGAAGCAAATTCATTGGGGATTCTCCTGATTGTCTAGTTAGTTAGGAACCAAATAGTGGATCGGTGTCGGTCTGGAGCGCCTGAGTAGATTTGGCCGACGCCTATGAAGATGTTGAAGCTTCCACCGATTTAGCAGCAACAAGTTCGGGATAGAGTGCTTCCCACTCTTTCCGCCAGATTTCCATGAGCACGAACTCGTAGCCATCGCGTTTTACTTCCCTTAGAGGAGTAAAACCGGCCTTCCTAAACGAGTTTTGCGCACGATGGTTGGTAGTGAGCGTGTGCAGATAGACCCGCTCGAGTCTCGTTTCCGTGAATATATGTGCAAGCGTGGATTTGACGACGTCAGTGCCATAACCCTTGCTCCAGTAGTCGCGGTCTCCGATCATGATGCCCAGTTCGCACTGCGATTTGTCGGTATTGATGTCGTAGTACATGCAATTGCCTATGTGGTGACCGTCGAGGGTGTCGATTGCCATGCGGACTGACCAAGGCGACGGGTAGTTGACATCGTCGCGATGATAGCGGATGTACTCGCCATACGTGAGGGTTGCCGGGCGGGTTGCGTCGAGTCTCGCCAATTCAGGATCGATACGCCATGAATAGTCGGCTTCGGCATCGTCCATCGATTTATTGCGAAGCACGGTGAGTTCACCGACGAGCCTTAACTCAGTCGTTTCCTGTTCTGCCTTCATAAAAGGCCACAACTTTTTCCAGGACTCGCGCTTCATTCCGATGGGTCAGCCTCTTTGATGCTTCTTTGATGTCGATCCATTCAACATCATCGTACTCATGATCGTGATTTGATGTGTCGCCACCGATGTATTTCATCAGGTACCAGTGAACCGTTTTATCGATTCGAACGGTGCTGTCGTCAGCAAATGGCAGTTCGCCGAAGATTTCTCCGGCAGTGCGGTAGAACGAGTAATAGGTATCGACGATTGCTGGGCCGGTTTCAACCCGCAACCCGGTCTCTTCGGCGACTTCACGCGCTGCTGTTTCTGCTACCGATTCGCCCTGCTCAGGCGTTCCTTTGGGTAGCGCCCAGAGTGACTCAGCGCGGCGATGGCAGAGGACAACAGTTAATTTCCCGCCGTTGTCGGGGTTCGGGCGAAGCACAACGCCGCCTGCTGACCAACGGTCGATTGAGTGATCTGTTGTGCGCTGGTTGGTCATGGTCCAAAACCGGGTACGGATCTGAAAAAGTCAGAAATCCAATTGAGCGAATCGGTGAATGTGTGAGCGGATTCTAAGTTTGGTGGTGCCAATGGTCAAACGCCAGCCGGTCATGTTTCATTTGACTCTGGTTTCGATTCGAAATTCATCACGAAAATAAATTGACACTGAACTGATCGAATTCGATAATTGTTAGTTGGGTAAACGCAATAAAATGCCACTTTGTAGCACACGCTCACATCAAGAAGATGAAAATCGCAGTCGCCCGACTGGAACGACTGCATCGGAAGTGCTATCACATTTTTTAATGGGCATGCAGGAAATAACAGATAAACAGTAGCCGCATGAATCTCGATTGATGGATGCGGTTTTTTTGCGCCTGAATCAATATCGTCGGGCGTGGGAATAGAAGAGCTTGTGGAACAGCAACTCCATAAAAAGGTAGTCTCAATTGGATAAACACGACTTCGTTATCCGATTCGCCGGAGAGGGCGGTCAGGGACTGGTCACATCAGCCGATGCGCTGGCACGAGCGGCCGCTCATGCCGGTTATTTTGTACAGACCCATGCGACATATCCTTCGCAGATTATGGGTGGACCAGCTTCATCACAGGTAAGAATTTCGACCACGCCTGTGTTGAGTTCCGGTGATGGTGTTGATGTTCTGGTGGCGCTGAATCAGTACGCCTACGACCACCACAACGAAGATCTGAATCCCGGTGGTGTAACCGTTTACAACGCCGAAGAATATGACTTGCCGGAAGGTGGTCACTACTTCGGTATCAAGGCTGACGAACTAGCGAAATCGACCGGTAACGCCCGAGCGGCGAACATGGTTACGATTGGTGCTGTCACCAAGCTTATCGATTTCAACCCTGAAGAGATCGATGAATTTATCAGACAACGCTTTACTCGTGGACGCGAGGGTGATGACGAGATTATCGAGGCCAACATCAAGGCTGTTCGGCTTGGTGCTGAGGTTGCGGATTCAGCAGGGTTTAACGTGGGTCAACTCGAATCAGCAACTCCGCCTGACTACTCGCAAATCATCATTACAGGCAATGCGGCTATTGCGATGGGTTCGACCGCTGCGGGATGCGATTTCTACGTTGGATACCCGATTTCTCCTGCTACAACCGTTTTGGTATGGATGGAGAATAATCTATGGGGCGAAGGACGCTTCGTTCATCAGGTCGCTTCGGAAATTGAAGCGATCAACGCCACTCTTGGCGCAGGATTTGCCGGTAAAAAAGCAATGACCGCCACTGCTGGCCCTGGCTTTTCTTTGATGAGTGAAGGGCTTGGGCTTGCGTGGATGGCTGAAATTCCGATGGTGGTTGTAAACGTTCAGCGTGGTGGTCCTGCAACGGGCTTGCCAACCAAATCTGAACAGTCCGACCTTTACACCTGTATGCACCCCGCACACGGCGACATCAAAATGCCGGTGCTGGCTCCGGGTTCGATCGAAGAGTGCTTCTGGGCTGCTGTGCTGGCACAGAACTGGGCAGAGCGATATCAGGGTCCGGTGATTCTCATGACGGAATTCGGTCTTGCCGAGCGCGGTGAAAATATTCGACGACCTGATCTTTCAAAGGTGAGTCAGGAATGCCGAACAACCGTTAGCGAGGGCGATACCGGCAAGCGATACGACTCGTGGGATGGCTCGACACCTCTTCCGGGTATGCCTATTCCCGGTGGCCCTGGTGCCTATGTTGCGAACGGCTCGGAGCATGACGAGATTGGTGATACAACTCACCTGCCTCGACACCACGTTCGACTTATGGAGCGTCGGTTCAAGAAACTCGACCTTCTCAAGGACTCTCCCTACGAAATTGAAAATGCTGACGCCGATTGCATCATCATGCCGTGGGGTAGCTCGAAGGGACCGGCTCGCGAGGCATACGACAGACTTCGTGAAGAGGGAGCGAACATTGGCTGGTTGTACTCACTTGCTCTCCATCCGTTACCCGAGGAAGTGCTGGCTGTCTTGAAATCTGGCAAGAAAATCATCGTCCCAGAACTTAACTATCTCGGGCAGTGGTCGGCTCTTCTCCGTATGGAGGGTTTCAATGCCGAGTCAATTACCCAGTACACAGGGCTGCCGTTTAGACCGGCGGATCTCGTGACGAGAATCAGAGAACGAATCGGTGCAGGAGTAACGGCATGAGTAAGCGCAATCCTGAATACGACTTCGCCTGGTGCCCGGGATGTGGAGACTTCGGAGTGCGTCGAGCACTGCAGGTCGCACTTGAGGGCTATTCGGCAGAGCACGAGGAACCACAGGCGAACAATGTTATTATCGCGGGTATCGGTTGCTCCGGAAATATAGTGCACCTCGTTGAGGGTGAGCAGCCATTCGGCATTCATGGCATCCACGGCCGAACGCTTCCGATTTCATTTGGTGTGAAACAGGGCAACTCGGATTTGAACACGGTTGTTGTTGCCGGTGACGGTGACTTCCTGTCGATCGGTGCTGAGCATCTGGGACCTGCTGCCAATCGAAACGTTGATGTAACGGCTGTTGTTATGGACAACGGTGTGTACGGCCTGACCAAGGGTCAGTCTTCACCGACTACCGCGTTCGGCAAGATCACTGCTTCGACTCCGCTTGGCAAGATCGAGAACCCCGTTTCACCGCTCAAGCTTTACATGTCGATTGGTGTGACGTTCATTGCGTCGTACTACTCAAGCAAGCCCCGTGTGCTGGCGAAACTGATTCAAGAAGCGATGAACCATAAAGGGTTCAGCATCGTTCATGTCCAGTCGCCTTGCACAACCTACAACGACACTTACGATCTTCTGAAGGGCAAGCCGAAGGAAGGGGTCAAGGGACTGGCCTACGAGATTCCCGAAGATCATGACCCGACGAGTGTTGAGGATGCGAACGATTTGTTGAGTCGTCCTGGAATTCCTCTTGGAGTTATCTTTAAGCAGGAGCGCAAGACGTTTCGGGACCGCTACGAAGAACTGCGGGAGCGGTCGCCAAAGCGCACGAATGACGAATTGCTGGATTCGTACTTGCTGCAGATGTAGTTTTATTACTGCTAAACGACAAACCCCGCACATGGCGGGGCTTGTTGTTGGATTGTTGAGATCGCTGTGAACGCAGGCGGTGTCACTCCAGATAAGTTCCGCATTACACAGGAACCTTGGCGTTAATCAGTTTGAGAGGGCGCGTTCTTCTACATATTGCTACGGTGAGTCACGTCGGGCGATACGGCTGCGGTGCAGACGAGCTTTCAGTGCCGAGACTGATACGTCGAGTGTGTCTGCGGCTTCCTGATTCGAAAGGCCCTGCACGTCACGAAGAATCACGGCTACTCGAAGGTCTTCTGGCAGATCGTTGATTGCGGCGTCGATACGGTTGCCAAGCTCGCTATTCATCGTCGCAGCGACCGGTGACTCGGAGTAGCTGCTCAAAGGGACATCCATCCGTTGAGCAACGTTGTACACGAATCCCGAGTGCTTCTCGGCTGTCTTCGTGAATTCCTGTGCGTTCAAAAACCGTCGCGTGAATCGTGTAGTGGCTTCGGTCGAAATGAAGAGTCATCTCACCATCAAGGGCAACCGATGCCTGTTCAATTCTACTAGAATCGGCCTCTTCTTCAGCGGGTGTTGCCTGGCCATTGCAGACATAAATTCGGCGAGATTGAACACAAAAAGCACTAAAGTGGGATAAGAAACCCTCAGAAATTCGAGACTTCGCCCCCCAAAATATAAATGCTCTTTGAATCGAATGTGAGTACATTGCATCCTATTAACTGTCCGGCGAGCGACAATCATTATTGCCGTCGGCAGCGTGGAGACTAAAGTGAGTGGCTCAACGTCGTGGATTGATAAACTGATCGGTCGGGATGAAAAACACTCATCTGACGTTCCCTGTACCGAAGGCATGGGTGATTGCGCGGTTGGATGACGAGTCTTGCTCAGACGGTTGGTTTAATTCGACAAACTCTCCAGCTGGACGTTCCCGACTCGCTAAAAGAGAAGCTACGAAATCTTTCCGACGAATAGCCTTCACGAAGAGATTGGTTAATTGAAAACGGCGATCTAGATCGCCGTTTTTATTTACTCGTTTTTCCGGCGCTCAGCGGATTAGCGAAGACGGTCCTGCCTGAAAGGCGTCTCGGAGTTGTCGTCGAGAGAGTCGTCAGGACGGAAGTAGTCCTTGTGTCGTCTGTGGAAGTACATGCTGTGGAGCATTATTGCAATTCCGATTCCCGTGAGACCGTAGACGATGTTCGGGTCGGCACTGGAGCTTGGGCGGAATGAGAGTGTGATGAATACGGCATAGCCGACGATACCACCCCACAGGCTCGGGTGGGCAAGTTTCCTGTTCATAGCGAAGGATACGGTTGCGCCTATTGCCAACCCGAGGAACACCACAACTGGGACGATGCCCATCGATGTTCCCATGAGGGTTACGACGCCATCGCCACCTCGAAACTTGGTGAATGGTGAGTTCCAGTGCCCAGCTATTGCTGCGGTGGCTGGTACGAGGAGTTCTGGGCCGTCGAGGCCAAGCTGGCGTGCCATGAGGATGGCAGTGAGGCCTTTTGCCCAATCGATCAATGTGACGATTACTCCCTGTTTACGAGAGACTTCGCGCCAGATATTGGTAGCTCCGGCCTGGCGAGAACCGACTTTGAACACGTTGATACCGTTGAGCCGACCTATGGTGTAGGCAACCGGAACAGCACCGAATCCGAATGCGATTGCGGCGGCGATTATGTATGTGGCGAGGGTTACTTCGGAGCTCATATCGTGAAGTGGATTGTATCAGCGAGCGCTTGTTTAATGGTTAGCGTTTTGCGTGAGGTAATAAATAGATATTTTATTGCGCACCATTTGTGAGGGGAATGGGTTCACAATAGCGCGTTATGGCTGATATTTCCGGACAGGAATCGAAATCCCTTGATTCGAGTAACGACGAATCACAACGCAATGTTGGGTTCGTCGACTCGTTGCGAAATTCTTCGCTTCAAAGATTCATCGCGGCGACCATGTTCTGGGGCACGGGTCATCAGTTGATAAACCTTGCGCAGGGTTATCTTCTTTTCGAGCTGACTGGATCAACTCTTTGGCTGGCTACTCTTGGTGCTGCAGTTGGTATTCCGAACGTGATTGTTGGTGTTCTTGGCGGTGTGCTCGCCGACCGGATTCCACGCATCAGGATGCTGAAAATCGGTGCGTTTATCGCAGGAACTCCGATGCTCATGATCGGAATTCTCTATTCGACCGATTCGCTTGAGCCGTGGCATGTTGTTGTTGCAGGAATGTTCCAAGGATCGGGACTAGCGATCGACTGGATTTCAAGACTGTCGCTTCTGCCCGACGTGGTACCCAAGAAGATTCTCGTGCGTTCGATTTCGCTCGATCAATCAATTTTCAACGGTGCACGTGTAGCAGGTCCGTTGATTGGTGGCTTCCTGTTGGGTGCTGCGGGACCGGGTGTTGCTTACGGTGTGATAGCTGGACTGTTCGGCATGGCACTACTGATTTACACGACGTTCCAGCCGGTTTCTCAGGTCGTTCGCGCTAAGTCGGCAGGGGTGATTTCGGATCTACTCGAGGTGGGGCGCGTAATTCGGGATCGGCCGATCTTACGAATGAACCTGATGTTTACGTTCGTGAATGCCCTGATGCTTGGCGGGATGGTTTTTATCATTCCGGCGTTTGCCAAGGAAATCTTCAATACCGATGAGAGAGGATTGGGATTTCTCTTCGCTGGCGTTGGCACTGGAGCTGTTGTGGGTGCGATGACGATGTCGTGGTCAGGTGGTGTGCGGCGAGCCGGACCGGTACTTCTGATTACGGACATATTATTTGGTAGCTTCGTGATTATCTGGGCTCATACCAGCGACATACTAGTGGCTATGCCCTTTGCGTTCTTACTCGGATTTTTCAATTCAGTTCACGTTGCTCTCGGAATTGCAGTAATCCAATTCAACGTTCCTGCCGAAGTTCGAGGCAGGGTGATCGGTGCTTACGAGATTGCCTGGTCAGGTTTTGCGCTGGGCGGATTAGCGAGCGGGTCGCTCGCGGCGATTTTCGGCTTGCGGGCTTCGTTAACGATTCTTGCGACAGGATTGATCGTGTTTACAATTGTTGTCGCCACTGTGAGTAGTAAGTTCAGGGCAAGCCGAATCGAGTAAAGAGCGCGTTTCCGTGATGCGCAGTTGAATCATCCATCTTCGAAGGTTTGAGGGTGGTTATCAGATTAAACTTCTTGGTTGAAGTAGTCGGGTTGATAGGGCGGTGTTTCGGGATCGCCGTTGTTCTGAGCGTCGATCTCGGCCTGTTCGGATTCAGTCAGGTACTTGGACGGGCAGCGCACTGTCAGATTCTCGGCGTTGAATGATCCGTCGACCAACTTTTGACCCTGCAGGATGATTTCGGAATGATCGTTAAAAAACACCTGCCCGATTTCACCCCGGTACGTGACTTGCAGTTCACCAATACCGTCTTCGTCTTTGATTGCGAAACGAGCGGTTAAACCGTCGGCGTCTCGGACGTAGGAATCCTGCACTAGCTTGCCAGTAACACCGACCTGCCTGTCGGTGGCTGTTGGCGCCTCCTCAGCGACCTGGGCGACCGACAGATAGTCGACGGTCGCTCCTTCAAAGGCACTAAACGCAAAGTACGCCAATGCGACAGCAACGAGCACGAATGCGAACGCCAGCTTGGCGCGAGGCCCCATGAGGGTTGAAGTGCGCGCCGTAGCCACAGTTGTTTGCGGGGCTTCAGGCTGCTGTTGGTCGTTTGATTGGTTTGTCATGTTCGGTCTGCGTTAGCGATTGAGCTTTTGAGTTTTGCGATTTCGTGCTGCAGTACTCGCTGTTTGCGACCCATGTACAGCACGTATGCGAAGAACAGCGCCCATGTAATTGCGAAAACCGCAAACAGGTAGCCAAGATTAGTTTCCAGTTTGCCTTCTTCACGTTCTACGACGGATGTTGCGATGCCGTTCTGTGAGGAGACGGTGATTGGTGCAAATCTCTCACGATGATCACGAAGCCGTCGTGCTGATTCCGCAGGTTCTTCACCCTGAGACGAAACCCAGCGATCTCCCGATTGATTCTCGAGGCCAAATTCAGTGTTGGTTGACAGCTCAAACGTGGTGACCGTACCGGTCGAGTCGGACACGGCGAAACGAGTTAATCGATCATTATTGTCGGTTTCGACACCGACGACGATTCCGCTGAGGATCGATTTGTCCTGAGCAGAGGAAGATTGCGAGAGGGCGGTTGTGGCACTCAGCGCAAGGATTAATGCAATAGCGAGCCGAGCAGTCCCGGTTCCGATTCCAGGGCAAACAATAGCTTTCTTCACAGTCAATTTGCTCCCGTCATTACTGATGTTGATGAGGCTCTTTTCAGTTCGACAAGATCGTCTTCGGATTTTCGGATTTTGTACCGATTCTGGACGAGGAAGATAAACAGGAATGTGAATGCTATTGTCGATGCCAGCAACACGATTCCAAGATCGCTTCCGAGAGTCGAGTCGGCATCCGCAGCAGGTCCGGTAACGAGCGGTGGGTGTGCCTGTGACCACAGGTTAGTGGCGAAGTAGATGATCGGTGTATCTATCGCACCGGTAACTCCGATGATTGCTGCGAGACGCTGTCGGTGCGCACCGGGCGGAAAGTAGGCTCGGAACATTAGGTAGGCGACGTAGATGAAGAAGAGGATGAGCGCGGTCGTGAGCTTTGCCTCACCGGTCCACCAGACCGCCCACACGGGGCGTGCCCAGATCATTCCAGATAGAAGCATAATGCCACCGAAAACGACACCGACTTCAGCTGATGCCACCGCTAGCCGATCCCACTTTTCGTTCTTCTTCCACAGATACATGAACGAGCTACCGCTGACCACGAGAATACCCATCATCGAGCCCCATGCCACAGGTACGTGGAAGTAGAGGATTCGCTGGACTGCGCCCTGGTTTGTTTCAGTGGGGACCCAGATGAATATGAGGTACAGAGCGACACCCATGAGGGCGGCACTGAGGATGAGGAGTGGATCGAGTCGGTTGAGGACTTTGTTGATCAAGAGAGGAAATGCAGATTTCTAGAGTGTGGATACCTGGCGAATTTTATCATGGCGGTGTTTACTTCAGATAAAGTTTTTCATGTAGTGAACGTGTCGATTTCGCTGAATTAATCTTCGAGGATGTGCTGGAAAATGAACGCGAAAACCACGACGAAAGTAACGTCGAATGCGACTGCGAGCTGAAGCCACTGTGAGATATCGGACCAACTTCGACCGTTGACTATGTGACTCGTCGATTCGACAGCGGCCATTAGAAGTGGGATAACTACTGGTAGGAACAATAACGGCAACATAACTTCTCTCGCCCGCACTCGTACCGACATTGCAGCGAAGAGTGTGCCAACCGCGCTGAATCCGATGGTCGTTAGCAGGCTGATGACGAGCATCTCCCAGCGGAACACGACGAGATTGAACAGCACTGCGAACACCGGAATAACAATGATCTGCGCAACGGCGATGAAGAGGAAATTTCCGAGTGCCTTGCCGAGGTAGATAAGGTCACGACTCATCGGCGCAAGCATGAGCGCTTCGAGAGTGTTGCCTTCGACTTCGAGCGCAAACGCCCGGTTGAGTCCGGTCACCCCGGCAAATGCGATTCCTGCCCAGAGAACGCCAGGACCCACGAGCTTTGCGTTGCTCTGGTTGAGGTCGATGGCGAAGGTAAATATGACGAGTACGAGCAGAGCGAAACCGGCGATTGCAACAACCACATCTTTGTTGCGGATTTCGAGGAGCAGGTCTTTTCGACCTATTTCCCATATGACGGCGAATGAACCCATCATGGCAGTGCACCTGACGTTGATTCGGACGAGTTTGCGGCGAGTATTTCTGCACGATCTTGAGAAGGATTCGTTGAGGTTAGTCCCACGGTCCCGCTATTCAGCACGACGGCTCGATCGGCGAGCTCAAGAGCGTGCTCGACAATGTGGGTGGTTATTACGACGGTTCGACCCGTCGACCTGTAGTTATCGATGATCTTCTCGAGTCTTGAAACCGATTGGCTGTCGAGTCCCGACTCGGGTTCGTCCAGAAGTAGAAGCTGTGGATCGTGCATCAGAGCGCGTGCGAGTGCTACTCGCTTCTGGAATCCGTGCGAGAGCGTTCGGATCCGGTGGTCGAGACGAGGTTCGATGCCGACTTGAGACGTGGTTTTGACGATGAGATCGTCAACGTTTTCGAGTCGATACATCTCAGCGAAGAACATCAGATTCTCTCGCACGGACATATCGGCGTAGAGCATCGGCGAGTGCAATACCGAGCCAGTCATCGCACGAATTGCAGGACCATTTTTGGCGATATCAGAACCGTGAATCGAGACACTCCCCGAATCGATCTGTGTGAGCATTGCGAGAATCCGGAGCAGGGTTGATTTACCGGCGCCGTTAGTGCCGAGTAAAACCGTTACTTCACCCGCTGGCAGTTCAAGATCAAGCCCCCGCAAAACGGCCGTTTCGCCGAAGTTCTTGACGACGGCTTCGGTTTTGACGGCGATTTGAGGTACCTGGCTAACCACTTGTGGCTCTCGCTAGCTCTTTACGGTGAACCGACGTTTGAAGGCGTCGGGTTGCATCAAGGCGCTGTTGGCGAGTTGTTCCAACATTTCTGGATTATCAAGGTCCGACTGTTCGAGCCGAATCATGTAGCGACGGGCAACGTCATAGTAGAGATTTTCAGTGTCGACCATTCGTATGGCAGTTTTGCCGGTTTCGGAATCTCGTAAATCGTCGAAAGGAACGGCTTGGAGTTGGCTGTCGACAATGCAAATCATCGCACCTTCCTTGGTGCGCTCATCTACGTCACCGTTGGACAGCAGGAACCTGACAGCACCATGTCCGAGTGTTCGTGTGTAGTCGATATCGAACGGAATTGGCGCCGCCGATCGGAGCTCATATCCGAGCGTGAGATCGACGATACCCATCGCCTCGCCGCGGTCCTTGAATCGACGCTCAACTTCGGCTCGGAGGACTCGCGCCAGCGGCAGGTCAGCAAGCCGTATGTTGCCATACTCGTCACGCGGAATTTCAACTCCGGCGATGTTGCGTAGATCGCTCATTTTAAGCTTGCTGGCGATGCCTTCAGCGATAATCGCTACGCCATCCGGTCGACCCGCAACTCGACGCTTCAGAATGGCACCTTCGAGGACGTCGCAAACCTCGGAAAGACTGACCGTATTCTGTGAGAATTCTTCGGGGATTAGCGTGATCGTCGATGCCGCTGCTTTGCCGATTCCGAGAGCCAGATGACCTGCGTGGCGCCCCATCGCAACGATGAAGTACCAGCGGTTGGTTGTGACGGAATCTTCTTTGATATTCATCACGATACCGGCACCAACATGACGTGCGGTTTCGTAGCCGAAAGTTGGCATATCACCGGGGAGCGGAAGGTCGTTATCGATTGTCTTTGGGACGTGGGCTACGCGGATGGCTCCTTTGGTGGCTCGGGATATTTCTGAAGCACCGAATGAGGTGTCGTCTCCACCGATAGTAATCAGGTGGCTGATGTCGAGTTTCTTGAGAGTCGCAATGCAGGTTTCGAGATCCTCAGCCCGTTTAGTGGGATTCGTGCGAGACGTGTGAAGAATCGAACCACCTTGTGTGTGGATGACCGAAACATCTTCGATAGTCAGATTTACGATTTGTGAAGTATCGCCTTTGACGAGAAATTCGTAGCCGTTCTTGATTCCTACGGCTTCATACCCTGAGTTCACCACTTCGATAACGGCGGCTGAAATTACGCTGTTGATGCCCGGTGCAGGGCCACCGCCAACCAGAATTCCGATACGCTCAATCTTGTTCGCCATCCGTAATCCCTTTGGTGTTCTTCTGATCATTCGATATCGATTGACCGATTATGTTCTATATCGCAGCCATTTCGTAGAAGGTGCGCATCCAAGAATATGCGAAGCGTACGGAATATGCGTGAAATTGTGCAGATGGATTGCTGAATATTCCGGTTTCGACAGAGACTCGCGACTTAGTGTTTTCTACGCGTTTTCGATTGGGAGATGGCAATGATTGTGATTTCGCAATGACTGAAAATCGACATGACGAACTCACTGTCACCGAGATGTGGTGATATACCCTGCAGCAGCGATGAGGATAGCCCTTCATCGCTGCTGCAGGGTACCCACCGGTGCTACGGAAGTTGAAATTACAATGTTGCCATGAGCACACTCATCCCGAATCGAGCGATCATCGACAAGGTGATCGGTGATGAGTGATGGTTTTCTTTGTTCCGACTGCGAAGTTGCCGATGGAAGTGACCGCTATGGATTCTGTGACGAAGATTCTTGAGGGCGTTGGGTATGGATCGGGCGAGGAGCCGTGGTTGCCGGTGGGGATTGGAGTTAATCACAGCATGGCGTACGTTGGTAAGGTCGGCACGGGCGCCGTGAATGTTTTCACCGCTCTGGGTGATACCGGCAACGTTGCAGCAAGGTTGCAAGCTCACGCCGCTGCCGATCGGATTGTTGTATCGGAGAGCGTGTACGCACCTGTTGTGGATACCAGTGCAGAACGTCGAAGTTAGAGGGTGTGGAGAGTGCTTTGGTGTTCACGTAATTTCGTCCTTTAGCTAGATGAATGCCTATGATCGACCTTGAACTCGTCGCCCATCGGTTCGCCCTCGAAGGAACGGCCGAACGAGCGGCTGGGCAAAAGAACTATCTGAAATCCGGTCTCGATTTTTTCGGTGTTTCAGTTCCGGTAGTTCGTGCCGCTTTGAAACGGGAAAGGAGAGAGAACCCGGTAACCGATCGTTCAGGGTTACTTACGATCGCATTTGGATGCTTCGAAACTTCTTATTTCGAGATGCATCTGTTTGGAGTGTTGCTCCTCGGTCAAAATTCTTCGTTGTTAGAGATCGAGGACCTTGGGAAGCTCGCTGATCTAGTAAGAAAGTGCAACACATGGGCACTTGTCGATCCACTAAGCAAACCTGGCGAAGATCTTGTCGGCAGGGGGATGCCGATCGTCGGATCGATCCTTGATGCTTGGAGCACGGACGATAATTTCTGGATCAGGCGTTATTCACTTCTTGTGCTAATGCGGGGGTTGGTGCGTGACGAGGAGTACTGGGGTCGCTTCGTTCGATACGCCGATTCGATGATCGAGGAGAAAGAATTTTTCATCCGAAAAGCGATCGGGTGGACACTTCGGGAAGTTTCGAAGGTACGACCGAAGCCGGTAGCTGAATATGCGCGTCGACACATGGCGGTCATTTCGGGCGTAACGTTTCGTGAGGCGGTGAAGTATTTGCCTGAACCGGAGCAGGGCGAGTTACAGGCGGAGTATAAGGCGCGGTGATCGCCCTTTCACATAACCTCAGCGGAGATTTCCTGATTTTCCGACGTGGAAAGGAACTTGAATAGCGATGCGATAGCGTTGCTGCGATGCCCGATCTCCACACGACCACCGAAAACCCCTCCACAGGAGTCGATCAAGTGCATCAGCCGTCATAGGCTAATGCGTGTGTGGGTGCCCAACCAGATTTGGGTGGGTGGAGTGGATCGGGTTGAAGCGTCGGCCCTTGCGGAGGGTTTCGACGGGGAGTAGAAGCTGGTTGCCGGCTCGTTCATTGCCGAGGGCGTCGGTGAATGTGACCGAGCCTTCCCGGTGTTGGATCACGGCAATATCGGCGTCAGCACCGACCTTAAGGGTTCCGATGTGGTCGGGGAGCCCGACTGCCGCTGCTGGCTTCGTTGTTCCAAATGCCAGTGCATCTTTGATCGAGTAGCCGAGATGGATGTACTTCGACAAAGTGGTCATCAGGTCGAATACAGGTCCACGGACGTTATAACGGTGTACGTCGGAAGAGACCGTGCCGGGGTCGAGTCCCTGCTCAAGGCAGGCTTCAGCAACCGGGAATGCGAACGATCCTGCGCCGTGACCAACGTCGAAGATAATTCCCCGTTTCATGGCGTCCCATGCCGCGTCGATAACTTTGTTGTTGTTGTCGAGAATTCCGTGCGGATTGCCCGTAAATGAGTGGGTGACGATGTCGCCGGGGCGGAGCTTTTCGAGGAATTCGTCAAAGCTGTGGATAGATCCGCCGATGTGAATCATCACCGGTTTGTTTAGTTCCTTGCCGGCTTCAAGCGCACGGTCGAGAGCGACCATGTCGTTCTTTCCGACGATTCCTTCGGTGAGTCGAACCTTGATTCCGACAATTACATCGGAATGCAGTTTTGCTGCCTCGACTGCCTTTTCGACACGAGCCCAGCGAATATCTTCGAGCTCTCCGATGTCGTTATCGAGTTGTCCCATACCGGAAATGTGGAGGAATGCGAGTACACGAGTGGATGCCGAGTCCATCACGTACCGGTGAAACCCGGCGACTGTGTTTGATCCCGACGAGCCAGCGTCGATGGCAGTGGTTACACCACGGTAAACACAGGCAGGATCGGCTTCGATTGCGAGATGAGCGACTCCCCACCAGACGTGAACGTGAAGATCGACCAGCCCCGGTGTTACGAGAAGATCATCGGCCTCTATTACGTCGTGGGTGTCGCCGTCAGAAACGTAATCTTCGATTTCGGCAATTTTGCCACCGGCGACGGCGATGTCTTTCTTTGCATGTATACCTTGTGCGGGGTCGATTACGTTGCCATTTTTAATCACGAGATCGTAGGTCATGTGATGACTTTCGTATGAACTATTCGAGAGATGCGAGAATCAACTTGCAGGCAGATAGTAGCGTGAGCCAACCGGCATTGCGAGTGCCGGTTGGAAACTCAGTCAGGTGACTGTTCCCATTCGTCGTTGCCATAGAGCGATGCTCTTCCCCAGTTAATTTTTCCGGCGTGATAGGTGTCGCGCTCGAGAACGATCGGCATAAGGATTCGAGTCGGTGTCGGCTCTCCCTAGGGCACCGAGCGCAATTCGTCGAGTTCTGAATCGTCTTTCAGCGTAGAGAACGAATCCAGAAGATAGGCCTGGGCTTCCTTCAGCCATTCGACCGCGGCATCTTTGGTAGCGGGGCAATTTTCGGGTGGTGTTGCGGGGTTGTCACCTTAGTTGAATTCTCGACCTCGGAACACTGCAGTTGGGTACATGTACTTAAACACGCCGATGTGGGCGACGGTGTCGCGAATCGAGCGATGGGAACCTTCGGGAACGGCGGACCAATCATCGTCGGTTACCGATTCTAGGTTTTGAGGACTGTTTGCCATCTTCCATCGAACGCAGAATTGAACAGGTATGCCCATTCGTTGATTGCGACTCGTGACATTGCCGGTGCTCGCTTTAGTTCTTGGTTGGCTGAGGGTGGACAGAACTTAGCACCAGATTAGCCGCCATAGATGTGAAGAGCATGATTATTTAACTCTGGCTAACAACGGGTATGAGAGACTCGTTAATGATATGAAACAACGGCTTCACAAAATACTTGCCTCAGCGGGCATTGCATCGCTCCGAAAATCGGAGCAGATGATTTCCGAAGGGCGGGTCAAGGTCAACGGTGAGACTGCTCACATTGGCGATTCCGCTGATCTTGAGACTGATGACATTGTTGCCGATGGCAATCAGGTTGCTGCGGAGCAAAAACGTTATCTGCTTTTAAATAAACCGACCGGGTATGTGACAACGGTTACCGATCCACACGACCGGCCGACCGTTATGGACTTGATCCATGTTCGGGAACGGATTTATCCCGTTGGGCGGCTTGATGTCGACACCGAGGGTTTGCTGTTTCTTACGAACGACGGTGATTTTTCGCAGAAGATGGCGCACCCAAGTTTTGAGATCGAAAAGACGTATCTCGCCGAGTTGGCAACCGCGCTGACTGAAGAGGGTGAGTCGCTGCTGGTTCGTGGAATTCGACTGGAAGATGGCCCGACTGCACCTGCCAAGATCAAGATCGTTTCAAGGCGTCGTCGTCGAGTGGAGATAACGATTCACGACGGGCGCAATCGTATCGTTCGGCGGATGTTCGAATCGGTGGGATCGCCGGTTACTCGGCTGCGTCGAATTCGTTTTGGAACCGTCGGACTCGACGATATGCCGAAGCGTGGCGTTAGGGAACTGACGGGCAGGGAAATGACCTCCCTAATGGACCTTGCGGTTGAGTCGAGGCGGGTCGCCAAACCCCGTCCAACCCGGAGGAAGCCCGAAGAACCAACTCGCAAAGAGCGTCGAGCTGATTTCGGTGCCAAACGACCGGTTCGACGGTCTGGAGCAGGTGAACGAGCTGCTTTGTTTGATCCGGGTAATTCCCGAAGGCCGACGGCAAAGACGAAGCGGCGCGGTAGTGGGCGGCGAACGGGTGGCCGACGTTCAGCGTCGCGTTCTGGTGGGTGTTAAGGCGTCCTACACACTCGCCTGTTGCGTTGATCTCGTAAGTGTCGCCCTTTTCCTCAGGGAGATCGGGCCGTTGTTGGCCTGCTAATCGCTCAACTTGCGCACTACTTTGCCCGGTAGCGTGCCGTTTGGCTTGCCGTTTTCCAAGGCCGGTTTTCCGTTGACGAAAACATAATCCATGCCGGATGAGTAGATGTGCGGGTTCACGAAATCGTTGTGCTGTTTGACGTTTGCCGGATCGAAAACCAACACGTCGGCGATCTGGCCGGGAGCGATTCTGCCTCGTCGCGAGAGATTCAGTCGAGAAGCTGGCAGTGCGGTCATTTTGTAGATCGCTTCTTCCAGTGTGAATAATCCACGCTGCTCGACGAATTGTTCAATGATTACTGAATTGGTTGCGTAGCTACGGGGGTGTGGTTTGCCTGACGAAAGCGGACCCTGATCTCGCAACGATGATCCGTCGGATGCGATCGCCATCAACCGCCATTTTGCGATCGAATCGATGTCCTGAAGCTCCATCGAATGGAGCACATAAGAGCCTTCGGATTGCTCGTACAGACGCAGTGCCGCTTCTTCCGGTTCACAGCCCCATTCGTCGGCGATGTCCTGAAGTGAGCGACCTTCGAGCGATTGGTCGGGTGGGAAGCTGGCGATAACACAGCCTTCTGCCGTGTGATTGCGGTTGATGTAGTAGGTGACTTCGGTGCGGATCTGCGCTCGAATATCGGAGTCGCCGAGGCGTTCGAGTGTTTTTTCTCGTCCGCCTTCAAGCGCCCACCGAGCAAACATTGCGCCCGAGAATCCGGTCGATGACCACTCGTAGGGATATTGGTCACCAGCAACATCGATTCCCTCGGCACGGGCGCGTTCCATGCCTTCGATTAGCTCGTAGCCGCGTCCCCAGAACTTTGGACCAACGGCTTTGACATGTGAGATTTGAATGCGCACACCTGTTCGCCGACCAACTTCGATGGCTTCGGCATGGGCGGGAAAGAGTCCGCTGAGATCGTCGGCTTCGGAACGGATGTGAGACGAGTAGAGCTTGCCGCGTTCGGCAGCAGGTCGAGTAATGGCGATCACTTCATCGGTGAGTGAGTAGGAGCCGGGACCGTACCAGAGACCAGTCGACATGCCGAGCGCACCAGCATCAAGCGATTCGGCGAACAGACCCGTCATTCGGTCGAGTTCTTCGGGTGTGGGCATCCGAGCTTCCATACCCATTACGGCGCCTCGCACAGTGCCGTGGCCGACCTGTGCGGCGATGTTGATCGTTGAACCAGATTCTTTGAGTGCGGTCAGGTAGCCGTCCATGGTCGACCAGCCGGGCTGGTAGTTCGGGTCGTACCGGTCGGTTCGCTCTTTGAAACCGCCGATGTTCTTGTCGGTAAGTGGGGCGCATATGCTCATACCACAGTTGCCCATGAGTTCGAACGTGACGCCCTGAGTGAGTTTGGAGTCGGCGTACGGATCTATCAGGAACGAATTGTCGGAGTGGGTGTGGAGGTCGATGAAGCCGGGGGTTACGACCTTCCCTGTGGCGTCGAATTCACGCGCCGTTCCTCCTGAGATCTCACCGACGCTGACTACAGAATCGCCTTGGATGGCGACATCGGCTTTGAACCGGGTTGAGCCGGTGCCGTCGACAACCGTTCCGTTTCTGATGATGAGATCGAACATTTTGTTCTCCTGAAATAGCCGATTTACCTGAGTGAGCGCGAGCATACCGCGGATACGGGAGTAACATGTTTCGACTCAAGATCAGATCTCGCCAGAGTTTTCGTGGAGATATTCACAGAATATCGAGAAGCTGGCGGGCACGTAGCTGAATATTTGAATCGGGCATTGAAAGAACAAGAAAAAATGAAGTTTGTGAGATTTTCTAATGGTGGCGATGCTGCATATGGTGTTGTCGATGGCGACACAGTAAAAGAGATTTCTAATTCGCCAATTGGTCAAGATTACTCGGAGACAGGCGCAACGCACGACCTGAACGAAGTAAAAATCCTCGCCCCGAATCCCAACCCCAGCAAGATGCTGTGCCTGGCACTGAACTACGATTCGCATCTACTTGGTGCCGACAAGCCAACGCGGCCAGAGCCGTTCTACAAGAACACCAATGCGATTATTGGACCTGGCGACCCTATCAAGCTTCCTGCAGATGCAGGCCTTGTCGTTTGCGAGTCAGAGCTGATTGCGATTATCGGCAAAGATGCCAGCAAGGTTTCTGAAGCCGCCGCTCTCGACTACGTTTTCGGTTACACCGCCGGTAACGACGTTAGCGCACGTGAGTGGCAGTCGGGTGCTAAGGCCGACAAGCAGTGGTGGCGAGCGAAGTCGTCTGACACGTTCGGTCCCACAGGTCCGTTCATCGTCACGGACATCGATCCGCAGGATGTGAATATCCGGGGTCTCGTAAATGGTGTCGAAGGGCAGAAGTGCCACTCGTCCGAGATGATTTTCAACGTGGCGCAGGCCGTTTCGTTCATTTCCCAGTACACAACGCTTTATGTGGGCGATATGATCTGGACCGGAACTTCAGGAACGACTCCGCCGATCAACGTTGGTGGTGATGTGACCGTTGAACTCGACAAGGTTGGCGTGCTGCACAACCCAGTAATCGCAGGGTAGTTAGGGTGGCACGACCACGTTTTCTGGCAGTTTGAAAATCGTGACTGAACCGAATAGAAGGAACGGTTGCCTGAAAATGGGCTAGCGGTCTTTTTCTTCAGGAAACGATTTCCCGAGTGCATCCGAGAGGTCTGGGGCTGGCTTGTTCGAGGACTGGTGATGCTTGGGCGATAGATCCTGAAAATGAATTCAGGATGACGTAGAGCAATTGGGATTGTTGGCGGATTGTTGCTGCGTGCAGCTGACGCTTATCGGTCGGCGATAGTTGACCTGCCGGAAAAGATGGTTATGCCACCCGGAAAACGTGCTACTGTCACCTACACACCGAAGTTTCGAGCTACTTCGCCTTCGGTTAGCCAGTAGAAGATGAGGTAGCCGCCGACGAGTATCAAGACTCCGGCGGAGATCGGGTGGACGTAGGGCATTGCGCGGCGGATCTGGTTCACAATCGCACCTTTGAAGCCTGCGATGCCGATCGTAAGTACCGTGATTACGAAGGTCATACCAAGTGCGTAGGCGAGGAATTGGCCGGTTGCTTGTGCTATTCCGCCGGTAGCAAGAGAGCTACTGATAAGCCCAAGAAAGATGGGAAGAGTGCAGCTGAGAGATGCCACGGCGTAGGAGATTCCGAACAGGAAGTAACCCTTTACGCTGGTATCGCTTGCCAAGCCGATGCGTGATGCCGCTGACTGGGCACGATTGTTGTAGAGCCTGCCGCCTGCGAACAGATACGCGCCCAGACCAGCCATCACAAAGCCGAGGAAAAATCCGACCCATGGAAAGATCGAGATAAACGATCGGGCGCCAGACGAAATAGCGAGGCCGACACCACCAAACAGAAGTACGAAACCGGCTCCGAGGGCTGCGCTTACGTAAAGAGCCTTCAGCAGAGAACGAGAGAAGCATCGAGTAGATCGGCCGTCTTCAGCATCGCCCTGTTGATCGGTCAGATACATCGTGAGAAATGCCGGGAGCATCACGAAACCGCATGGGTTTACTGCGGCGACCATGCCAGCAGCAAAAGCAAATCCGAGTGGGAGGAAAGAGCCGATGTTGGTAACCAGTCCGGCACTGTCGGCAGAGTAGTTGAGCGCTCCCTCAATAAAGCTGTTGGTCCCTGGGCCAGCGATCAGTCCGGCGACGAAGGCAAACCCCGCAACCAGTGCGGCTACCGTAGCAGGAATAGGCAGATTCTTCGGTTCGAATCCAACTTCTTCTTGAGAGAATTTTGTGCTAACTGGTGTCATATTTCTGATCGAACATTCCCGAGCTATCGTTGACGATTAATAGACTAGCGAATCTGGGGTTAATTTTCCCAAAGAGGCTGGGGAACAGCGTGGATTGTTCTCGACGACTGTTACTAAATCCGATGCATGGCGAGTGAGATAGATTCACGATAAGCCATTGAGGCTGTTTTCTGGATGTAGAAATTGTGTTTGCTGGTTAGAGATTAATACGGCACCTATGATGACTTGGATTGCGCGCCTGTGCTTCATTTTGGCTTTAATGTCCGTTAGCCACGAGATCGCTCTGGATTGGCACTCAAACTCGATAACTCACAACCACTTCTGATCCCCCTCAACGACGACGCTGATTCGCGAGAATTGCCGCGCGTTACTGTGCACCTCGCGATAGCCGATGTTGAACTTGAGAGCGCCATGCTGAGTTTGCTGGGACGAAACGCTCGCTTCTCGGTTGTAAAAGGCAGTATCGGCTATGCCGCCGAATCGGATGTGCGCCTGATCGATGAGCCACCTGATGTCGACCAACAGCGAGACCTCGGCGAGATATCTCCACCGAAATTACTTTTCATTGGACTAGATTGGTCGGACGAGTCGATGGTCGAGGCCGCACGTGCCGGAGCATGGGCTTATATAAGCGAATCGGCTGATTCAAAGGATCTCGAATCCGCAGTTTGTGGGCTTGTCGAGTCACAAGGCAGCCCGTTGTTGAAGCAGATAGCAGCAAGCGAAGTTGCTTCTAGGCTGCTGTTGGGTGAGTTCTCGGCAATTCGTGATGACACGGTTGAAGTAGCCGTCGAGCCGAATCCGTTGAAGAATCAGGAGATCGAAATCCTTGAGCTGATTGCACGGGGTGAGCCAAGTAAGAGTATTGGCGACATTATTGGGCTGGGTGAGCAGACAATCAAGAACTACGTGGTGAAAATACTCGATAAAACGCATACTCACAATCGCGCACACGCCGCCGCTGTTGCATCTCAGCGCGGTTGGCTCTCGCCGCTTGAAGACATGTAATTTCGGTGCCATTTTCTAACTGAATTTATAGTCTGGTGTTGAACTAGAGCTGTGATAGAATGTGGTTCGATTCGTTGCATGAATGTTCGGCGCGGGCAAGTCCCGCGTCTATTTGTGTGTGGCGATATTTCTTACACAAGGCCGGTTCTAAAGTTGTTGAACCGGAAGCAGAGGCAAGTAATTGACGACTTCAGAGACCCCGCAAATTGCTCCAGTAGAAACTGAGCAAGAGGAGACTCTGGCGCCTCTCGACCTGCGTTCGCTTTTCGTCGCTGGTGTGCATTTCGGGCACCCTTCTAAGCGATGGAATCCTAAGATGGCTGAGTACATCTTTGGTAAGCGCTCGCGTGCACACATCATCGACCTTTCTAAGACAGTGACAGCCTTGAAGACCGCTAAGGAATTCATCGAGAAAATTGTTGGACAGGGCGGCGAGTGTTTGATGGTCGGGACTAAGGCCCAGGCTCAAGGTGCGATTAAAGACCATGCCGACCAGGTCGGCGCCATGTACATCAACCAGCGTTGGCTGGGTGGCATGATGACGAACTTCCAGACCATTCAAGCTCGTATCGAGCGGCTGGTGTTCCTAGAAGACGCATTCGCCAAAGACACCGTCGTTGCTCAGACCAAACGTGAGTCACTCATGTTGGCAGCTGAGGTCGAACGTTTGAACAAGTTCTTCGGTGGCATCAAGGAAATGGAAAAGCTGCCGCAGGTTCTGTTCGTTGTTGATATTGACAAAGAGAAAATTGCTGTTGCCGAGGCAAGGCGACTTGGTATCCCGATCGTTGCGATCGTTGATACGAACTGTGATCCAACAGAGGTTGACTTTGCAATTCCTGGCAATGACGATTCGGTGCGCTCGATCTCATTGATCACGCGACACATTGCAGAGTCGATCTCGGCCGGTAAGGCTGCTGCCAAGCTCGCTCGTGAGGAACGAATGGCTGCTGAAGCTGAACTCGAAGCGCAGGAAGCTGCTGCCCGAGCAGCAGCACAGGCCAAGGCTGCCGAACGGGCTGCGAAAGCTGAACCCAAGGCAAAGAAGACCGAGGCTGAAGCTGCTAAGCCTGCGAAGGCCGAAGCTGAAGCAGACGAGAAGCCTGCAGAATCCAAGCCGAAAGCTGAACCCAAGGCAAAGAAGACCGAGGCTGAAGCTGCTAAGCCTGCGAAGGCCGAAGCTGAAGCAGACGAGAAGCCTGCAAAAGCGAAGCCAGCTGCAAAGGCAAAAGCCTCTGTGAAACCTGCTGCAAAAACCAAAACCAAAGCCAAGCCGAAAGCTGAACCCAAGGCAAAGAAGACCGAGGCTGAAGCTGCTAAGCCTGCGAAGGCCGAAGCTGAAGCAGACGAGAAGCCTGCAAAAGCGAAGCCAGCTGCAAGGGCAGAAGCCGCAGATGATAGCGACTCCAAGTAGTCGCCGGAGTTAGCAACCGAAAAAACTAACGAATAACGTGAACAAATATTCAGGCGGCCGTGTGCGTCGATTGCCGCGATTGCCGAACGAACGAGGATAAAGAAGTGCCAGTATCAGCTGCACAAGTAAAAGAGCTCCGAGACAAGACAGGCGCAGGCATCATGGACTCCAAGCGAGCCCTTGAAGAGTCCGACGGCGATCTTGATAAGGCTGAAACCCTCTTGAACCAGAAGGGCTTGGCATCCGCCGCTAAGAAGGCGGATCGTGAGACATCAGAGGGTCTGGTCGTTTCGTACATCCACACCGGTGGACGTGTTGGTTCGCTGGTTGAACTTAACTGCGAGACCGACTTTGTGGCTCGAACTGATGACTTCTCGGTGCTTGGCCGAAACCTTGCGATGCAGGTCGCAGCGATGAGTCCGCTCTACGTCGACCGTGATTCGGTTCCAGAGGATGTTGACAACGTTGAGAATGAGCAGCTGTTGCTTGAGCAGGAGTACATCCGAGATTCGAGCATGAAGATTACGGACGTTGTGAAAGAAACTATCGGTAGGCTTGGCGAGAATATTCGGATAAGACGATTCTCTCGTTTCGAGCTTGGTGGATAATTATTAGACTGAATGCCCGGTCGATCGACCGGGCATTCAGTCTAATAAGTGTTGATAAAGAGAAGGATGACTGATGGCTAATCCGGCATATCCGCGAGTGATATTGAAGATGTCGGGAGAGTCATTTAAGGGTCCCGGGGAATTTGGTTTGGACGCTGACACGCTTCAGTATGTGTCGCTACAGATCAAAAATATTGCTGAGATGGGTACCGAGATTGGCGTGGTCGTCGGAGGAGGCAACTTCTGGCGAGGTGCTGACTACGAGCAGACTGGTATGGATCGCTCGACTGCGGACTTCGCTGGAATGCTCGGAACGATTATGAACGCACTCGCCCTGCAGGATGCTCTTGAACGCACTGGAGTTATCGTTCGTACTCAATCGGCGATTTCGATGCCTTCGGTTGCGGAACCGTACATCAGACGCCGAGCGATCCGACACCTTCAGAAAGGGCGTGTAGTTATTTTCGCTGGCGGTACGGGAAACCCGTACATGACGACCGACACGGCGGCGGCACTACGCGCACTTGAGATTGGTGCCGATGCGCTGATCATGGCTAAAAACGGAGTTGATGGCGTTTACGATTCCGATCCTCTGAAGAATCCTTCTGCCGAGAAGTACGAAAAGCTCTCGCACTACGATGCGTTGTCACAGCGTTTGCAAGCACTCGATAGCACGGCACTTTCGCTGTGCATGGATAACTCGCTGCCAATCGTTGTATTCGATATATTCAAGACCGGAAACTTGGCTTCGATTCTCGCTGGTGAGCGCGTCGGGACGTTGATAAACGGCGAAGCCGCTAAATAATCAATCCTTTCGTTACGGTTAATGGGTAGCGAATACCCGAAGTCGGTTGTATTTTTTGTGTCAGCGGGTAGGGCTGCTAGGCTGTCTGTACAGATAAGTTCGGGAGAAATACGATGCTGGATGAAACTCTCGCCGACGCCAGAAAAAGGATGTCGGACACCGTCGAGGCCCTAAAAAGAGAAATGGGTAGCGTACGGACGGGGCGTGCTGCGACAGGGCTGGTCGAAAATCTGAAGATCGATTACTTCGGTAGTGAAATGCCGTTGAATCAGCTTGCACAGATCAATGTTGGCGATGCACGATTGCTTGTGATCCAACCTTGGGACAAGAACGCCATCGACCCGATTGCCAAGGCGATCCAAAACTCTGACCTGAGCATTTCGCCCAACATCGACGGGGCGATTATTCGACTGAATCTCCCATCGCTCACCGAAGAACGTCGTCGTGATCTGGTTCGTTCGCTGAAAGCTCGTAGCGAAGAGAGCAAGATCTCGATTCGCAACACTCGTCGAGATGCGCAGGATACGATTCGGATGATCGAAAAAGAGGGTGAAGCCTCGCAAGACGATTGCCAGCGCGCTCAGAAGGATCTACAGAAGCTGACCGACGATGCCGTAGAAAAGATCGAAGTTGAGGCGGCAGCTAAAGAAGAACAGGTAATGCAGGTTTAGTCCTGCAACGTCGCCGCACATCTGCGAGAATTCCAAATTCGACCGGCATTCCGTCCGTCATTAGAACCGCATCCCCAATCTAGCAGCATATGACCGCGAATCCAGAAGTATCCAAGCGCAGCAAGAACGGAAAGCAATCCGTTCCTAACCATGTCGCGATCATCATGGATGGCAATGGACGTTGGGCTGAATCGCGAGGCTTGGATGTTTCGGAAGGTCATCACGCAGGATTCGAAAATCTGAAACGTGTTGTGGCCGATTTCGCCAAGCGTGGGGTTGGATATCTGACGTTGTTTGCGTTCTCGACGGAAAACTGGGATCGCCCCGAATCCGAAGTAAACGGAATTCTCGAACTTGCGATAGCTGTGATTGCTCACGAAGCTCAGCAACTTCACGAGAATGGAGTGCGTATCAAGCATCTCGGGCAGGTCGATCGACTTTCGCCAGAGCTCAGGGATGAGCTTGAACAGGCTGTGGAGATGACTGCCAAAAACACTGGACTCACATTGGGAATTGCGTTCGATTATGGAGGTCGAGCAGAGATTACCTATGCTGTAAGGCAGCTAATCGCTGATGGTGTTCCGATCGATGAGATCGATGAAAGCAAGTTCGCCGAATATCTGTACACCACCGACATGCCGGATGTGGATCTGCTGATACGCACGGGTGGTGACTTTCGAATCAGCAATTTCTTGCTGTGGCAGACCGCCTATTCAGAGTTTTACTCATCGGAAACATGCTGGCCCGATTTTTTCGGTGAGCAGGTCGACCAGGCGTTCGAGTCGTTCAACGAACGTCAGCGTCGATTCGGCAAACGAATTTAGCTTGCGGTTTCTCGACAACACCCCCGGCGATCACTCGCTGCCGAATCCCTACAGGAAGTCCAGTTGCGTATTCGAATAATCAGCGCAAGCGTTGGCATTCCGGTGGTGCTGCTTGCCATCTGGTTGGGATTGCCGGGTACCGCGGTTCTTGCGATTGCTGCAGGTGCGACAGGTGGTGTCGAGCTCGATCGCATGATGAGACCGGCAGGCGCACGTGTGGGTAGCATTCGGATGGTGTCGCTGGTAATTGGGCCGATTTTACTTGCGGTTGTCGGACTCTGGATGGTGAACGATGGTCGAATCACTGGCGATCATTTACCGATTACGTTGGCGATTATTTTTACTCTTGCGCTGCTGGTGCGAGGCACCGCAACACTCGGGCGAGCCGATCGAAATGCAAGTGATTGGGTCTACTGGGTGTATGCGGCGTACTTTGGGCTGGCTCTCGCCCATGCGCCTGTGCTGGTCGATCTGAACAAGGGGCGTGAACTTATCTTGCTGGCCATCCTCACTACGTTTGCAATCGATTCTCTGGCGTTGTTCGTCGGCGTGTCTATTGGGCGTAGGCGGTTGGCTTCGACTATCAGCCCGAAGAAATCCTGGGAAGGTGCGATTGGGGGAGTGGTTGGTGGAGTCGTGGCGGCTATCGCGATCGACGCTGCCTTCGACATCCCGTTTACAGTCCTATCGGCCGGAATCCTTGGTGCGGTGCTTGGTGTAACTGCTGTTGTGGGTGATTTGTACGAATCGTGGGTCAAACGCCGGGCTGGTGTGAAAGATAGCGGGGTATTGATTCCCGGTCACGGCGGCATTTTGGACCGATTGGACAGCGTGATTCCCAATCTAGTAATCGTATACTGGACGGCAGTATGAAGCACGCTATAAAAAACCTCGTGATTTTGGGGTCGACTGGATCGGTTGGAACCCAGACACTCGATATTGTTCGTGCATTCCCTGATCGTTTTGCGGTCGTGGGCCTTTGCAACGGCTACAACGCGCCTTTGTTCAAGCAGCAGATCGATGAGTTCAAGCCATCCTTTATTAATACGCTTGGCGAGGTTGAGTCGGAATACGGTGGTGCAACGTTCGCCCTTGCCGAAGAGATCGTCGCTCGTCCTGAGGTCGACCTTGTTGTTGCGGCGACTGTCGGGTGTGCAGGAATGGCACCGGCCATTGCGGCACTTCATGCTGGTAAAACCCTCGGTCTCGCCAACAAAGAAGTAATCGTGATGTCGGGGAACGGGCTCATTGAGGCAGCTCGATCAGGTGATGCGACCATTCTTCCAATAGATAGTGAGCCATCGGCGATATGGCAGTGTCTTGAAGGCGAAGTAAGCGAGCCATCGAGGCTGATTATCACTGCTTCAGGTGGGGCGTTTCGAGATCGAACTTGGGATTCACTTGGCGATGTGACGCCTGAACAAGCATTGAAGCACCCTACGTGGACGATGGGCGCAAAGATAACTATCGACTCAGCAACTCTGATGAATAAGGCCTTCGAAGTAATCGAATCGAGATGGCTGTTCGATATTCCGTTCGAGCAGATTGATGTCACGATTCATCGCCAGAGCATCGTCCATTCGATGGTTGAGTTCCTTGATGGCACCCTGAAGGCGCAACTCGGACCCACGAGCATGTTGCAGCCGATTCAGCACGCACTGTTCTACCCGGAGCGGCAGGCCAATGACGATCTGCCAAAGCTCGATGCAGTGGCGATGGGATCGCTAACGTTCGAGGAGATGAATCAATCGCTATATCCGTGCTTCGAGATGGCGCTCGAATATGGCAAGAAGGGCGGTACGTATCCCGCCGCACTCGCCGGTGCTGACGAAGCTGCGGTGAAATTGTTTCTAGACGGCGTTATCAAATTCACTGAGATGCCCGATACGGTCGCGAAAACACTCGCTTTGCACGAGTCAGTTATCGTACCGTCGGTAGTTGACACGATCGAAGCGGCGCAGTGGGCAACCGAAACCACACTGGCGCGCCACAATCATTCGACAATTATCCGCTAGCATTAACTTATATGCCAGAAACAGTATTTTTCGGTGTCGTCACGTTTCTTGTCGTGCTCGGCCCCCTCGTAATTCTTCACGAACTCGGTCATCTCTGGACCGCTCGACGCTTCGGCGTAAAAACTCTTGAATTTGGATTCGGATATCCGCCGCGGGTAGGTGGTATCTGGAGTGGCGCGACTCCTGTATTAATCGACGCCGGAACCGTTTTCGAAATTGATCGCGGCTCGCTGGTGGGAAAGACCGCCACTATCCGCACGTTGCTCGACGAGCAGAGTCGATCGGTTGCCGTAAACGTTCGCAAGCGTGCTAAAGGTGACGACTCCGAGGCGTCGGAAGGTGGCTTGATCATCACTGGCAAGATCAAATCTTTCGAGGGTGACCAGTTGATCGTCGCCGACATGCTGTGGTCGTTCAACTGGCTGCCGCTTGGTGGTTTTGTGCGAATGGTCGGTGAGGAGAGCAGCAGCGCTGTTGGCTCGCTGGGCAGCAAGCCACGATGGCAGCGAATCGTCGTGATGGGTACTGGTGCGTTTGTGAACGCCGTCATCCCGTTCATTTTGCTTCCGCTGGTACTGATGATTCCGACCGAGAAGCTCGTTGGCGACGTAACGATCGTAACTGTGTTTCCGGGATCTCCAGCCGACGAAGCGGGGATCAAACCGGGCGACAAGATCGTCAAGGTGGACGGTCGGAAGATCGAGAATATTTCTGAACTCCAGCAGGCAGTTACTGTGAAGCTGGGGGCGAAGAGCACGTGGGAACTCGAATCGGGAATCCCGAATATTTTTGCGCGTCCGGCTGAGTCTCAGTATCAGTACACGGGTGCTGTCGAAAAGGTCACCCTGATCCCTCGTTGGAGGCCGCCGAGTCGACAGGTCTTAGCTGAAGTTTCGGATCCCGAGACCGAGATGTCGCTGGCTAGGGCGCGGGTGTACGACGTGTCTGTTGGTCTCAATACCCTTGTTATGGTCGTCGATGAACCAACTGACACGCTGTATGAGATATCAAACGAGGATGCGGCAAGGCTCGATCCACCGGCGGCAATGGGCGACATCCTTCGGGTGGTCGGAACGGCTCAAGACGGTGGCAAGCATATTTCTCTTGCCGACGCCCGATTGCACGACAACGGTCTTGGTAC
>CAJXEJ010000012.1 GCA_913052475.1 uncultured Dehalococcoidia bacterium
GACGAAGTCGTAACAAGGTAGCTGTACCGGAAGGTGCGGCTGGATCACCTCCTTTCTAAGGAGCTCCTCTTATGACTTGTGGTGGAAATAACGGTTCTTGTTTGTACCCGCGGTGGGTAAACGACAAGAATGCGTCCATCGCAATTAGTGTCATAACGAGGCTACCTAGGTCGACCATTAGGTGGTTAGAACAGAGAACTTTCTTGAGCGAGATTCCTGAACCTGGCGTTCAGTTGATTTATCAGCTGAGTCCTGGGGGAGTGGAAGTGGCTCGTTAGCTCGAACTTCTAATCAACAAAGCTTAATGCACCAAAATCATAGACTCTTTTCAGAGTCTCAAAACTTCGAAACTTTAGACTTTCTTTCTGTTCACTGTTCAGTTCGCTAAGGTGTTGAACAAGATCCGGCTTAGCCGGGTCTTTTCGCGTCTGGCGATATTGCGGGAAAGACGATTCGGAGATTCTGTGCGATTCACTGAATATCGTTACACAATCGCTGCAACCCAGTAGTAAAATAAGTTCCTGCGGCTCGTTCACTCCACATGTTCGAGACGCAACAAACGGGCCTGTAGCTCAGCTGGTTAGAGTGCTACTCTGATAAAGTAGAGGTCGGATGTTCGAGTCATCCCAGGCCCACCATTTGAACTGAAAACACCGCCGAATCGGCGGTGTTATTGTTTAACGCAATACCGGATCGGCGCTTGTCCTGTAATTGCCTGAGCGGATACCAGAATCGGATCTAGAAAATGTTATTCTCATGATCGTTAATCGTTCGTTGATTCGATAGAATGCGGTCGATTTATCCAACTATCGCGGTTGTAACTGATTGGGTTAAATCTCCACGGTAGAACTGCGGGCTTTCCCGAACTTGAACTTTCCTCGATTTGTACAACGACGGGCACGTGGCGACTGCTTTCTGACGCTCGGTGTTTTGATCGCCGTATTTTTGGCAACCACCGTGATGGCGGGTGGCCCGATATATCTACGCTCTCTTGAGAAAGTAGGGATGGCCGATGTTGTAAATCGGATTGGCATTTACAACAAGAACGTCGGAGCTATTTCTGATTGGATCCCGCTTGAGGCGAACGAAATTGCCAGTGCAAATGGCATCGTTGATTCTGCTGTAAACAATGAACTCCAACCACTGATCACGCACGGTTCGACTCGAATAAAGTCTCGGGCACACTATTGGGCAGTCGAAGACGACGACCCCGAAACCGATACCGAAATATGGCGTGACGGATACGGCGTAGGCGCACATTTCTACGAAATGGAAGGTTTGTTCGACGCTGTCACGTACATCGAGGGTCGATCTCCCAGCCCGTTGATTCGGCAAGATGAAAACGGCGACCAGATCGTCGAAGTAGTGATCTACGAGAAACGGTCGAGGGATCTCTGGCATGGAGAAGAGATGACCGACCTGAAGGTGGGTGACATCATCCACGCAAGCTCAGTTTCTCGAAACGCTGGACTTGTAAAGGGCGAGATTGTCGGCATCTTTGTCGCAAACAATCTCGTTGATGAATTCTGGGGTGGCAGTCCACGTTCAATTCTCGAACCGCAGCCGCCTAATGCGTATCCCGGACGAGAAGTTCCTCTGATCCTGTTCACCGATCAGGACACAATAGCTGCTGGTGTCGGACCATCCAACGCCGGGTTACCGATGAACTACATACGAATTCTGTTCACCGATCCCGATTTGATCGCAGATGCTAAAGCCGCCGTATTTGTCGATGCTTTCGAAGAATTTGACCAGATGATCAGGGCTGAACTCCCGCGGGGAACGGCACTTCTGGGTGCTCAAGCCGAGACACGGCGCATGGATCAAAAGATGCTGTTCCTGCGTCTCCCAGCGCTGCTGTTGGCTGCGCTCGCTTTAGCCGTTGTCGGGTACTATCTATTTCTGGTGGCAGGGCTTACCGCTCGAAGGCGCGAGCTCGAAACAGTCATGCTGAGATCCCGCGGTCTTTCTACGTTCCAGATGTTGCGGATCCAGATAATTGAATCGGCGACGGCGGTTAGTTTACCAGCACTTGTTGCTCCGCTGATCGCATATTTTGCGATCGGATATTCCGGTCGCCTGCCAGTTTTTGAATCGATCACTCACGGTCAGAACCTCCCGGTGGAAATGTTGCCGATGGCGTGGGTGTGGGCAGCAGCAGCAGCGATTGTGGCGTTTCTGGTCGTTCTGCTGCCGACATTGCTCATCGCTCGCTCGAGCATCTCGAACGCCGATCGTTCGCGCGCCAGACCCGACAGACCTCCGGTGTTCCAGCGCCTGTACTTCGATCTGCTAATCGTAATTCTTGGCGGGTTTTTCCTCTGGGAGATGACCAATCGAGGAGTGGCCTCGGCCAATCGTGAAGGCGAAATTGTCACCGATCCGATGCTCCTCTTTTTTGCACCAGCGATGTTGCTGATTTCCGCCGCGTTGGTCATGCTCCGTGCGTTCCCAATTATTACCCGGGCAACCTCCTGGGCTGCGGTCAAATTCACGGCCGCTCCCTTGGCACTCGGGTTCTGGCGGTTGGGACGAAACCCCTACTGGTACGCCTGGCCTGTTCTTCTGATCATTCTGGGCACGGGACTCGGTGTGATGGTCGGCACTCTGGGATCGACACTCGAGCGTAGCAACCGTGAGCAGATTTTCTATGACAACGGAACTAATCTGAGACTTCGTCCTGCGGGTACTCGTAACGACGTCAGGCAGATTGAGATTGATGAACTTTCAGCGATCGATGGCGTGAATGTCGCGACGATGGCGTATCGACAGAAGGCGAAAGTTGGAACCACCGCGCAAGGCATGGAATTCACTGTCCTAGGTGTCGAGGCAGACAAATTCCCTGATATGACCTGGTTCAGGGAAGATTTTGCTGACGAATCGTTAGATGAAATATTCGATCGCGTCAACGTTCCTTCGAAACCGGAACCGGTGATTCTGCCTGTGGGCACCAGGACACTTTCTGCCTGGACGATGCAAGATCCTTACGTCCAAGATCACTTCTTCTGGATCGTCCTGAAGGACTCCGAAGAACGTCAGATAACGGTCACTCTCGGTCAAATCGGCGACAGCTGGGCAAAGCACTCAAACGATATTCCTGAGCACCTCGTCCCTCCGATCGAAGTCACTTCTCTGCAGACGTTCATGCAGGCGGGGGGCGATGGTGGGGAGCGGACTACATGGTTCATGGACGATCTGAAAGCATCTGGTCCAGGATTCGAAACGACACTCCTCGACTTCGATGGCAATAGCCTTTGGACCGCACTGCCGACCTCGAATGGACTCGACGATTCCTACACAGACGTAGCAGAGCCTGCTGGAGTGGGTGATCCCGGAACCGGTGTGGGGCAGATGACTCTAAACCGCGGAACGGTAGCTGGAGTAAGAGGTGCGTACCGCAGCTCAACAGGAGATCCTGTTCCAGTTATTGTTTCTGAAAACTTCGTTGCTCTGACTGGTATCGGTCCGGGACAACCTCTTGTAGTTCAGATTGCAGGAGGATTTGTTCCGGTTCTACCGGTCGCCGTAGCCGGGTTATTTCCTACGCTTGATCCTGACCGCAGTCC
Source organism: uncultured Dehalococcoidia bacterium (assembly GCA_913052475.1). Lineage (GTDB taxonomy): Bacteria > Chloroflexota > Dehalococcoidia > Lucifugimonadales > Lucifugimonadaceae > Lucifugimonas. The sequence continues at coordinate 3,567 of CAJXEJ010000012.1, forward strand.
GTTCATGGTTCTCGACGTCAAAACCTTGCTAGCGTTTGTTGAGTTGCGTGGCATGGTGTACATCGATGCGAACGAGGTATTCCTTGATATTGATGCAAGTCGTCACGAACAGATAGCCGCTTCGGTTCGGCAGATCTTCCGCTCTGGTTCACTGCTGGATCGGGAAGCCCGAATTGCGGATTCGGTGATCGATCCACTGGCAGTCGCCGGATGGCGCGGAATGGGAGGTGTGTCCTTAATCATCGGGGGTATCGCACTCGTCCTCGGCTATGTCACTTATCTTGTGGCGCACTCAAACCGGAATATTCACGATTCGGCTTACCTACGAGCAATGGGATTTTCGAAACCCGGCTTCATGCGTAGCGCGGCCATCGAGCATGGAATCGTTGCGGTACTCGGGGTGGTAGTTGGAGTTGTAGCGGGTCTGGTTACCAGTCGCCTTGCGGTTGGAGCAATTGCTTATTCAGAGACAGGCAGGGCGTTGCTGCCTCCGTTTATTCTGCAGACAAGCTGGTGGCCTGTGCTGGCGATTCTGGTTATCGCCGGTGTTGCCGGGTTTATCGGTATCGCCTCATCGTTCATCGGTTTCCTGCGAAAGCCACTACACGAGCTCACGCGCACTACCGAATAGGTGCGGCTCGATCACGTTTTCTACGGCAAGCTTTTTGGTGGTCTGAATCGATTGAGTTCAGCCGTAGTGAGTCGTTGCACGCCGGATGCAATGTCAGAGGCACTCGAAAGATGGCACGTCTACCAACAATCCGGGCTCTGGCAAATAGCTTTTACTACCGCACTCGGTCGATGAAGTCCGCTAACGTGGATTCGTACTCGGATCGGTATAGATTCCAACTTTGTCCATGACCGGCACCCTTGAACGTGTGCATCTCCACTGTTCCGGGTAGAACGATGGCAAATTCGTTACTCGTCTCGATCGGAACCGTATTGTCTTCGTCGCCGTGGAATAGCAATATCGGAATATCGAGTTCGTCCGCTTGAGCCAGAAAATCGACCGCACCCCAATCGATCCCAAACCGAGCAGCTGCAATCAATTTGGCTGCGAATGTGATTGGCGCCGGAACGCTCCGCTCTTCGGCACCTTTGTCGATCGTCCTTCCGAAATTGAGCATCGGCGCATCTAGAACGATGCCGACCGTGTGACCAAATAGCTCGGATTTCAGTTGGTAGTTCACTACGATTCCGCCACCCATAGAGTAGCCAATCAGGACGATATCTTCCGCACCATTGTCGAGTGCGAGCCGTACAGCGGATTCGACATCTTCCCATTCGGTCGCACCGTACTCGTAGTATCCCGATTCACTTGCCGGAGCATCTTCGTCGTTCCGGTAATCTATAGTCAGTGAATGGACATTTAGCCGTTCTAAATCATCGATGATCTTGAGTGAAGAGTTGCGATTGCTGGTACGCCCGTGGACGAGAATCGCCCACGTGTTCGAATCAGCTTCGAGGTACCACGCACCGAGCTCACCAAGAGGCGCTGAAAAGAATTCTTCCTGGTAGTCGAGTCCATAGGCTGAGTATGGATCGTGTGGAAAGGAACCTCGATCGAATCGAACGTCACTGCCGACCTGGAGTTCACCCTCAAGCAACGTGAATTCACGTGTCACTAGCCCGTCGATTTCTGAGATAACGTCGCCTAGTTGGCCATAATTATCGTCGTCGGTGATGCCCCATATCGCCGAAAGAGACAGATTTTTCTCTTCCTCGGCACCACGGATTTGACGGAGAGTGATCGTATCGGGACCGATGTCGGTGATTTTCACTCGAAACTCACCAGGTTCGTGGTCTACTCGCAATCCATCTTTTTCAAGAACTCCCGAGAAATACCACCCCCCACCGACGATAGCGATCAGTACAAAGACGACCAGAACTATCACCGTATATCGAACAATTTTGTTGTTGAGAACTGATCGCATATCAATCGTTACGGTCGTTCGCGGGGTCACCGTCGACGTTCCAAATCACTGGCCGTGAAGGTATTTTAGCTATTCTGCCTTGTCGGTGGAAAATTACTGAAGGGCGTTGGCTCTGTTAGAGTCGCCACACTCGTACAATCCAGACGGGATATCAGTTTTATAAGCGAGCAAGGGCTCATCGTTACTTGATTGATGTACACGAACCCGATCTTCCCGATCTAAAGCGGGGACCGCACGGACACCCAGCCTGTTCCGATTGTGGTCGAACGATCTGGAACGATCCGAAGGTAGTCGGCGCCGCGATCGTGCCGATGGATGGCGGTATCGTCATGGTTCAACGTGCCATCGAGCCTGCCATCGGTAAGTGGAGCTTCCCATCCGGTTACGTAAATCGTGGCGAGAAGCTGGAAAACGCTGTTGAGAGAGAAGTTCTCGAAGAATGTGGACTTGAAGTGGATGTCGAACGTTTGGTTGGATTGTACTCAGAGGAAGGTAATTCGATCATCCTAGTGGTCTACGAAGCGAGAGTGACCGGCGGGAAGCTCGAATCTGCCGATCATGAAAACCTTGATGTCCGAGTATTTAGTATCGATGATCTACCCGAACTGGCCTTCGAGCACGATCGGGGAATTCTCGCCGACTGGATGAAATCGCAGGAGACGGTGTTATGAGATCCCATAGCGACGTAGTGATTGTTGGTGGAGGAATAGTTGGCTCCTCGATCGCATATCGGCTGGCGAGTGAAGGTTCTAGTGTCACGATCATCGAGCGTGACTCGATCGGCAATCATGCATCTGGTTTCGCTCTTGGTCTACTAAATCCCACGAACGAAACGGGGAATATCGAATCACTCAATCACCAATCATTTTCGATGTATAAAGAGCTGTTGGGCCCCGTTCAGGAAGAATCGGGCGTAGACGCACAAGTCCTAACTGTCCCGCATGTGGAGCTTGCCCTCGAGGAGTCGGAAATTCCCGAACTCAAGGCTGAGGTTAATCGAATCAAAGCGTTCTCGGAATTCCACTCGACCTGGCTGGAGCCGGCCGATGTTCGGAAGATGGAACCTCGTATTTCCGAGGATATCTACGGCGGGGTGCTAGTCGAAAAAGTCATCATGCTCGATAGCTACAACCTGACCCTTGCCACTGCTCAGGCAGCTGAATCACGTGGCGTTGAGATCGTCCTTGGCGAAGCAACCGGAATCATTTATGAGAAAGATCGCGCCGTTGGCGTGAACCTTGGCGGTGACAGGATCGATTGCGACGCGGTCGTGCTAGCACTGGGCCCCTGGTCAGGTACGGCAGGATTGTGGGCGGAAACCGACATTCCGATTGTCCCTCAGAAAGGCGAGATCGTTCGAGTTGAGGGATTGGATCCTCCGCTCGGGATCCACATCCATGGTTTCACGCTCGGTAGCTCTTGTTCAGTGGTTCAAAAAGGCGATGGTGCAACGTGGTTGGCAGCGACCTCTCAGGACGGTACCGGCTTCGATGTAACACCCTCTGGCGAAGCGTTGGAATCGCTTTCGCAGCGCGGGATGAGGATGTTGCCGGAACTGGAGTCGCATCAGCTTGTTTTGCACACGGCGTGCATGCGTCCTGTCGCTCCCGATGGTGATCCGATTCTCGGCAAGATTCCTGGCAAAGATGGAGTGTTTGTCGCGACTGGTACGGAAGGTAAGGGTATCTTGCTTGCACCGGTGATCGGACGCGCTATTGCTGATCTGGTTACGACGGGAGAGACCGATATCGCAATTGCCGAGTTCGGAATCGAACGTTTCGCGACTGGCTAAACGCCCGCTTCCAGACGAGCCATTTCCACCGCAAACCACAGGGCCATGGCACCACCTCTGTCATCGAGTCCGTCGGTGTACGATCGATTCACATATTCGTCGATTGTCGCAAGCGGGCCAGTGCCGACACATACGTGTTCGAGTTCACCGTTCTCGGTGGTTCTCTGGGCGATACCACGCCACGCTCTGCCGGCAAATTCTTGCCACTCGTCCGAAAGCCATCCTTCGCGTAGTCCTCTGGCTATCGAGTATCCGATCATTGCAGTCGCACTGAATTCGAGATAGGTGTTTGGCATGTTGATGACCTGATGCCACATGCCTGACTCGTGCTGATGGCGCACCAGTCCTTCTAGGTGCAGGATATGGGTGTGGAGCAGTTCGGGTCGAGAGGGGTGATCCTCGGGTAGATAGGTGAGCGCTTCCGCGAAACCGAGGGCGGCGAATGCGTTTCCTCTACCCCAGTAAAACGGGGATGCCTTGCAGTGCCACCAGAGGCCATTCGGCTGGAGAGTATCTGCCGAAAGAAGAAACTCGCTGAGCAGATCGATGTATTTGTAATTAAGTGTGCTGTGGAACGCCCGCCCAAGTATTGTCGACGCGAAGAAAAAATCCTCAACCCTGATGTCGGGATCGAGCGGTCCGTCTTCGATGGTTGGTCCGAACCGATCGGCAACAGTGCCTAGCAATTCGAGATATCGATCGTCATCGGTCGACATTGCCAGCTCGTCTGCCCAGCAGAAACCCGCGTAGTTCGCTGTGCCATCAGTTTCACTGAAAAGTTTCGCTGGAGTTGTTACGTATTCGGCGACAGTTGAAGCAATGTCAATGGACGGGTCATCCGAATCTGGGCGGAGTTCGTGAAGACGAAGCCTTCCGCTCAACGCAACACCCTGTGTGTACACGACCGGCCGTTCAAGTAACTGACCGTAGTGTGTCGAAAGGGATGTCCCGAGTTCGATCGGACTCTGCAAGTTGTCTTTCACTCCCTGCTCGATATTGTGCACTCTACCAGCTTCGGAAGACCTGGAATTTTTTCCATGATGGGGAGGATAGCAACGAATATCGCCTTAAATGCTCAAACAGCACGGAAATGCGATAAAGTGCGACCACACTGTGGATTAGCCGCGAAAATCCGAGGATCGACATGACAACAGCCGCTTCGACCGACCTTTCATTGATGGCCCACTTACTTCGACGTGCCGGATTTGGATCCGACCGCGCTGAGCTTGAGCGATACACTGCTCGAAGTTATGAAGATGTGGTGGACGATCTACTGAATCCCGAACGATTCGCAGAGCCAGAGGATGAAGTGCTCACCCGGTTCTACCCGCACCTGCACGCTGCGATCGATAATCCAGCGGTTTGGAATGGCCGTTGGTTCTACAGGATGATCAACACTGATCGACCGCTCGAAGAGAAGATGACACTGTTCTGGCACGGTGTGTTTGCTACTGGTTGGACAAAGAGCGAGCACACCCCGACTATCGTCGATCATATCCAGATGCTTCGAGAGAACTGCATGGAAAACTTCCGGACTCTGCTCCTAGGTATCTCGCAGGATCCGGCAATGATTTTCTGGCTCGACAATAACGAAAATCACGGCGATGCGATCAATGAGAACTACGGTCGTGAAATCCTTGAACTGTTTTCGATGGGTATCGGCAGCTACACGGAAGACGACATCAAGAGCGCAGCACGAGCGTTCACCGGTTGGACGTATAAGCAACCGGTTCCGCTGTATCCGTACGGTCAGCGATCAGTCGACTACCTCTTCAGAGAGGATGACCACGATTTCGGAGAGAAAACGTTCCTAGGTCACACTGGCAACCTTGATGGTGGGGACATTGTCGACATCATTGCCAGGCAGGAGGCAACCGCTCGCTTCATCGGTCGCCACCTCTACAACTTCTTCGTCGCCGACGAGGCGCAGGTGCCGGCATGGAGCATCGAACCACCAGCCGATCCCGGTGCCATCGACGATCTGGTGAAGGCGTGGATGGATTCAAATGCTGACATTAAGTCAGTTTTGCGGGTGATGTTCAATTCCGACTGGTTCAAGGCAGCTCGCTTCAAGCACGTGAAGTCACCGACCGAGTTTGTGGCGGGCGTGCTGAAACTTTCTGGAGAGTATGCCGCGCCAGCGCCGAATCTGCACAGCCTCGAAGGCACGATCGTAGCCATGGGGCAGAAATTAATGGATCCGCCCAGCGTTGAAGGTTGGCACACCGGTAAAGAGTGGATCGATGGCGGTACGCTCACCGAGCGAGTCAACTACGCCATCGACACACTGAATGATCCGACCAAACCCGGAGTGAAGGCGATCATTGAACGCATCAAAGCTGGAGTTGGCCAGACGACTCCCGAGCAACTCGTCGATTGCGTGCTCGAACTCGTTGGCCCACTCGAAGTTGCATCAGAAACCCGTGATGCATTGGTTGCACATGCGGAATCTGAAGGCGTGCTGGACTGGGGCTCTGAGACCGCAGATGAGACCAGTTCTGCCCGGGTTGTTCAGATGCTCACGCTTGTTGTTTCGGCTCGAGAATTTCAGTTCGCTTGATTCTCAGTACTAAGTGACACACCACCCGTTTCGAACGATTTCAACGATGGAGAACCAATTATGACCACCGCAGAGAAGAACGGAAAGACGAAAGATCCCGTGCTGGTAGTCGTTCAACTTTCAGGTGGGAACGACTTCATGAACACGGTAATACCGTTCACAGAGGGTATTTACTACGACAACCGTCCCCTCGTTGGTGTTCCTGACGATCGATCGTTGCCGTTCACCGACACGCTTGCATGGCACCCCTCGGCAGCGGCCTTCAAGCGAATCTACGAGCAGGGCAAGATGGCAATTGTTCAGGGTGTTGGAACCGAACACGCGAGCAGGTCGCACTTCCGGGCGATGGACATCTGGCACACATGCGAGCCGGAAATTGTTGCCACTGAAGGTTGGCTCGCGAAGGTTATTCGCGAGATCGACCCTGCAAGCGAAAATCCGGTAACCGCAGTAAATTTCGGTCGGGGACTTCCTCGAGCGTTGGCTGCACCTGGTGTTGTTGCCACGTCGGTAGGTGACCTCGACAACTACGGCCTTATGTCGGGCATCGAGCTGCAGGAAGAGCGCGATCGCGACTTACAGATATTCCAACGCATGTACACACCGGCAATAGGCTCCGGTCAGGTGATGAACTACCTGAGCCAGACAGGAAACAACGTTCTAACCGGTGCGGACATGCTTGCCGAAGCTCCCAGGCAGTACAAGTCGAAAGTCGAATACAGCGACAATCCTATAGCCAAGTCACTAAGGGATGTCGCACGGGTCCACACGACCGGTCTTGGCACCCGAATCTTCTACACGAACCATGCCGGTTACGATCACCATGCCCAGGAAGTGCCGACGCACGCTCGTTTGCTTCAGGAACTAACGGATGCGATTGAAGATTTCATGCAGGACCTTCGTGATAACAACGCCGCGGAAGAAGTGAGCATCCTCGTGTTTACCGAGTTCGGTCGACGTATCAAGGACAACGGATCAGGCACCGATCATGGCACAGGCGGCGGTGCATTCCTGATCGGTGAAAACGTGAAAGGCGGACTCTACTCCGAGTACCCATCGCTGGCCGTTGCCGATTGGAAATTTGGCGAGGACATGGACTTCACGATCGACTTCCGAAGCGTTTATTCGACGATCTTGAAACAGTGGATGGGCCTTGATCCGATCGACATCGTCGGTGGGCAGTTTGAACAGTTCAATCCCTACACGAAGACGATGGTCTAGCTCGATCAGCTAATCAAACGAATTAGGAACACGTAATGACTAAACCACACGCACTGCTCCGAGCTGCATTCCCTTACTACGGCACTCTCGGAATGCGCCGGGTAACAACTTCGCCGGCTGACGTTCTGGCGCTCGACAGCGGCGAAATATTCGTTTTGACAAGGACCGACGGCTCGGGCGGAGAAATTCGTCGAACCAACTGGGATGATGAAGACAACGATGTGATCGGTAAGGATTTTGTTTGGCCGGTTCAGATTATTGAGGGCTCTGATGGTTATCTGGTCGTTTCCGACGAGGGAAACCACACGATCAGTTTCTGGAACCACGACGGAGCAAAGATCAACTCATGGGGTGAACACGGATCAGGAGAAGGTCAGCTTGATCGCCCTTCTGGAATTGTTTTAAACGCCGACGGTAACTTGATCGTCGCCGACACGATGAACCATCGCATTCAGATATTCACGGTGGATGGCGCGTTTGTATCGTCTTTCGGTGAGTTTGGCGGTGGTGACGGCCAGTTCAATATGCCGTGGGGTGTAGGCGTTGATCCCGACGACGGCTCGATTGTTGTCTCCGATTGGCGCAACGACCGTGTGCAGAAGTTTTCCGCGGACGGTGTATATGTGCTGCAGTTCGGAACTTCAGGCGACGGCCGCGGTGAACTCTGTCGGCCAGCCGGGATTTCGGTCGATATGCACGGCGATATCTATGTTGCCGATCGCGGGAATCATCGTGTTCAATTATTCGGTGAGAATGGTAATTTCGTCGACGTATTCACCGGCAACGCAGGACTTTCGAAGAGTGGTCGAACGTACATTACTGCCAACCCGAAGGTACTGCGTTCGCGAGAGCTAATTGATCTCGTCGACGAGCGGCTTCTACGGGGACCGGCGTCGGTTCGGTTGTTTGGCGATCTTATGTACATTCCCGATGCCGGTTCGCACCGGATCCAGGTGTACCAGAAAGAGGCGTACGAGCTGACTGAAGATCAGATTTACGAAGCTCCGAGTGCGCCTTCGCTGTACACAGTTTGATGTGGCTCACCACTTGTTGGAATGCAGATGAACCGATTGTTGGTTATGTTGTTGGACTGACGAGGGTGTCCACATGCCAATGATGTACGGCTTTGGTACACAGCGTCGGCAGATGCTCGATACTGAGCTACAGCGACTGGTCGACGAAATGCCGCAGCTCGGCATGACATCGATGTTCCTAGTCGGGTCGTTCGCACGTGGTGAGATCGGTCCGGCTACGGTTCTCGATCTCCTCGTCGTTCAAGAAACCGACGAACCAGTCCACCGGCGCGCCGATTTCTGGACGACGCATTTACGACCACGAATCGGAATCAATTTCTTCGTATACACGCCGGACGAATTCGAGAATCCGAGCGGTGTTGATCCACTGCTTCGGGATGCTGCCAACAACGGCGAAAAGGTTTATGGATAGGCGTTATGGCTAGTCGAGACTCCTCCGCGAACTGGCTTGCCCAGGCTGATGCCGATCTGGAGGCTGCCCGAGCGAACGCCGATCAGGAACGACATGCGCTTGCGTGTTTCCTCGCTCACGAAACTGCAGTGAAAGCTGTGAAAGGGTTTCTCTACTCGAAGGGTGCCGAGATGGTATGGGGCGATCATCTTTCTGATCTCTGTGAAGACGCCATGGCACTTGATCCCTCGTTCGATTTCGTGAAATCGGTTGGGGCACTGCTTGATAAACACGCACTCGGCGCGCGTAATCCTGATGCCGTCGGTGGGGCAATTCCGGCACATCTTTACGACGCGACCGATTCTGCTCACGCAATCGAAATTGCCGCCGAAGTACTCGAATCAGTGCGTCAAAAGATCCTGGGTGGGTAAGTCTGCGAGTTCAGATAAGCCGACACATACATTGGCATTCTGAACTTGATTCAAAATCGCGTGGGCTGGAGGGTGCGAAAATTGGCGGTTGAAACGCCCGAACCCACACCTTAGCCCCCTCCCTGTAAGGGAGAGGGGATTGGAGTACGCGCCCATTCCAACGCTGCGGCTTGCATCGTACCGACTCCGGTTTTGAACTCGGAGAAGTCGATGCCGTAGTTCCATTCGGTCCATAGTTCATCGCTAACTACGAGCATGTTGCAAGCCGAAACGCCACGATGTTCGGCGACACGATACATCGCCGATGATTCCATATCGACACCGAGAATACCGGCGTCGGCGTGTCGTGCGATATCATCGGTCATTTCACGATAGAAGCCGTCGGTCGTCCACCAATCGCCGTTCGTCGTGCGGCCACCGTGTTTTTCGATAAGCCCAGAAAGGACGGCGACCAGCGATTGATTTGCGGTTGGGTCGTTGTTGGGCGGGTAGTGCTGCGACGTGCCTTCGTCGATTATCTTCACCGTGTTCGGGATGAGCACGTCGCCAACTGGATGATCGGGATCGAGCCCGCCTGATGCACCAACGCCTACGAACGATTCAGCACCACAGGCGATCAGGTCCTCCATGAGCATGATCGTTCCAGGTGCGCCAATCGGTGCGAACGCTACTGTGATGCCATCCTCAGCGGTATCGACCGTGCGAAGCCAGAACGTGTCGATAAACATTGTTCGAGGGGCCGGAATGGCTCCCAATGCATCGGAAAGTTCCTCAGCCCATTTCTCGGTCCAGGTGAGCAATACCTTCTTGCCAACCCGCATGTCGTCGAATGACTCACCACGCGCCTTCAGGCGATTGCCTACTGCCTGGTGCGGGGTGAAGCGTGGATTTGACATTGATCCTACAGCCCCAACGGATCTTTGACACCTGCGAGGTAGTTGGCGGCTCCGGCCTGCATGAATTTCGGTGCAGAACTGACGATCCACTTGATGCCACGCTCATGCCAGAAAACGGTCTGATCGACGGTCACACCCAGTGTTCCAGTGTGCTTACCAGCAGCGGTGATTCGTACATGCAAATCCTGGATCGTGTCGACAACTTTGTCGCTCATCATTTGGCCAGGAATTTCAAAATTCACTGAGAGGTCGCCGGGGCCGAGGAAGATGGCGTCGGCATTTTCGGTAGCAATGATCTCGTCGGCGTTTTCGATCCCTTCAAGGGTTTCAATCTGAAGTGAAACAAAGGTTTCTTCGTTCGATTCCTTGATGTATTCGGCCATGTCTTGCAGACCAAATCGGGCGTTTCGACCTGCGAACGCGCCTCGCTTGCCCATCGGAGGGTACTTCACAGCATCGACGACCTTTTTGCCATCGGTACCATTATTGATGAGCGGAATCATTACGCCTGCTGCGCCGGCGTCCATATAACGCTGAATATGCTGCTGCTCGTTGAGTCCGATACGAAGAATTGCCGTGGTACCGGAAAGTTCAGCAGCACGAATCATATGTTCAGCGGTTTCGAAATCCATAGGTCCGTGCTCGCAGTCGATAACTACGAAATCGAAACCCATCCAGCCCATAGTTTCGGTCATACCGGGAGAGGGAAGTCCAACGAACGGACCGATGGTTGTTTTGCCATCGTTTAGCTTCTGCTTCAGTGTGTTCTTATTCACCCGTATTTGCTCCGGTCTATTTGCTGTTTCTCTGGCGGCCCGATTGTTGGCTTCACGAGAATACTCGCAAGCCGTGCGGTGTGAAAGCCATGCTACGTATCGATGGATCGAGTAATTCAGGTGGACTACAGGGACGCTCCGTCAATACCATGAAGACGTGAGCACGCACGACACAGAGACCGAACCAATAATTCCGCCGGCCTTCGAGCCGGTAAAAAACCTTCTTGAGCAGCAGATTCAAGAGGGACTGCATCCCGGTGCACAATTGTGCGTCGCGCTTCATGGCGAAGTGGTCGCTGATTTCGCCGTTGGTGAGACGGTTGCTGGTTCGGGAATCCCACTGACGAGTGCCTCTGTGATGCCGCTGTTTTCATCGGCAAAGCCTATTACGGCGGTCGCGATTGGAATTCTCGCCGACTCGGGTCGATTGAGCGTTGCCGACCGCGTTGCCGTTCACATTCCAGAGTTTGCTGCGGACGGTAAATCATCGGTTCAAATTCGGCATCTGATGAATCACACGGCGGGTCTGGCGGACGATGCATTGGCTGATGGTGGGGCAAACTGTGCTGAGGTTATCGTTAGCCTTGGTGATTCACGCATGCACGAAGGTTGGGTTCCCGGGGAGCGTTCCGCTTACATACCAACCTCTGGATGGCACATTCTTGGCGAACTGATCGAGCGTGCAAGTGGAATTTCGTTCGAAGATTTCGTTCAGGATTTTGTTCTGAGTCCACTGAACATGGACTCCACGTTTCCGAATGTCGATCCTTTAATGGCCACTGATCTCGGTGACCGACTCGGGATGATGCATGATTCCCGTCGACAACCCATGTCGCTGAATCCTGCGTATGTACCTGAACGACTGGGTCGGTTCGTTCGACCCGGCAGTAGCTTTCACGGACCTGCACACGACATGGTGAATTTCTACTCGATGTTGCTCAACAGTGGAATTGCACCAGATGGGGAGCGGGTAATTTCTGAATCGATTCTTGCTTCATTAACTACCCGGCAGCATGACGGAATTCTGGACGAGACCTTCGGTGTTGTGATGGATCGTGGACTCGGATTTTTTATCGATAGCCAGCGACATAGCCCTGCAGTTCCATACGGTTACGGAACTGCAGCGTCGCAAACAACGTTCGGGCATGGCGGTAAGGAATCATCTACGGGGTTCGCCGACCCCGAAAAAGGATTAACCGTTTCGCTTGTGTTCAACGGCATGCCCGGTGAGCCAAAACACGATCGGCGACTTAAGCGTGTGCTCGCTGCAGTCCACGAAGCCGTCGCCTAGGCAGTTCCTACTCTCTCTCCGAGCGGTCCTTCCGATATTCCTGTTTCGCAATCATGACCGAATTCACACACTGGCGCAGAAAAATGTCGCCGTGATCGAACTGAGAACAGAATTCGTGCAAATTGGTGCCATTTGACCAAAAATGGACGCATGCAACATGCTCTCGCTCACATGTTGACTAAAGGGGCTGAGTCTTACCGGATAAATCAAAAGTGTCTTATGCGCGCATCAAAAAATCTATTGTTGTTGATGGCTTTCTTTGTGATTGGGCTTGTGGCGGTCGCAACGCTCAAGAGTGTTCAGGATCGCGAAAAGATCATAGAAAGATCATAGGTGGTGCGAAAGACAGCAAACCGGGATTCGGCAATCTCGAACCAGACGGCAGCTTCTCAGGTCAGGACGTTAAGTACGCTCGAGCGCTGGCTGCTGTATTGTTCGACGAGCCGACATCTGCGCTCGATCCCGAAATGATCAAAGAAGTTTTGGACGTGATGGTCAAACTGGCTAAATCGGGAATGACGATGCTGGTGGTGACTCATGAAATGGAATTCGCCCGAGCAGTTGCCGATCGGTTCCTTTTCATGGACGGCGGAGAAATGGTTGAAGAAGGAACACCCTAGCACTTCTTCACTAACCCTCATGAAGATCGAACCAAGCTGCTCCTCTCGCAGATTCTGTAGGGTACGTGGTTCGTGGGCGGGCTGCGTTCTTAGAACTGTCTGAATCACCACGTGATTCGCAACTGGCGGCTCGTAGGAGGTAATTGTCAGTTATTATTCATTGGCGCCGGAATTATCGACGCTGATGGTCGCAACTGCCCATCACAAGATCAATGCCATTTTCGACTTGCTGTTCTGGTGATGATTTAGCGATCGGGTGCACGGGAAAAAGTTTTCGATTCGTGAGGCCCTTGGCAGATTCAATATAAAGACATACCCGTTTTAAGGATCGGTTAGGAAAGTAATGAGCGATTACAGATACGAGACTCTACAACTACACGCGGGTCAGGACCCCGATCCGACCACGAACGCGCGAGCGGTTCCGATTTATCAAACGACTTCGTACGTGTTCAACAGTGCCGAGCACGGTGCGAACCTGTTCGGCCTCGCAGAGTTCGGCAACATCTACACCCGTATCATGAATCCGACGACCGACGTGTTCGAAAAGCGAGCGGCTGCCCTCGAAGGTGGAATGGCAGCACTGGCAACGGCTTCTGGTCAGTCGTCTCAGTTCCTGGCGATCACCAATATGATGCAGGTTGGCGACAACCTCGTGTCCTCTCCTTACCTCTACGGTGGAACTTGGAACCAGTTCAAGGCACAGTTCCCTCGTCTAGGTATCACCGCAAAATTCGCTGCGGATGACACTGCTGAAGAGTTCGAGAAACTGATCGACGACAACACAAAGGCAATCTACCTAGAATCAATGGGCAATCCGCGGTTCAACGTTCCCGATTTCGAGAAGGTTGCTGCTGTTGCAAAGAAGCACAATATTCCTTTCGTGGTCGACAACACTCTTGGCGCATGTGGCGCCCTTATCCGACCGATCGACCACGGTGCTGACGTTGTTGTTCAAAGTGCCACCAAGTGGATTGGTGGGCACGGAACGACAATTGGGGGTGTGATAGTAGACGCCGGTACATTCGACTGGGGTAACGGTAAGTTCCCACTTTTCTCAGAACCGAGTGATGCGTATCACGGCCTGGTCCACTGGGATGCATTTGGATTTGGATCCGACATTTGCAACATGCTAGGCGTACCGGAAGGCCGAAACGTGGCATTTGCCATGCGAGCAAGACTCGAGGGTTTGCGTGACTGGGGACCAGCTCAGTCGCCGTTCAACTCGTTCCTGCTCATTCAGGGTCTAGAGACATTGAGCCTGCGTGTCGAGCGACACACCGCCAACACACTCGAACTGGCGACATGGCTTGAGGGTCATCCCAACGTTAAGAGCGTCGCCTATCCAGGGCTGAAGTCGAGTCCGTATCACGAGCTTGCTAACAAGTACACGTTGCGAGGTTCAGGTGCGATGCTGAACTTCGAGCTCAACGGTGGATATGACGATGCAGTCACTTTCATCGACAGCCTGCAGTTGGCGAGCCACTTGGCAAACGTTGGTGATGCGAAGACTCTGGTAATTCATCCTTCATCGACGACTCATCAGCAGCTCTCAGAGGAAGATCAGCTTTCTTCTGGGGTGACACCGAGTATGGTCCGTGTGTCAGTTGGACTTGAACACATCGAAGACATCAAGGATGACTTCCAGACCGCCTTCGGAGAGATCGGCTAAATCGACCGTAAACAAACTGCCGATCACGAGCGACCACTATCGTTCGTGGTCGGCAATTCTCTTTATGACACTTATTCTTCCAACGAACTATCACGCACTTCCGCAAATTGAGCAGAGCCGCGTGAAATGGGTTCCCGTCCCGCAGGCTGAGAAACAGGACATTCGACCGCTGCGGATCGGCATCATGAACATTATGCCGCTTGGTGAACAGTATGAATTTAACTTGCTGTTGCCGCTGGGGCTTTCGGTGCTACAAATCGAGCCTATTTGGATTCGTCTGGAGTCGCACCAGTACAAGACCTGGGAACCGGGTCACCTCGATAGCCACTACGTGAGTTACGAAGAGGCGACTAAAGATTCGAATTTGGACGGGCTGATCATTACAGGAGCTCCGGTCGAGCATCTCAAGTTTGAAGATGTTGCTTACTGGAACGAATTCACAGATATAGTGAAGGATTCCCGTGAGAACACGCCCAATACACTCGGAATATGCTGGGGAGCGTTCGCTCTCGCCTACCTCGAAGGCGTTAGCAAGGTAGATTTTGAACAAAAATTGTTCGGTGTGTACGAACTGAACAATCTTGATCAGGAGCACTACATCATGGGCGCAATGGACGATGCGTTCCTTGCGCCACAGAGTCGAATGGCAGGGATGTCGGACTCGGATCTATTGCGAGCCAGGGATCTCGGAAAAATCAACCTGCTGGCACACGGTCCAGAATCGGGTTATTCGATCTTCGAGACTTGCGACCACAAAGTGCTAATGCACCAGGGACATCCTGAATACAGTTCGAGCAGGTTGGCGTATGAAGTTATTCGGGATGCCGACGATGACACGGTTCTACCGGTTCACAATTTCGACCCGGCAAATCCGGTTAACCGTTGGCGGATGCATCGAAACACTTTCTTCCACCAGTGGCTGCGCTACTGCTACACTCAGATCAGCCTGGGAACCGGTGATAAGACCCTGTAAAGCCTCAGGTGCGCAGTAATTGTTGAACTTGATTCCGGATCTTCCGGATCTCTATTAAGCAGGGTTGTGCGTCGCCTCCCACCTATTCCAACCTTTCCTCTCGGGGAGAAGGAACAAGTAGGAGCCGGTATTCAGCTCTTGAAAATGCTTTCGGGAATTTCGCGTTCGATCAGCAGACGGCGAACTCGCTTGAGGATGGCGTCGGCAATTCGATGCCCCGCCTGATCGGCCTTGATGACACACCAGCGCGGATCGCGCTTCGACAACTCCAGATAACCATTGCGGATGTTCTGGTGGAACTTGAGTGGCTGTTCCTCGAACCGTCGTTGGCTTTCATCGTCCACCCGGGTGTTGCCAGGACCGGTGTCCCCACCAAACAGATCGGGTTTGTTTGAAACCCGCGCAAGACTAACTTTGGGATCAAGGTCGAGCAAAACTGTCAGGTGCGGTGTTAATCCAGCTGTCGCAATATTGTTCAGTTGGCCGATCGTTTGAAGGTCACCGCCACGAGCGTAACCCTGATATGCCAGAGTGGAGTCGGTATATCGATCGAGCACCACAACCTTGCCTGCGTCGAGTGCAGGACGAATGGTCTCGAACATCAGTTGGGCACGAGCAGCTTCGAAAAGCAAGGTTTCGGCTAGTGGTGACGATGAGTTCGCACGTTTGATCCAACGTCGAACATTGTTCCCAAGATCGGAACTACCCGGCTCCTGTGCATGAATAGCGTCGATGCCAAATGTTTGGAGCTTGTTGAACAGACGCTCGGCCTGAGTCGATTTACCGACTCCTTCGCCCCCCTCAAACGTGATCAGCAGCCCACCCCCGACAGTGCGCTTTTGCATGCGCTCGCCTTCTGCTCCAAAGTCCATTTCTTCCTGCGATTGAGCAGTCACTGACCATTCCTCGTTCTTTGTTGTACCTGAGGCTGTGCGGCGCCTCGAATTTCTGGCTTGAACCCTATCGCTTGCGCAGCCGGATTACAACGCGTCGTGACGGCTCTCTGCCCATACTCGCAGAGCCAAGATTATTGCGGGCGGCCAGTCCGTGTTGGAGTCGGCGAACATACGGTGGTTGCGCCATCAACTCGACGCGCTGCTCACCCGAAACGACACGACTTATCGCAACCTCGGCTTCCTTCAGCGCTTCGCGTGAACGACCGCTCTCGTTGAGATCGTCAAAATCGACATCCTCGACGTGCGAGGCGCGTGTCTTTTCCTGACCGAATCGCTTCAAGAACTGCCTGATTTGTTCCTTGGTACCGCGGCGCAGTACATGAACCATTACGCCATCTCGTTCGGCTCGGCGAACTGCAGTTGGGCGCCGGCTGTAATGCGATTTAGTCGTGACAAAGATCTCGCCAGTATCAGCGAAATCGACCACCTCAACCGGGGCGTTGGTTTCCTTGATTACTTCGGTAATTGCAGTCTTCGGTATTCCGAACGGGAAGACCTTGGTTACGATCTGTTTTGGCGGTTCGGACGAATCACCGAGATAATCGAGCTCGAGCTCAGAACGGGCTGTACCGTTGGGTGTAGCACGCCCCCGAGGTCGATCATGGCTTCGACGTGATCGACCTCGGCCTACTTCGTTGACATCGAACGGTGCGGGTACGAATTCCGACTCCGTGCCAGGCATCTCCTCGACTTCAGTTTCGACTCGCCCATCGGCCTGAAGACGTCGTGCTTCCTGTGGAATCGAGATGCCACGGAGCATGCGGTCGACAGCGGTACCTACTTCGGGATGAATCGCTACAGCGTTACGTTCACGTATTTCAACGACAATGTCGAAGGTCGGATCATGTTTACGTTCAAGAACCGTCTTTTGAGTGCGGCGTCGGCGTGCTTCGATGTCACCGAGCGTTACGGTTTGTTGACCGCCGACGAGGTCAGCGAGAGTCGGGTTTGAGATTACGTTGGCAAGTGAGTTGCCGTGGGCTGTTGCCACCAACTGAACGCCACGTTCAGCGATCGTTCGAGCTGCCAGAGCTTCAAGCTCGGTGCTCATCTCGTCGATAACGATGACTTCGGGCATGTGATTCTCGACACCTTCGATCATCACGTTGTGCTGAAGGCTGGTGTTTGCCACTTGCATTCGGCGAGCTCGTCCGATTGCCGGATGCGGAACGTCACCATCACCAGCAATTTCGTTCGAGGTGTCAACGACAACAACACGTTTACCAGCTTCATCGGCGAGAACTCGCGCGGTTTCACGAAGAATGGTCGTCTTGCCGACGCCTGGTCGTCCCAGAATAAGTACGCTCTTGCCGGAGCGAATGAGATCTTCGATAAGTCGAACTGATCCGTATACGGCACGACCAACACGGCAGGTAAGCCCAACTGGTTCACCGGCGCGATTTCGCATTACGGAAATTCGGTGTAGAGTCCGTTCGATTCCTGCACGATTGTCATCACCGAAGTGGCCGACCTGCTCGACGACGTGCGTGATCTGCTCCCGCGTAACTTCGAACTCGCTGAGTGTTGCCTGATCGACGGAGAAACGCGCTTCCGGGTTCCTTCCGAGATCGAGAATAACTTCGACTAGATCATTGATAGCTTCACACTCTCTGAGCGAGTTAGCGATTTCGTCGGGGAATATGCCGACGAATGCTTCGAGGTCGTCGGCAACCTGTGCGTTGGGATCTACCAGTTCGAACTTCTCCTTGGTTTTAGGATTCTGGGCATTTGGGCTAGCTAACTGATTGCGGCAAACACTCGGTGCGCTTCCGACACGGTTTGTGCGAGTGGCTTTACCATTACTTCATATTGCGCCCGTTCCGTGAAACCGAGTGTCACAAGTAAGTGTGATAGCGCCGGTCGGTATTCAGGTACTGCGGTCGATACAGGGACGTCTTTGCTTTCTGCCAACGCAGCAGCTACCAGTCTAGGCAGTTCCGGTCCGGCCTCGGTCACCCAATTGAGGCTGAACATGTGACCGGTACGGGTGGAATTCCGTTGGACCACCGCACCAAGTTCACCGGTGGACAATTCAAATATCCACTCTGATGCTTTTCGACCGAGTCGTTCCGATCCGGCAAGCCAGTCCTGCGATGTTTGACCCGATTTCATTCGTACCTCGACAGGCGTCGTTGCATTGTGCAATCGGAACAACGAAGGATCGTCGGTTTCTACTCGTGGTCGGAGTTGGAGCGGATGATCGGGGATGCCAAGTCTGCTCATGGCCGTTGTCGCAGATTCTGAGCGATAAACAGTTTCACGATAAATCGTGGCATAACCCGCTTTGCGAGCGTCTTCCCTGACAGCGCTGTTCGTGGGAACACGTGTGAATATTCGATGAGCACCAGCACCACCGGCAGGAATAGCGATCTGCTCAAAAAGGTCGAGTGCGAGTTCGGATTTTGAATTGCGAAGATAGAGTTCGCCGACTTCCCACGCCTGCGGTCCTGATCGAGGACCTGCTCGAAGCACGCCATCGATTCGACCCCGCCGTGCCTCAACCCAGCAGCTTTGCCAGGCGCGTGGCGATAGGGCGATGCTTGCGTACTTGACCGTCGGAAATCCACCTGGTCCGCCTCGGAGCGCACCTACTAAAGTGCACGTCTCACCCCGACCCGAAGACTGGCTGAACTGTAGCAGTCCGGGTGAATCTGTTGGGTGAAGGTGGCGGATCATGCTGTGCTTGGGGTTTCCTCCGGTTTACGGCGGGCGGCGTCTATTCGTGACTCGTCAGCTAATTTTACAAACAACGAGTGCAGGCGTGTGTCCTGCGTGAGTTCTGGATGGAACGATGTGGCAAGCACACGGCCCTTTTTCACGGCTACCGCCTGCTCGGGTCGACCGTCATCAGTCGCCGGTACGGTTGCGAGGGTTTCAATGTCAGTACCGGTGTCCTGAACGATCGGTGCCCGGATGAACACCGCTCGCATAGGGTCACCTTCAATGCCGTGGATCTCAAGTTCCGCCTCGAAACTATCGACCTGCCGCCCAAAGTAGTTGCGCGCTACTCCAATGTCGATCAAGTTCAGCGGAGTCGGGTAGGGGTCAGCAAGTTCGCGAGCGATCACGATCATGCCGGCGCACGTGCCCCACAACGCCATTCCTGAATCGACACTGGAACGTAGTTCGTCGATAAATCCGAACATCCCGAGTAGCTTCACAATGGTCGTGCTTTCACCGCCGGGGATGATCAAGCCATCGATTTCAGAAAGTTGTTGTACCTTCCGAACTTCGACAGCGTTGATCCCGATCAGGCTGAGCATCTGAATGTGTTCAGCGAAATCGCCCTGAAGTGCAAGTACACCGATGCTAGGCAGCGGTGTGTTTCCGTTTGCGTTCGTGATTTGGACGCCTACCAACCGCGAGTCTGAAGTTGCTGCTCTTCAGGAATCTTGTTCGCCTCGATTCCTGGCATCGCGTCACCGAGTCCACGAGAAATTTCGGCAAGCATTTCAGGATCGTTGTAGTGAGTCGTAGCCCGGACGATGGCATCGGCCATCTTTGCAGGGTTGTCACTTTTGAAGATTCCTGAACCAACAAACACACCCTCAACACCGATCTGCATCAGCAGCGCGGCATCGGCAGGAGTGGCAATTCCACCAGCAGCGAAATTCACTACCGGGAGCTTGCCCGTGCGGTGTACTTCGACAACCAGCTCGTAAGGAGCCTGGTAATCACGTGCTAACGACATCAGTTCCTCAGTAGGTGAGTTCTGAATCGTTCGCATATCGGCCTGGATCTGGCGTGCGTGTGTGACAGCGTGAACGATGTCACCAGTACCGGCTTCGCCCTTCGTTCGGATCATCGCTGCACCTTCGCCGATTCGACGGAGGGCTTCACCGATGTTTCGTGCGCCACAAACGTAAGGCATTTTGTACCGCCATTTGTCGATGTGGTACTCATTGTCGGCTGGGGTTAGAACTTCAGATTCGTCACAGTAATCGACACCGAGAGATTCGAGAATCTGGGCCTCAACAAAGTGACCGATTCGAGCCTTTGCCATTACAGGAATGGATACGGCGTCGATGATGCCTGAGATCAGGTCGGGGTCGGACATTCGTGCGACTCCACCGTCACGGCGAATGTCTGAGGGGACGCGCTCGAGCGCCATTACCGACACTGCCCCGGCGTCTTCAGCTACTTTTGCCTGATCGGGGGTTACGACGTCCATGATGACGCCGCCCTTGAGCATCTGGGCAAGTCCGCCCTTTACTCGCCAGTCACCGACTTCGGGCTTCGACATTTCTTTCCAACGTTGCGCGCCAGCAGAGGTGCCGTTAGTGGTTGTTGCCATTTCATATGGTCCTTCCGGCTTTTAGAGATCTTCCCTTTGGGTCTAATGGCCGTTTTGGGTTGGGAGACCTGTGTGAATTGTGATCGCGACACCGAACCCGCGTCACACCTTTGCGTCATCCTGACGCATTAAACGAAATTATACGCCCGCGTACGCGGGATAGCTGGTTTTTGAGATTGAAATGACCAGTTCGATAACGTGTGTGCCCCCCCCGGAGACAGCCGTCGGCAGGTCCACTCTGTGCAATTCGTGCTTTCGTACGACTGCCAATCACTGTACTTATCAGGTTGCCTAAGGCCGAGTCGCCATCCGTCACCGCCCGCGTAGTTCAGCAGGCCGAACAGGTTCTGGTCATACAATTTGTACGTCACGACGGCTAATCGCCAGAATCCGCATGGATCGTTGGATACGTTCCAGTCGAATTTGGCACCGCTAACGAATGACCATTTGTTGGTGCAAATGTATGCATCTTGCGCAACGGAAAGATCCGTGGCGAATAATCACCCCGGGTTTAAATCTGATATTCGATTGCGAGTCGGTCTAGAGGCCTTTTTCGACCATGAAGTAGGCGAGGTCGGCAGTTCGTGAGGAGTAGCCCCACTCGTTGTCATACCAGCCGACTACTTTGATGAATCCATCACCTACTGCGGAAGTAGCGAGCGAGTCGATCGTGCATGAGTTCGGGTTGCCGATGAAATCGACAGATACCAGAGGTTCGTCGGAGTAGCCGAGGATGCCTTGTAGAGGGTCGTTCATCGATGCCTGTCGGTATGCCTCGTTCACGTCGGCTAACGACGCCTTGCTCTCAAGTTTCATTGTGAGATCAGTTACCGATCCAGTGATGACTGGAACTCGGTAGGCCATGCCGTCGATCTTGCCGGTAAGTTCCGGAATAACCAGAGTTACGGCTTTCGCGGCACCGGTAGTTGTCGGAATGATGCTGTTGGCGGCGGCTCGTGCTCGGCGTAGATCGCTGTGCAATTGGTCCAGAATATTCTGGTCGTTGGTGTAAGCGTGGATGGTCGACATGAGAGCACTCTCGATGCCGAAGCTTTCGTGGAGCACTTTCGCCATCGGAGCAACACAGTTCGTCGTACACGATGCGTTTGAGACAACGTGGTGCGCTGCAGGATCGTACTGGCCGTCGTTGACACCAAGCACGACGGTAAGATCTTCATTCTTAGCCGGAGCCGAGATGATGACTTTTTTCACGCCATTACCAAGATGACTGGACGCTTGCGAACCGTCTGTGAAAAATCCGGTCGATTCGATAACGATCTCGGCACCGACATCGCCCCATGCGATCTTCGAAGGATCACGCTCTGAGAACGAAGTTGTGTTCCGGCCATCGATTACCAGCGCGCCGTCGGCAGCTTCGACAGTTCCGTTGTAACGACCGTATGTCGAGTCGAACTTGAACAAATGGGCGTTGGTTGCTGCATCTCCAAGATCATTGATGGCAACCACTTCGAGAGTTTCGCCGTGTCGCTCCGAAATGGTGCGGAACACCTGCCTACCAATTCGCCCGAATCCGTTAATTCCAACTTTGGTTTTTGCCATTTTCTTGTTCGTTCCTCTACTGATCCGTTTTACCTGATCTTGATGAAATATTTCTAGCTTCTAATTCGGCAGAACCCGCTTACCTGCGTATTGTGCCCTATCGCCCAGAAGTTCTTCGATTCGGAGTAGCCGGTTGTACTTTGCAACGCGCTCACTACGTGCTGGAGCACCGGTTTTAATCTGGCCTGCTGAAGTACCAACCGCCAGATCCGCGATTGACGTATCTTCAGTTTCGCCCGACCGGTGACTAATCACAACGCCGAAGTCTGAGTTTTGCGCGAGGGCTACGGTGTCTAGTGTTTCGGAAACACTACCGACCTGGTTCAGTTTTACGAGAACCGCGTTACCAGCCTTCATGTCGATACCCTGTTGCACGTATCGGGCCTGCGTTACGTAAAGATCGTCGCCCACGAGTTGGATGTGGTCGCCGGTCTTCGCGGTTTGGACTTCCCATCCAGACCAGTCGTCTTCGGCCAGACCGTCCTCGACTGAATAAATTGGGAAGTCACTGGCGAGGGTGGCGTACTCTTCGACCATCTCTTCACTGGAGAGCTTGCGGCTCTCTCTTGAAAGATCGTAGACGCCATCGATGTAGAACTCCGATGACGCGGGATCGAGGGCAATGAAGACGTCTTCGCCGGGTTTGTAGCCAGCACCTTCGATAGCCGCCGTCGCGTACTCAAGAGCCTGACGATTGGTGAATCCCTGCGGTGCAAATCCGCCTTCGTCGCCTACGGTCGTTGCGTGACCGTCAGCGTGGAGTCTCTTTTGCAACCACTGGTACATCTCGGCGCCGCAGCGGATTGCTTCGGAGAACGAGTCGAAACCGGCGGGGACGACCATGAATTCCTGGAAGTCGGTCGAACCCATCGCGTGAGCGCCACCGTTAAGCACATTGAACATCGGCACCGGAAGTTCCGTTGGCGAGTTGTTGCCTGCCAGATCGGCAATATGCAAGAACACGTCTTTGCCTGAACTGACTGCGCCTGCTCGGAGGGCAGCGAGTGAGATTGCGAGAATAGCGTTCGCACCAACTCGCCCTTTGTTGGGAGTTCCGTCGAGGTCGATCATGACCTGATCGATGGCCCGTTGGTCGCCTGCCTGCAGTCCAATCACAGCCTTTGCAAGCTCGCCGTTCACCGCACCGACGGCTTTGAGAACACCCTTGCCACCGAATCGGTTGGGATCGGCATCTCTAAGTTCGACGGCTTCTCGACTTCCCGTGCTGGCTCCCGACGGAACCGTCGCAGAAGCTGTAGTGCCATCGTCGAGCACGACGGTCGCACCCACAGTCGGGTTACCGCGTGAATCGAGAATTTCGTGTCCGATGACCGATGTAATTTTCGCCATGAGTGTTGTGTTTCTTCTTCTTGTTCGTGCTTGTCGTGCTGCCGAATCAGACAGCGGGTTTCAATATCTGGGAGTAAATCCATTGAGTCTAGAGGCCAAGTGCCGTTTGCTGGGCACCAAGCAGATTTTCGATTCCGATTTCGGCGAGGCCGAGCATTTCGTCGAGCTGTGAACGACTGAACGTCGTCGCTTCGCCTGTTCCTTGAAGCTCAACGAATTCACCGGCACCGGTCATGACGACGTTCATGTCGACATCGGCGGCGGAGTCTTCGTTGTAGTCGAGATCGAGGACGACAGCACCGTCGACCATGCCGACACTGATTGCTGCTATCTGATCGCTCAAAGGAATCGAATCGATCGTGCCGGCTTCGAGCAATCCGCTCAGTGCCTGATGAAGTGCGACATAGGCGCCTGTGATCGAAGCAGTTCGAGTGCCGCCATCGGCGCGTAATACATCGCAGTCGAGCAAGATAGAAATCTCACCAAGTTCAGAAAGATCTGTCACCGATCGAAGTGCTCGTCCAATAAGACGCTGTATCTCCTGTGTTCGACCGCCTACCTTGATGCGTTCGCGGGGTACCCGTTCTTTGGTCGATCGCGGCAGCATCGAGTATTCAGCGGTGACCCACCCGGTTCCTTTACCTCGCATCCACGGTGGAACCCTGGTTTCCACAGTCGCTGCACACATGACCACTGTGTTTCCGGTTTCGATAAGTGCCGAGCCTTCGGCGTTGGGGACGTAACCGGGAGTGATGTTGATCGGTCGTTGCTCCGATAAGGAGCGATTGTCCGACCGGGCAAGAGTGGTTTCTGTCAAATTGCTGATTCCTTTAGTGAATCGACCAGCGATGTTACCAGTGCAACGGAATTTCAATTGGAAGAATCGTTGGAATTTCGGAGCACTCTTTAGTGTAAATGGGAGGGTTCGCAAAAAAAGGTTCATCGACTAATGTATTCCCGTGAACATCAATGCCGAACATTCCGATAATGTTGTCGGCGAAAATCTTTTGGTGATGTTGAATTTGAAACGGAACAGGTAGTGGCAATGCGTATAGTGGTAATGGGTGCAGGAGCAGTCGGCGGCTACTTCGGCGGTTTGCTTGCCAATCAGGGTGAAAACGTTGTTTTGATCGCCCGCGGTGCACATGGCGACGCCATCGCCGAAAATGGGCTGCAAATCGATAGCCACTGGGGCGATTTCAATGTGAAAGCCGACGTGACAGACGATCCATCGACGGTCGGCGAAGTTGATCTAATTCTCCACTGCATCAAGCTCTATTCGAACGCTGAAGCCTTTCCGACAATGAAGCCAATGGTTGGCGAGAACACGACCATTCTGACAATTCAAAATGGTGCGACTGCTGGAGAGATTCTCGGTGAGGCATTCGGTGCGGAGCATGTATTACAGGGTGCGACCTACATAGAAACCGGAATCGCAGGTCCCGGGCACATCCACCAAAGCGGCTCGACCGCGATGATCGAGTTTGGCGAGACGGACGGTTCAACCACCGAGCGCACGGAAACGATTCGAAAACTATTTGATCGGCAAGGCATGCAGATCAAGGTTTCCGAGGATATCGTCAGCACTCTCTGGACCAAGATGGTCGCGGTAGGTGCAATCGGATCCGCCATGGCGGCATCACGTGCTTCTTTCGTTGAAATTCTTGCGAGTCCACATGGCGAACACACTGTTCGAACCACAATGGAAGAAATCGTTGCAGTTGGTCGATCCCAGGGAATTACTTTCCCGCCGCGCTGCGTCGAATCGAAGATGGCAGATGCTATTGCCGAGGCAGAAGAAACCCAGGCATCGCTTCAGTACGATCTCGACAACGGCAGCCCGCTCGAGCTCGATGACATACTTGGCGCCGTGGTGAACATTGGCCGTGAAGCCGGTGTTCCTGTTCCGGCGAGTGCCGCACTGGTCAGCGTTCTAGACAAGTTCAAACAGGGCTCGTAACCAACACATATTGATGGTTTTTATTCGAACTGGATGGAGATAACGGTGATTACCGAACCCGAAATTTCAGATGAAATTCTTGCAAAGTTAGGTGAGCTTCCAACCCAGACATTGATCGACGGTTTGTGGGTCGATGACTGGCCACAAGCGATGATCCACGGTGCTCGGCCGGTTTTTCCGGGCCAGAAGATGGTTGGTCGAGCAGTCACATTGCGGTTTGTCCCACATCGCCCTGATATTTTCAAAGACAAGCCAAAGGCTGAAGATTCACCCGAGTACGTTGCCTTCGAACTTTGCGGACCCAACGAAGTTTTAGTGGCTTCATCGGTAGGGCCGTGGGAGTCGGTTGGTGGCGATATCAAGTTCTATCGCCTGGCACAACTGAAAGTTGGCGGTTTGGTAACCGACGGTTCAGTGCGGGATACCGCCGAGCTAAAGGGCTACGGCTTTCCGGTTTTTGCGCATTCGTCGACTGCCAAACAGGGTCCGGCGGTCATGCAGCCGTGGGGCGTGAACGATGTGATCAATTGTGGCGGTGTGGTTGTTCGACCCGGCGATGCGATCATCGGTGATGATGATGGAGTGGTAGTGGTACCCGCTGCCATGGCGGAACGCGTTCTCGAGATCGCAGCCGAACGAGAAGAGGTGGAAGTTGTGATCAAGAAGGAACTTCGCAAGAACCCCGGATCACCCGGGAAGTACTACCCCTTTAACGACAACACCTGGAAACTCTTTGAGGAATACAAATCCCGCGGCGAAGCATAGTGGCTACTCGACCAGCGGTGTGCCGTCGGGGCGGAGTCCACGGGCGGCCATGCGTTTGGCTCGCTGTTCGAAATTGGCGCAGTCTTCACAGACGTTTTCGGGAATGATGCCCCAGGTGATCAGAAATCCGAATATCTGGCAGCCTAGGCAGTAGCCGATCACACTTTCGAGCGTGGCGGCGAAAATTAATCCCCCGAGAACAATATAGGCGGCACCGTTTAGGCCGAATCCGAGAGATAAGATCGCGGCGGTAACGCTGAATACGACACCGATTGAAGCAGCAAATCGCTTCGGCGGTCCGGCTACGGGTCGGTAAGGGAGTCCGAACTTCGGGACGATCACCCTGGTGACCAATAATGCGAGTGGGCTGAGTCGAGGACCTGCCGCGACGCGGGCAATAAACCCGTACGAAAGCAATAGTGTGATCCACGGTTGATCGAACACAATGGTCGCGACTGCCATTAGTACGACGCCCGCGGCTACCGAGCGTGCGACGCTGGCGTTAATGGGGTGCGGAAAACTGAAGAATCCGGGTTTACCTTGAGTGGCTGATGACATTTATCTGTCGATATTTCGTTAGGAACTAACTTCTGTCAAATACCCCCCTGCAAATCGAAGCGAAGGGCAGCGTTAACGCTGGTTATTTACACGTACCTAGGCAGCCATCTTCTCGGAGGAAATGCGGCAACAAAAGCAGCTGGTATTTGTCGAGCGAAGAAAAATCTCTTCACGCTTAACGTAACTCCGATTGACGGCAGTGCGCAATTTTCCAACTCCTCACAATCTTGAAAAACAGGCATTTTGGTGTTCTTGAAGTATGGAACTCGAAATCTCACACAGTTCCTACAAACGTCTTGTTTGAGATTTACACGGGGATGTACTTATAGATGTTAGGAGGGAACGAGGCGGTTCAACTACTCGGCGTTTGCGCCGATGTTGTGAAGCGGATGGACCAGCGTCGGGTTGACGATATGTAGGCTCCGGACCGAACGGTCTCCTCGTCCGTCTAACGGGGTCAGTCGTGACATGTTTATCTCTCTGTCACGACCGACCCTGTTTTTATTTGCGTTAGTCGCGCTCGTGACTCTGTTACTCGGCTCAGCGTCGCATTTCACCTTTCCCTCTAGCTCCTTTCCGTCAAGGAAAGGAAGACCGTTGGTTCTGGGTGTGGCGTTCGCTCCGGGCGTCGTGGGATGGCTTGGTCGCTAGCTGTCTCGTTATTGCTCCAGGTGTCGCTGACGACTTGGTCGTAAGCTGTAATCTAGCTTCACTCGAGCTCCCACCCCGAAGAAGGGAAGACCGCCTGATTCAACAATGAGTTGGACCGTCATCCTGAACTCGAGTCACGATCTCGCCAAGTCGGATTCTGTGAAGACATTTGGAGTGATCTGAATCAGAACGGCCTATCGTGCTAGGACGGCTCGAATACCTCCGCTATTTCATGCCCCGCTAAGTTCAGATTCAGCCAAATTTGCAAATCTCCTGCTAACATCCCTGCCATAGCGAACTCGATCCTATTAAACCGGGGCAGAAATCGTCCATATCACCTCGGATTACGGAGACGCGCGGTATGGCTAATTTGCAAACAAGACAGATACGAAACGTTGCGCTCGTGGGGCACAACGGTGCAGGCAAGACCTCACTCGTTGATGCCCTTTTCTTTACAGCTGGTGGAACAACCCGGCAGGGCAACGTCGATGACAAAACCAGCCTCTCTGACTACGAGCCTGAAGAGCAGCGTCGCGGATCAAGCATTCAGCTTTCCGTACTTCCATGTCCCTGGAAAGAACACCGGGTAAATCTTCTTGACACTCCCGGGTATCCAGATTTTCGTGGCGATATGCTTTCGGCTGTTCGAGTAGCCGATTCGATTCTTCTGGTCATTTCAGCAGCATCGGGAATCGAAGTTGGCGCCCAACAGGCATGGAATGTAGCTCAGGATCAGGGAATTCCAACTGCGATCGTTGTAAACAAACTTGATCGCGAAAACACATCGTTCGAACAGACCTGCGCTGAGATCTCCGAATCGTGGGGTAGACAATGTGTGCCAGTTCAAGATGTTGATGCCGACGCCGAAGCTTTCAGTGCGGTTACAACCGGCGAACTTGCTGAACCCGTTATTGAGGCAATCGCCGAGGCCGATGACGACCTGATGATGAAGTATCTCGACGGGGAAGAGCTATCGACCGGCGAAATCAATAGCGGCTTGAAGGCCGGTGTGATGAGCCGGGACATTATTCCGATTTTCGCAACATCCGCATCAGCGAATCTTGGTTCCTCAGAGCTGCTCGATGCAATTATGGACCTTCTTCCATCTCCCGAAGATGTCGAGGCTCCGGACATACCAGGCGGTGCACAGGCGAACCTAGTATTCAAGACATCGGCTGATCCATTTGTCGGCAAGCTTTCTTACTTCCGGGTTTACGGCGAGACACTGAATTCAAACGCTCAACTCTGGAACGCCAATAAAGGCGAGTCGGAAAGAGTTGGTCAGGTCTACCAGCCAGTTGGAAAAGAAACCGAGGGTGTCGACTCAGTGGTTCGTGGTGACATCGGTGTTATCTCACGCTTGAACCACACAGAGACCTTCGACACGCTCTGTGACAAGGCGAATGGAATCAAACTCGGTGGAGTCGACCTACCCATCCCAGTATTCGCACTTGCAGTCACACCGGCGGCACAGTCCGACCTCGACAAGATGGCGGAATCACTAACGAGAATGACCGAAGAAGATCCGACACTCGAAATCGAGCGGAACGCCGATACTTCTGAGACTGTTCTTCACGGGCTCGGCGACATTCACGTCGATCTGGCAATCGAGCGCATCGCACGCAAGTTCGATGTGAATCTGGAAACCGCTTTGCCCAGCATTCCTTACCGGGAGACCATCGGTGGACAAACATCCGTCTCCTACAAGCACCGAAAGCAGTCCGGCGGACGCGGTCAATACGGTCACGTTGTTC
The DNA here is from genome assembly GCA_913052475.1 of uncultured Dehalococcoidia bacterium. GTDB lineage: Bacteria > Chloroflexota > Dehalococcoidia > Lucifugimonadales > Lucifugimonadaceae > Lucifugimonas. The sequence continues at coordinate 33,003 of CAJXEJ010000012.1, forward strand.
TCGAAGTTTCGCCTGGTAAGACCGGCAATGGAATTACTTTTGGATCGAAGGTCGTTGGCGGGAATGTGCCTAAGGACTATATCCCGGCAGTCGAAAAGGGCATTCGGAACGCAGCAGTTGATGGAGTCGTCGCCGGATACCCAGTTGTCGATGTCGCCGTGATGCTTACCGATGGCTCGTCTCACTCGGTCGACTCGTCAGGTATGGCGTTCGAAATCGCAGGAAGTATGGGATTCAGGCAGGCGGTTCGAGATGCACAGCCAACGCTTCTTGAGCCGGTAATGAAGCTGAAGATTCTTGCGCCCGATTCCAGTGCTGGTGATGTGATGGGTGATCTTAACACCCGCCGTGCACGTATCGAGGGCATGGAACCTAAAGGCAATGGTCTTACTGAAATTGCAGCAGAGGCTCCGGCATCAATGATGCAGAGGTACGCCGCCGATCTTCGGTCGTTGACTCATGCTCAAGGTGACTTTACCGCCGTGATGGATCACTACGAGCCGGTTCCGGCTCACGAGGCAAAACGGGTAATCGCATCCCGCCAGTCAGGTGAAGAAGAGTAACGGTGCTATTGGCACATTTTTTGCTGCAAGAGAATCAAATGCTGATTCGAGTGAAAAGGCCATGGGGTAAGTAAATATCTCTGGGTGAGAATAGCCGTCAGGCAGAGATTTCATGCAGGCGATTGAAGCAATTCAGTCGCCTGTTCGCGTGGCGGATTATTTACGGCAAGTGCCGTAATTCTTCTGTTACCAAAACGAGTTATTCTCTACAACTAGAGATAACGTATGATGCTGCGCTGTTGGACAGCGATTAGGTGCGAAATCACGTCGTCGTTCGGCGAAATGTCTCGAAAAATATCTCGAAATAGATATACCTGACCACCTGTTTTCGAGAGGTCTACCGCGCGTTTAATATTTTTTTGGATGCTGCAGATCTGGCGAATCGGTGTGTGGCATTACCGTTCGACGGCTCGACGGAGAGTCAGTGGGCGTCGCTTCCTTCTCTCAGGAGAGAAGGCCAGATATGTGCTGAGTTCATCGAAGGACTGAGGATTGACTCGGTTGCTGCCTGAAATGTTCAATGCCGCCGCTCTCGCGTCCCCGTCCTCGGCACCTGCGTCGCTCGGAAAATGAGATGGGCCGCTATTCCGCCGTTGGAATAATCGGCAGAACAATCCTCGATGCGTGGTTCGCTCCGGTGTGGATTGTGTTGTCAGCTTTGATCATCTTCGCGTGACGCCCGACCGGTTCGCCCGTGTTCGGATTCACGTCGAAGCGCGGAAAATTCGAACTCGAGACGTCGAGTCGAATTCGATGGCCCTTCTTGAATACGTTCGAAATCGGCCAGAGCTGTATCGAAATCTCGACAGGTTCACCCGGGCTCATCATTTTCGGTTTCGTCCATGAATCCCGATACCTGGCACGCAAAATCGTGTCCGTCAGGTTGAGATGGTAACCCTCGGGGTAGTCATCACTTGCCGGGTATACGTCGATCAACTTCACCGTGAAATCGGTGTCGAATGCAGTCGACGAAACCCACAGCTTGATCATCACGTCACCCGTTACCTCGGTATCGTCTTCGAGCCGATCGGTTTCGAACGTAAGAACATCGTCACGATCTTTCAGCAGCTGGTACGGCTTCTCTGCACCGACCCATTCGGGACCCTCTTTCTGGTGAAAGCCACCAGCGGCGATGACTTCGCTCAGATTGATTCGGGCTAGCGTCCATTGATCGAGAAATTCGGGCACATCGTCAAGCGCCGGTCCGCCGTCTTCGGGGGCAGTGATTTTGAACATTCCAACTAGCTGACCACCGATGGTGGGAACCGGGTTTTCAGGATCGTACGTATAGGTAATGGAGCTCTCGTCTTCCATAGTCTCGAACGAATCAAGTGATCCATCATCGTGGAGGTAGAGCGTCTGGAGCTGCGCCCGTTCGAGGGGCCATTCCGACTCGTTACGCCAGTACCCACCGTGATCCAGATGCCCCTCGGGTGTCTTCGTACCATCGCCTGTTCCCAGAATATAAATGCGCACCGGCGAGTCGTTGTCGGGCGCGGCGTAACCCTTCAGGTGCTGATCGAAAAAAGCAACGCGTTCGAGGTTGTATATTTCGCTGCCCCAGACACTGTCTCGTCCGGTGTCGACATCTCCATGCCACTGACCAGTGGCTCTTGTTCCGCCGTGTCACCAGGCTCCAAGAACAAGTCGACTCGGCGATTTATTTAGGCGATTCATTTCGACGAAGTAGTTTGCAGTCGCGCCGACGAAATTGTCGTACCAACCACAGGAAACAGTGATCGGTACATCTGCGTGCTGACCGTCCGCAATGAACGGCTCCTGGTTTGCCGCTTCCTGCGCCCACCACTCGTCATACTCGCCACGATAGTAGTAGTCGAACACTGTCTTCTCAAGATCTGGTGCCACTCGCAGCGCAGTCTCGCCGGGTTTTAAGGGGAATCTCTGGATCCAGTCCCCCATATCTCGCATTGCATCGAGGATGATTTTCGCTTTTTCGAGATCGTCGCCGATTTCGTGGCTGTCAAGGGCGTGGAGATGTGCCGCTCCGAACATCTGGAGGGACATCGCACCGCCTTCACGTGCCTCGTGTCGGTAGATGTCGGTGGGGCCAGCTTCTACCCACATGGCTGCCAAGTGTGGCGGCTTTCGTAGTGCTAGCTGTGTTTGTGTGATGGCGCGATGAGATGATCCGAGCGTTCCGACCTTGCCCGAGCACCAGTCTTGCTCAGCAAGCCACTCAACGGTGTCGTATCCGTCATCCCCTTCCCACGGATTAATCGTGTGGTAGTAGTGTCCGTCGCCTTCGGATCGGAAGCGTGATCGCAAATCTTGCACGACGAAAGCGTAGCCACGGCGGACGTAGTAGGGGATGACATCGTCCCACTCAGGAGCGGTCTTGTCGTAAGACGTTCGCACGAGAAGTGCTGGAACTTTTTCGCTTGCGTCGACCACACGACCATCGCCGTGACATGGTAAAAAAATATCGGTGGCGAGTCGTATGCCGTCGCGCATCGGCATCATCACGTCACGAATGGCATGGACGCCGTAAAGAGGTTGGGAGGAAGTTTGTGCAGGAGATGTCATTGTGAGCGAGTTTATTCGCTTGGCGAGGGTACGTCACGTCGTGGTGGTCAGATGAGTTGGTCAATCTGCATATCAGCGATTGGCTGGTAATGGAAGTTACTTTTACCTTTTTTCCGTTCAGCTCGATTGAAGAAATCAAGGATGATGAACAGCACGATCATGGCGATCACAAACCCGATACCAAATATCTTCAATCGGGAGCTGGGAGACTCACCCATTCTGTGACCCACGCCTTCAGCTGAGAAGCCGACTTTAGCGTTGCGGATTCTTTCGCGACGGGATGCATACGGGTGGTAGTGATCCGGTCGGCGCTTCGGAGTTGTCATTTCTCATCACCTCAGCGGAGGTCATAAAGGTGGTGACGATCGTCACTAGAACAATGACTGTGAAAAAAGAAAATACCGTCGACAGTGATCTTGTAGCGACGCGATTCTGGTGCATCTCCGATGGAGCCGTGAGCTCCGCCTACGATTGATGATTTCGCTGTCGTATCGCGCAAGTTGTCATGCGCTTGTGTCTGGCTCGACGCATCTGGCCGGTTCGGCTCTGGGCGATTATTTTGAGTTGACATGCCCAGAGGTTACTACTACAACGCAGAACGTTTGCAGGAACTCTTTGCCGTCGATTCCAAGTCAGCACCCGACTCGCAATAGGAGTAAGCTGCTGCCCGAGATTTCATGTGCGCAAACTCAGTGCTAGTCAGGAGAATAAGAATGACCTTCAAAGTCGTCATCACTATGTACAACCGCGAACCAAGCGAACTCACGACGAATGTGATTCGTGAGGCGGGAATCGATGTTGAGTACATTCCAGCTCGAACTGAGAACGAAGTGATTACGGCTGCAAATGACGCCGATGTACTGCTGGTTGGTACCGTGCCGCATACCACGCGCAAAGTGCTTGAAGCTCTGCCTAAGTTGAAGATGATTGGACGATCGGGAGTCGGTGTTGATTCTATCAATCTCGACGCAGCAACCGAGCTCGGAATTTGCGCAACGAATACTCCGGGGATCAATACTTCTGAGGTCGCAGATCACGCAATGGCAATGCTGCTTTCGATCACTCGCCAGATAGTCGAACAGAATGCTGCGCTAAAAGCTGGTGCGTGGTCTGATCGACCAGCGGAAGTAGATGCGTTGCGAGGTAAGTTGCGACGAATCGCAGGCAACACCGTCGGGATCTTTGGGCTCGGCAGCATTGGTAAAGGATTTGCGAATCGTGTCCGTGGTTTTGGACCAGGAAAAATCATTGCGTACGATCCCTATGTGCCGCAGACCGTTGCCGATCTGGTGGGAGTGCATATGGTCGATTTCGACACGCTACTTGACGAGTCGGACTATCTCACCGTTCATTCACCAGCTACTGCTGAGACGAACGAGATATTCAACATCAACGCTTTCAAGAAAATGAAACCGACTGCGGTTTTCATTAACTGTGCACGTGGTCCGATAGTAGACGAGGCTGGTCTTCAGGAAGCACTTGAAACCAATTTAATCTACGCGGCAGGAATTGACGTCACTAAGATCGAGCCGCTCGACGCAGAAAGTCCGCTGCTCAAGCTCGACAATCTGACGATTAGCCCACACGTCGCTGGAACGTCTGAAATCAGCGGAATCGTTGGCGCAACCCGATGGGGTGAGAACGCCGTTAACATCCTCACTGGCAAGCCACTGCACGGACTCGGTAACCCTGAGGTCGTAAAGCGAATCGCCGTGATGCGGGCACAAGGCCCAAGCCGCTGGGATGGTATCCCTGATCCGGTGACTGAGGCATGGAGTTAGAAAGCTCTAGTCCTCGCCCAATTTCCCGACTCCGGTGGAGGGATATTCGGCGAGGTAGAGGTGATGTGAGACGCCCCTCTCAGAGCATGTGCAGGGGGGCGATGGCTGGCGATATCGTTTCTTGGCGTGTGACTGAGCAGCGCGTCCCAATCCCAGACCCCTCGGCTTCGGATGCACTCCGCTCGGGACGCAGGACAAGTAGCCTACCGATCAGTCGCCACCCAGACGCGTTTGCCGTCGGTGGGACTGCGATTGTTCCACGGTCGCGTGTGACGAGAATAGTTTTTAATCCCGGTATAGGAATTGCCTGTTGGAGTGGGATCGCTGCTGACGGTGCGACTGAAACTGGATGCATTGATCGATCATTCACAGGAGTCGGGTGGTCCCGAAATGCACACGTTCTACGAAGCATTTATGGCTTCGAACTATGTGCAAGTAATAATCGAACAGCATATGTCATCAATCGCGGACATTGTCGAGGCTGTTCTGGCTATGCGTGTGAATGAAGGCTTTGTCGTGATTACGTAAACACTTCGAGTCTGGCTCTGTTGGTTATGCAGATATTGATGAACTCATCCCCCGACCACGAGCACGCAGCGAACGAGCGCGGGCCTTAGATCAACTTGGGAGATGTGGTCAATCGCATCATCGCTCCCTAGCAGGGATGCCGACCTCAGCATAGAATTCCAGCCGAACTCTTTATCACCGACGTCAGTACCGAGTCGTCTGAATGACGATACGGCCGGAATCGAAAGCGCATCACGTTCAATGAAAATCGAGAAAATCGAAGTTACTACGTTTAAGTCGACCTCAAAGAAGGTCAGCGACACCGATGGCCACACCCATCCGGGACCGGAGCACGACACTACTGAGGCGCTGCTAACGATTACTGACGATAAAGGCAACTCTGGCTATTCGTTCGGCTCGCCCGAAGGACTTCGCCCCTACATCATTGAGAACTTCATAAAGAAAGTGTTCATGGGCGAAGACCCACGAGACCGTGAAAAGCTCTGGATCAACCTCGCAAAGTGGCAGCGTGGCTCAGGAGCCAACCTCTCGGATCGCTCGATGTCAGTTGCTGAAATGGCACTTTGGGATCTCGCCGGTCGAGCATCAAATACTCCGGTCTGGAAGATGCTTGGCGGCTACAGAGACAAAGTGCTGGCTTACGGATCGACTATGTGTGGCGACGAGATGGAGGGCGGTCTCGCTACCCCGGAGGACTATGCAAACTTCGCCGAGTGGATGGTTAACCGTGGCTATAAAGCGATCAAGCTCCACACGTGGATGCCTCCAGTAACGTGGGCACCGAGTGTGGAGATGGATATCAAGGCATGTGCCGCCGTTCGCGAAGCTGTTGGCCCCGACTTTCCGCTGATGCTCGATGCCAACCACTGGTACTCGCGTATGGATGCTTTGCGGCTCGGTAAAGGTATTCAGGATCTCAACTACTACTGGTACGAAGAGCCGATGGATGAGCACTCAACCGAGTCGTACCGCTGGCTCGCCGATCAATTGGAAATTCCGGTTATCGGACCCGAATACGCTTACGGCAAGCATCACACCCGAGCGGAGTGGATTGCGAGCAAGGCTTGCGACATCGTTCGAGTGGGTGTCGCCGACGTTGGCGGCATTGGGCCAAGTATGAAATGTGCTCACCTGGCTGAATCGTTCAACATGGACTGCGAAATCCATGGTGGTGGCGCAGGTAACCTCGCCGTTATCGGTGGAATTATGAACACCACCTGGTACGAGCGTGGATTGCTTCACCCGTTCATCGATCACGACGAAGTTCCGGGCCATCTGAACCGCATCGTCGATCCGATGGACGAAGACGGTTATATCCAGATGCCGGACCTACCGGGGCTTGGCGAAGATATCAATTTTGACTGCATCGCCGAGCGCACTGTTTCGACATACTAAATCGCTAACAACAGAGCAGGTGATTGGTCAAATATGTGCATTGATGCATAAATGGGTCTTGTTGCTTGCCCTGCCACTCGTATAATTGGCGACTGGTCACTCCTAAGTTAGAGTGATCGCGTACTAGAGTGCAGCTACTTATTTGAGCTGACACGCCCGCGCTATCTGCAATTTGCTGGAAAATTATTTTTCTTGCGGCAGAGGTTGCGGGCGTTGTTGCATATTAGGAGAAAAGTCATGGCGCAACAGACCTGGGCATTCCTCGGTGGGAAGCAAGTTCCCGATGAGGACGCGAAGGTAGGCGTCAAGACTCACGCTCTGCACTACGGCACGGCCGTATTCGAAGGCATTCGAGGCAACTGGAACCCGCGGCTCGGCAAGGTCGTGATTTTCCGCTTGGAAGAACATTACGAACGACTGCTTCGTGGTTGCCAAATCCTTCGAATCAACCTCCCTTACTCGGTCGATGATCTCTGTAAGATCACAACCGATCTACTTGAGAAGAACGGGTTCAGCGAAGATGTCTACATCCGTCCGTTGGCGTTCAAGGGGCAGGAACTGGTCGCCAACCTCAACTTGAACTCTCTCGATGATGAGTTCATGCTTGTGATACTGCCATTTGGCGAATACATCGACAACAGTCGACCCTTGAGGTGCCAGACGTCATCGTGGCGACGACCTATGGACTCATCGATGCCGACAGGTGTTAAGATTTCAGGTCTGTACACCACGAGCATCCTCGCTAAAACCGAGGCACTTGCTGCCGGATATGACGAAGCAATCCTGCTCAATCAGGACGGCTCGGTTTCTGAAGGGTCAGGCGAAAACCTGTTCATGATCCGAGACGGCGTGATCAGCACGCCGTCTGAGACCGACAATTGCCTGCTGGGAATCACTCGTGACTCCGTTATTCAACTGGCGAAAGACGAACTTGGCCTTGAAGTCGTTCAACGGCACATCCACCGTTCCGAGCTATATCTCGCCGATGAAGTGTTCCTAACAGGCACAGCAGCTCACCTCACTTCGGTTGGGGAGTTGGATAATCGTAATATCGGTAATGGTGAAACCGGTCCAATAACCAAGCAGCTTCAAGATCTGTATTTCACAACGGTTGTAGGCGATAACGATGAATACGGTGATTGGTGCACCATGGTTACATCCTCGGGCGGATAGTCTAGGCCACGCCGAAGCGATAATTCCGCCGCCTGAAGTAAGGACGAATAAGTGAATACCGACCCTGACGTGGTATGGGAATTGTTTGCAGGTCACTACTTTATGTTCGCATTTCTCGCAAGCCTTGGGGTGCTTCAGGTCGCCGTTTCGAATGTCGGCACTCGCGGTCTCTGGCTAACGCCTCACGCCGGTATGACTCGCTGGCTCGGTATCGCTTTCGTCTTGACCGGAATCGCAGTCTTCTTCCTGCAACCACTGTGGGTGGATGGGCCGTGGGCTGCCGGGAGCGTCGAAGCCGATTCGCTGACTCGAAGTTGGGGTAAAGCCAGTTGGAGCGAACTGGCCGGTGCTCGAAACGTTAACGATATTCATGGTGGGCTCGATGGAATCAAGCAGGCGATGTGGTTCTCATTAGGAGCAATTGCTGCATTCGCAGTATCGGCGGTTGTCGGAACGCTGAGCGTCAACATTTTCGCCAGCGCAGAAAACTCTGGGGACGGTGATCAGACCGATTCTGAAGCGAATGGTCTTGCCGGACTAGAAAGCCGTTCGTATATCGAAAACCTTCCGGGTTCATTTGCTAACTTTCGGGCAGATATCGGTGGAGTTTGGCGAAGCGGTCTTGTTAAGGCTGATCGCTGGAGCCTGATGAACGTGCTGCTTGGTCGGGGCGGAGCGTCAGAATGAACTCCATCGATGCCAACATCGTTATCTGGCTGAACGCTCTCTCCGGGAACGTAAAGTTGTTCGATGACCTAATTCGAGTTGTCGCCAGCGACTACCTGATGCCAATGGTCTTTTCACTTGCAATGTTCGGCCTGTGGTTCTCAGGCAAGAATCCCGCCGAACGAGTCAGGTATCAGCTAACTATGCTGGTCGGCATCAGTGCCTTGTCGATTTCGAACGTTGTCGTGTGGCTATTCAACATCACCTGGGATCGTCCTCGTCCTTTTGTGGAGCATGGTGACCAGCTAAATCTGCTGTTTTACCCACCGACCGATCCCTCTTTCCCGGCGAATCCTGTGGCGGTCGGCTTTGCGACAGCGACCGCCGCGTGGACAATCAACCGGAAGTTCGGATGGTGGATGTTTGCAGCGGCTGCCGTTTATGGGTGTTCCCGGTTGTACGCCGGAGTTTTTTATCCGTCGGACATCATCGGTGGAGCGATCGTTGGTGTGGCGGTCTACGGATTCACAAGCTATCTCAGGCGATTCCTTGAACCGCTCATCACGGGATTTGTGCGGCTTATCCGCGGCTTATCAGCCGCCTAGCTCAGCGAAAAGGGCGCAGCCAGCGTCGGCGTATTCGATCTGAGACCGGATTGTTGATTTCGATGTTCTGCATCCGCATCCAACTTCGTCGCAGGCGCCTTCTTGTGATCCGCTCCAGCTGCGGTGCACGTCCTCCGAGAAGCATGTCAGGATTGGTTTCGAACAGATTTATAGCTTCTCGCTCGCCAACCAGACCAGAAACAGCATCGAATGCAGAGCTGAGATTCGGTGATCTCGGAGATCGTTCGCTGTGCATTTCTGACGAAACAGCGTGGGTTATTCCACGCTGAATGAATCCTTCCGCTGCTCGACGAGCACTGCTTCCGTTCATGCCGGTCAGGCTACCGGCAGCAACTTGAACGATCACGCCATCATCAACCAATCGCTGCAGTCGTTTCGGATCCCTCTGGAACTCGATGTTCCGTTCCGGATGAGCCAAGACAGGCACAAGGCGCTGAATAAGCAGCCGGCCCAGCACGTCTTCAGCGTTGGTCGGCAACCGGTTGAACGGAGGTTCGACCAACAGGAACCTCGTTTGGTTGAGCGTTATCGCACTTTCTGAGTTATCCAGATCCTGAAGCGAAGTATCCAGGCGGTATGACATGCCGGTGAATATGCGGACGGATGGAGAGTTTCTGCGCACCGCTTCAATTTGTAACGCGGCATTCAGGGTATCGGCGAGTTCTCGAACAATCCGACCTGACTGATGCTCCAACTCCATGTCTCGATAATGAGGTGTGGCAACTATTACAGACGTCCCGTCATGTGCCGCCATGCGCGCTATCGCAAGGCTTTCCTCGACAGTGGCGGGACCATCATCCAGTCCTGGCAATATGTGGGCGTGAATATCGACTCGAGGCATTTCGCTATTTATTCTCCGAACATAGGTTCATGGAAACGCTCTACGTACGTGCTGTCAATCGACGGAACTGCTCACCGTATTTGAAATCGTAACCCTTTGCAGCCTCGGTGTGTCGGTCGCGCATCCGATTATCCATATCTGATCCGAACGACAATCCCGGGAGTTGACTTGCATGCTTCGCTAATGCCTCGATCTTCATGTCGACAGAATCTGAAACATCGACAAGTACATCTGGATGATCCGTACCCCAGAAGAGCAGATGTTTGACCTTGTATGGCTCGATGCCATCAACAAGTTGTTCAGGGAAGTGCAGATGGTCACGAGCGTAGGGATAGATCGCATCTTGAACAGTGATGCCAACGTGTCGGTGGTCCCGGTGCTGGAATCCGTTCACCCGGTGCTGGTCATGTGTAAACACCACCTCGGGTCGATACTTACGCAAGGCATGCACAATTTCGCCGAGGAATGTTCGATCTGCTTCTAGTTCGCCATCAGGGTGGTCAAGAACGACGATGTCGCCGACACCGGTGGCATCGGCTGCAGCTCTTTGCTCAGCCGCTCGAATTTCCACGATTCGTTCGGAAGTCATATCGGTATCGTTGCTACCACTGCTACCTGTGGTGCACTGAACAAAAGTTATCTCGCAACCCTGCGACGCCCAGAGTGCTGCCGTAGCCCCCGCTCCAATTTCGGCATCGTCAGGATGGGCGAATATCACCATTGCTCGCTCTGGAACTTCGTCGATCACTTCGAATTTTGCCATCTGGTTTGGTGTCGAAAATGGATAGGTCATAGATTCTCCCGACAGGGGTAAACAGGCCTGTGAATTACGTCAGCGTGGCATGCGAGACATCCAATCATAACGAGGAACCACGATTTATCGATTTTTCTAGAAAATATGCGGCGAATATCCGAGACCAGATATAGACTTAACGCTGGGCCTGAATCTGGCTCTGAATTTCTTAGTTAATCGACCGTTCGCAAACAGTATTAACGCGCCAGGCGCAGCAAAACGTTGTATCGGAGACTCCATGTCGGCAATCGCCAACTTTGATCCTGAAATCGCGCAGGTAATAGAAAACGAACAGCGACGTCAACGAGATCAACTGGTGATGATCGCATCGGAAAACTACACTAGTTCGGCGGTTCTTGAAACAGGTGGTTCGGTACTGACCAATAAGTATGCAGAGGGCTACCCGGGTCGACGCTACTACGCCGGTTGCGAAAATGTCGATGTAAGCGAACAGCTAGCAATCGACCGTGCGAAAGAGCTGTTCGGTGCTGAGCACGCGAACGTGCAACCCCATTCAGGTTCACAGGCAAACATGGCTGCCTTTTTCGCACTTGCCAACCCCGGCGATCGGATCATGGCGATGTCGCTCGATCACGGTGGACATTTGACCCACGGATCACCGGTAAATTTCTCAGGCAAGTTGTACGAATTCGATCATTATGGTGTTGATCCTGACACCGAAGCACTGGACTACGACGCGGTTTTAAAACAGGCGGAGGAGTTCAGACCAGCGATCATTATTGCCGGCTACACCGCCTATTCGATGACGATAGATTTTAAGCGATTTCGCGAAATCGCCGACGCAGTCGGTGCCTCGTTGCTTGTCGATATGGCTCACATCGCTGGTTTGATCGCTGGCGGAGCTCATCCTTCACCGATCGAGTACGCCGATATCGTCACCAGCACCACTCACAAGACACTGCGCGGTCCTCGTGGAGCGATGGCACTAACGAAGAACGAACTACGCCGTAAGTACAACTCGGCCGTATTTCCGAACATGCAGGGTGGCCCGATGGAACATGCGATCGCAGGCAAGGCTGTTGCCTACAAAGAGGCGATGCAACCCGAATTCAAGATCTACGCCCATCAGGTAATACAGAACTCGAAAGCGCTGGCAAGTAGTCTGGCTGCGGGTGGTCTGCGAATTGTCGCAGGAGGTACCGAGAACCACATGATGCTGGTCGACACTCGGCCAATCGGCCTTACTGGTCGAGACACCGAAGTGGCACTGATCGCCTCAGGCTTGGTGGTCAACAAGAACACTATTCCGTTCGATCCTGAACCACCGATGGTTACTTCTGGGATTCGAATCGGTACTTCCGCTCTGACATCGCGTGAACTGGACGTAACCGACATGGAGAACGTTGCCGGCTACATTTTGGAAGCTTTGAAAGCGCACGATGACGAATCGGCGCTCTCAAAACTCGGATCTGAAGTGGCAAAATTTGCTTCGAAATTCCCGGTGCCGGGACTCGACTCTTAAGCCCTTAACCCCGGAAATGTGACAACTGATTTGGAACCGGCCAGCAGTACTGTGAAAATTGGGACTGACGAGTCGGATTCGCGTGATAGACTGAATCGGTTTCGCGCAAATTTAGAAGAACACGGTGGATCGTTGAGAAAGTACGAATTAGTTTGGATTCTTGGTAGTGATGCTGGCGAAGAGCAGGCTAACGAGTCCATAGAGAAAATCAGTTCGCTTGTTGCCAATGCCGGTGGTGAACTTGCAGGCACCGATATTTGGGGCAAGCGCACGCTCGCTTACCCAATTCAGAAGAACACTGAGGGTTACTACCTTCAGGCGAACTTCGAAATCGATGGTGAAAAGGCTCCTGATCTCGACCGAGAGCTAGGTGCCGATCAATCGATCATTCGGCATCTCCTCGTTCGTGACTCGATCAAACCGGTTGCTGTCGCTGACGAGCCGAGTAGAGTTTGACGCAGGTTAGTCAAACACGGATGAATTTCAATTGAGTCTTAACCAGATACTCCTCATAGGCCGGGCAGGTAACGATCCAGAAATGCGTTACACGCCAAGCGGCACACCTGTTACAAATTTCAGCCTTGCTGTTAACAACAACAGGCGTGACCAAAACGGTGAGTGGACAGAAGAAACTGAGTGGTTCCGAGTAACAGCATGGGAACGTCAGGCGGAATCGGTGAATCAGTATCTGGCTAAAGGGCGCCGAGTATTCGTTGACGGTCGATTGTCGACACGTCAGTACACGAGTAGCTCGGGTGAAGCCCGCACATCACTGGAAGTGCGAGCATTCAAAATAGTTTTCCTTGATTCACCTAGCGGTGAATCGTCGGGAGCCGGTGCACCACCGGAAAGCCAATCTTATTCAGCAGGCCCTTCAGCCCCATCGGGCCAGCAGGCACCTGCTGCAAATAACCCATCTGAAGACGTGGAGGAACTGCCCTGGTAGCAATTCCCATGTGGAGTGAGTTTGGCGAGTTGCTGAGTGATTCCACTGTCCTTTCCGCGAGGTAAAAATGACAACCCCCCGAACAACTCAAGGCGGTAGACGTCCACCATTCCGACGCGGAGGGCGTCGTCGTCGCCAGTGCGTCTGCAAAGAAGGCACCGTCGATTACAAGAATGTTTCAAGCATCCGCAGGTTTATTACCGATCGCGGACGAATTGAGGCTGGTAAGAAATCTGGCAACTGCGCAAAATGCCAGAGAGCTCTTACCATCGCTATCAAACGTGCTCGACATCTGGCTCTGCTCCCATACGCCCCAGAACACCTTCGGGTGACCGGTACTGTATCGGCGGACAAGATCTCCGACGAAGAAGAAGAGACACCTGCTGAAGAGGTAGCGGGGAAAGCCGAAGCAAAGGAATCAACCGATACCGCAGCCGCGACAGAGGAAGCTCCTGCAGCCGAGGTTGTCGAGGAAGCGACCGGCGAAGTAGCCGAAGAGACTGTTGAAGAAGTGGAAGAATCGGAAAAAGAAGAAACCGAATCAGCTACTGAAAACGTTTCAACTGATGAAGCTCCTGAAACCGAAGAGACAGACGACGACAGTTCTGACGAAGAAGACAAGTAGTCTCTTCTAGCTGTCAGTTCAACGTTGGTAAGGCCGGAAATACGTTCCGAATGTGATTGTTCCGGCCGCAGCACTGGCAAACGCCGAAAATGTCCACCGAAGACACAAGCGAAGACCGTAACGAAATCCAAGATCAACCGGTAGTCGAAACACCGATTCCCGACTACGCGGCCGGACAACGCAGCATCACGGTACGGGGCGGTAAAACGCGTCGTCAGATGGTGGTCGACAAGCAATCGAAGCAACGGAAAGCCCGTCCGTTCATTATCGTTGCAGTGATCGTCCTGATCGGTCTGCTCGCAATTCCTGTATACGCGTATTTCCAGAACTATGTGTTTCCACCTCGTGAATTGGCGTTGAGGGTTGAGGGCACCAAATACACCCAAGGTGACGTGGTCAACTTCATTCGCTTCAACCAGCGCATGAGCGAGCAACTTGGTGTTCCATTCGAAGTCGGAAACTCGTTGTTCGAAGCCCTGCAAACCTTGCAGGAAAACGAACTGGCATTCCAGTTGGCTCCGAAACACGGAATTACGGTTACACCGGGAGAAGTAGACGAACGACTGGATTCCATTCTTGGTTTCGTTGCTGTAACGGTCGCTGAGCGTGAATCCAAGGAATACAAAGACAACGTCGAAGAGGCCAAACGGCAGTTCATTCACCGGATCGGCCTGGACGAAGATGTATTCCGGGATTTCATCCGGAAGAGCATGTTCAAAGAGCGACTTCGAACTGTAGTCGCCGACACGATTCCGCGTGTTCAGGCGCAGGTCCATTTGTACGAAATTGTTAGCCTCTACAACAATCCAGAAGAACGCCGAGCTATCGAACGCGATTTGAAGTCTGGTGCTCCGATCGACAGTATTATCCTTAATCACTCGGTCGATCCGAATGTGCAACGTGATCACGGTGAGCGAGGCTGGTTCCCGTTTGGAATCAACGCAGAAACTGACGCTCTGTTGTTTGGTCTCGATGGTGATGGCAACCGACTGCTACCAGTTCGAACACCTAGCACCCCTCGGCATGACGAGGAGAACAATTGGTGGACCTACATTGTGGTTGAGGAGGTTAGCGATGCCAGAGAAGTGGACGAGGCTAACTTCGAAGCACTAACAACCCGTGGATTGACCATGTTTTTCAACGAGGAACGCAAGAACTTCGATCTGCATATGGTTCTCGATAGCGACATTTATGAATGGGTGAACGCGCAGGTCAGACTCTCGGCGCTAATACCGACTGCGACCCCGGTACCGTTCGGCGGCCAGGAGTTATTCCAACGGGCTGGGTCATAGTTCATGACAACACCAAAACGGATGGATAGCCAAGTAACCGGAATCGGGTTGCTCGGGCTTGGAGTAGTCGGCTCTGCGGTTGCGAACACAATTACCGATCGCCATCGTCTCGAGGATCCAAGTGTCCCGCTAGAAGTCGTTGCAGCGGTCGTACGAGATCCCTCACGTAAGCGAGAAGTTAGCCTCGACCAATCGGCCATTTCGACAGATATCGAAACCGTTATCGCGAATCCCGAAGTTGGCATCGTTGTCGAGCTGATGGGTGGCGTCGATCCAGCGTTCGATTACATCACAAGCGCGCTCAAAGCGGGGCAGCACGTCGTTACTGCTAACAAAGAAGTAATGGCAAAACGCGGTATTGATTTGCTTGCTACCGCAGCTGAAAACAGCGTCCAGTTGTTGTACGAGGCAAGTGTAGCCGGTGGCATTCCGATTATCGGTCCGTTGATGAACGATCTCGCGGCGAACAAAATTCGAAGCTTGCGCGGCATCATTAATGGCACGACGAATTTCATATTGACGAAGATGGCGCACGAAGGCGCAGATTTCAACGATGTATTGACCGAGGCGCAATCGCTCGGTTACGCTGAATCCGATCCTACGGCTGATGTTGACGGTTTCGATGCCCAGTACAAGATCGCTGTACTTGCCCGGCTGGCGTACCACACCGAAGTTCCAGTCGATGAAATCCATCGAGAGGGCATTCAGGAAGTTCACGCAAAGGATTTCCGCTACGCCAAAGAACTTGGCTACACGATCAAATTACTCGCTGTCGCACAGGCAGATTCAGAATCGGGCTTGCTTGCCCGTGTTCACCCGGCACTGATTCCGTTCGAGGTACCTATGGCAACAGTAAACGGGGTATTGAACGCTGTCGAGGTAGAAGGCGATCTCGTCGGACCTCTCTGGTTCCAGGGTCCCGGGGCCGGTCCTAACCCAACCGCGAGTGCTGTCATGGGCGATGTTATCAGGGTAACGAAGAGCGGTTCTGGTGAAGAAACCACGCCCGATGTACCCGACCCGTTTTTGATTGCATCGATGGACGACCATGTTTGCCAGTACTACCTGCGACTCACGGCATCGGACCGACCGGGCGTGTTAGCGAGTGTTGCCAAGGTTCTGGGTGACGCCGACATCAGTATCAATTCGGTTCTGCAAAAAGATACCGACACTGAGAACGGTCGTGCCGACCTCGTGATAATGACTCACCCGGCGCGAGAGGCTAATATGCAGAGTGCAGTGAGTTCCATCAAGGAACTCGACACCGTGTTGCAGTTGGACAGCCTACTGCGCGTAGAGACGTACAGCGATCGGTCTTAGCATCGAGGGTTGTGTTTAGCGGTTGGGAAGCGTCCCAGCTTGATCAGGAGCGATCTTCTCGTTGACGATGATGCCCGGTGTAATAGATAGGTATCGGGGCTTTCTGCCTGTCACCGATGCCACCCCGGCGGTTTCGCTTGGAGAAGGAAGCACACCCCTTGTTCGATCACAGAGGATTGGTGATTCGCTCGGCTGCAGAGATCTTTATTTCAAGCTAGAAGGCTGTAATCCAACCGGATCATTTAAAGATCGCGGCATGGTTATGGCGATCGCCAAGGCCCTTGAAGCCGGTAAGAAGCAGATTATCTGCGCTTCAACCGGCAATACCAGCGCAGCAGCAGCAGCGTACGGCGCTCGATATCAGTTGGATACGTTCGTTCTCGTACCCGCCGGTGAAATCGCACTCGGTAAACTTGCACAGGCGATGGCTTATGGAGCACGTATTCTTGCCGTGAACGGTAGTTTCGACGATGCTCTCAACGCAGTTCGAAGCATAGTCGAGATCATGGATATCGAGTTGGTCAACTCGGTGAATCCGTACCGAATCGAAGGTCAGAAGACCGGTGCATTCGAAATCATCGACGAACTTGGTGATGCACCCGATATGCTCTGCATCCCAGTTGGTAACGCTGGAAATTTCACGGCGTACTGGAAGGGTTTCAACGAATATCAGGCAATGGGTCGATCCGAAACAACTCCCAAAATGATGGGTTTTCAGGCTGCTGGAGCGGCGCCGATCGTTCGGGGTGAACCGGTAGCGAAGCCCGAGACGATCGCTACGGCTATTCGAATCGGGAATCCTGCAAGTTGGAAAAAGGCAGAAGCTGCTCGAGACGAATCCGAAGGCATGATCGACATGGTCGACGATAACGAGATTATCGATGCTTATTTACGATTGGCGCGAGAAGAAGGTATTTTCTGCGAACCAGCCTCCTCCGCATCGGTAGCTGGGTTGATTAAGCTACCCGAATTAGGTGTAGATCTGACCGCAAAAACGGTAGTCTGCATCTTAACTGGTAATGGGTTGAAAGATCCTGGCACGGCTGAAAAGCGAGCACTTGTCGAGCTCGAATACGTTGAGCCAGATATCGATTTGGTTATGAATCTTCTGAATAGCGGTAAGTAATCTCTGCCGACTGGATACAGGCAATTCAGAACTTTATATTAAGGAGCGATCGCAAAATTGACTTGCTGTAGTGCCGGGATCGAGCAGGGTACTTTTGAAAGTCTCGCAGATCATTGGCAACACTTGACCGAAGACTGCGCTGAACCAACGTTCTTCGATTCTCGAACTTGGCAACAAACATGGTGGTCTGAATTCGGAGGCGATTCGGAGCTGAAGCTTCTCATCGTCCGTTCCGATTCCGGCGAAGCGGATATGATCGCTCCCCTCATGGTCGATGGTTCAGAGATTAGCTTTCTTGGTAGTACCGATCTGGTCGACTATCACGATTTTCTGACCCGAGACCGGTTGAGCTCGAACTGCATTGAATCGATCGTTTCGGCTATTACCGAAATGGACAACATCGATACTGTATTGCTGCAGTCGCTACCGGGCAATTCACCAACAATAACTCAGTTCCGTGAATCAGCTGAAACGGCTGGTTGGAGCGTTAGTCTTGAGCAAGAAGATGTTGCTCCTCG
>CAJXEJ010000013.1 GCA_913052475.1 uncultured Dehalococcoidia bacterium
TGTTCGTGACGTTGTTTCTGGCTATCCCGGCATTCATATATTTTAGAGATCGACAAGCGCACCTACTCGGAGAGTTGTTGGTGTTCATAGGCATCTTCGGATTCCTGATTCCTAATCTCGTCGTTGTAGTACAGCGATCACGGATATAGACAATACGTACTGCTATCAACGTTTTCGGGAGCTACACTTGCCGAATTCGCTCGGTGATGCCATTTTCCAGTCACCGTGCTCCGGTACAGGCTGAAGAGGTGTGATACACAAAATGGATATGCGATTCGCCAATCGATTCAACGGCAAGGTTGCTCTGCTCACGGGTTCGGCAGCAGCCAATCCAGACGAGCTGATGGGATTCGGTGGTGCAACTGTCTGGCGATTCTTCGAAGAGGGTGGTCGAGGGGTTGTCATCACTGACATTCAGGATGAAATCGGAGAACGTTCGGCACAACAGCTTCGTGATTCCGGACACGATGCCATCTACATGCACCTCGACGTGACTGAAGAAGAAGAATGGACAAACGTCGTCGCAGCAACGATGAAACACTTTGGGCGACTCGACATCCTGGTGAATATCGCCGGAATCCTCGATCCAAAGTCGATTCTCGATATCGAGCCTGCAGTGTGGAAGAAGACCATGGAGATCAGCACGGTTGGTGTCTTCCTCGGCACGAGAGCGGTCGCCAGAGCGATGGATCAGTCGGGCGGCGGTGCGATCATCAACCTTGCATCTATGGCAGCCAAGCAGGGATCAGGCTCGTACGGTTCCGCGTATTCTTACTCTCGAGGCGGCATGCTTAATTTCTCGATGTCTGCGGCATTACAGCTTTCTGGAATGGGCATTCGAGTGAATACGATTATGCCGGGCTGGATTCACACGCCATTTACTGATTATTTGTACACCGATCCGGAACAGAGCAAATTTCGCACCGATCGTGTGCCGCTAGGGCGCTGGGGCAAGCCGGAAGACATCGCCGGTGGGATTTTGTTTATTGCCTCCGACGACGCCTCGTACATTACCGGTGCCGAACTCCTAATGGATGGAGGAGTCAGCGCTGGAAGTGTCCGACCACCAAACCCGAAAGGTGACGAATAGCAAGCGAGTTCTCCCTCCATACAAGGCAGGGAGACAGAGGGTGGACTCAATCGAAGGATAGCGTCATCGACAACGTGCCTATACGACCCCGTACCAGATCTCCCCTTCGTCGGGAAACCTAACACTATCTAGCACCGACAATAAGACGACTGATTGAGAAACACCCGCCTAATGCGTGTGCGTCATCCCGTCTTCGTGGGTGTGCGGCATCTTCTGATTTACTGCCCCAATCGCATCTGTAAACACTTTGCGAATAGTGGCGTGCCGGGCGGCATCAGCACGTGTCGCAAGTGTGTCGAGCCATTCGACGCCACCCTGCATCGTCGTTATCAGATATTCGCCGACCGCAGCGTCAAACACATCGGTTCTACCTGCCTTGACATAGACCGCAGACGTGTGGGCTGCAAAGTTCACCGGCCACACGTGCCACGCGACATGATCGCTGACGGCACGTGCGGCAATCCAGCCGCTACCTGGCAAATCAAGCTGTTCGTCTATTGCCAGCAACTTTGCACCGTCGTCCGAAGAAGCCTGTGCGATCACTTTTCCATTGAACACAATCTCAAGCTTGTTGATCGGCATCGCACATGTCGCCGTTGCCGTTACGTGAACCGAACCGCCTGTTTCGGGAAGTGAAAGTTCATCGCCAGGTTGAAGCCCTTCAACCGTGAAGTCCATCAGCGGCCCGCTCGTGGTATACGTGCGTCCCGCCCGCACCGCATCGCTCCACGATTCGTGCGAAAGCTCACGGTCGCCTATGTAGGCGTAGGTTCGAACCCCGCCAACCGGCATTCCTGCCGACATCTTGTCCGTACCACCAACCGCAGGCACACGGTAACCGCAACTCATAAGTCGGTACCACTCGTGCACAGCGAACGTGTCCATGCTTGGAACGTGGAAGTCTCGTATCTCAAGCCCATCCACTTTTCCGAGTACAACCTCAGCGATAACTTCCGAGTGCGGGAACGGGAAATGCGGCACGATAGCCAGACCACCCTTTTCGTGCGCTTCGTCTGCCCATTCACTCATAGCTCGAACAGTTGGATCGCCAATGTATCCCTCTGTTGGACCACTGGTCGACATTGGGAATATTGGTGAACCGGTCGCTCCCATGAGACTGATGTGACCCATGAAGTGCTGGCGATTCTCGCTCCCGACCCAGACGATCGTTTCTTCGGATGATGAACCGGAAACTTCGCTAGTCAAGTCGCCGACGTTCGTGTACAGATCACCCCACTGAGCGGCGAGCAAGTTGATGACATTAATGTCTTCAGCTGCCGCTTCGAGATGGGCTGTTTCGGGCGTCAAGAAATGAATGTGCGTGTCGGCTGTGACCCAACCGGATTTTCGTAGGTTAGAGTTGCGATCGAGCGAAATCTCAAGTTCGCGTTGTCCGGGTTTGATGTTGAGTTTTTGGCGAATTGGCTCGAATTCGAAACCTTTCGAAACCTCAACGTAGACGTCGCCAACAGGAAGTTCACCTTGGAACGTTCCGTCGATGTACGCATATTGCGTATCTCCGAGCAGAAGATCGGCTCCGTAATCTTCAAACCAGTTGTCGTTTACCTCGTGAGTATGACCATAAGGAGGGAAGTAGCGACCGTCCGGCGACCGGAAGTGGATGCGAGCAGCGGTCGGCTTACCGGTGATGGAATCGATGACTTTACCATGCACCCAGGTCCGCTCCGACGTGAGGATCTGCGTACTGATTTTGCCGTCTTCGCTCACGGCAGCACCGGTTTCGAGGAGCGAACGAACATCTACATCGCGACCGTCAATCGTAAGGGTGGCGTCAGTTGCAGCCGTCATGTCGATAGATGCAGTAGTGCTTCGTGAATCCTCAGACTCCCCCCAGCCTAGAACAGGGTTCGCCAGCCATGCGTCACCATCAAAGTTTTGGATGTCCTGCAGCCTAGCGATCACTCCTAGATCGACATCGACATCGAGATCTGCGGCTGATTTGCCTTCAACCTCAATCGCGATTGTCTCAAGTGGTTCGTGTCGAAGCGGATTCTCTTGACCGTCGAACATGGTTATTGCCCCAATGGCGATCGACGAAGCGCCTGTAGATTCGATTCTCAGCGAATTCACAGTCGCCGACGAAACCGGAAGCTCGAGTGCGTAAATAGTCCACGAACCCGGTGGATTCGAACGTCCCGCATGATCATCTCTTGCCGCAGTACGACCCGAGGGCGGCGGATTTCCTACCATCACACCGGTTTGCCACCGACCCCAGGCGTTGTCGGGATACGGTCCGCGCTTCGGCAGGCTGTACAGTTCCTGATGCTGGCGGGAAGAAAATCCACTCTGCATCCGAGTCTGAACTTGATTGATCTCGAAGCGCCGACGTATCATCTGACGATGTTCGGTGCCATCGGCGTAGACAACGACATAGTCAGCAAGATGCTCCCCGGGAGCTGTGACTACAGGATTTAGATAATCGCTTGATTGGCCAGCCACCGTGGTTGTTGCTTTTTCATCGCAAAAATGGGCGAATACGAGATGTGATCCGGTGGCATCAATGTTGATGTCTACTTCCGAGCCGCCCGCATGAACGACTAAATCGTCTCCTCCGGATATCAGTTCGAACGGGACTCCCCAGAAGGATTGACTACCTTCCGGTAGCTGAGCGACTGCGCTCGCTGTCTTGCCTTCCCAGATGGACGAATCACTCTTACTGGCGTTGAAATTGGAGGAAAGGGAAATCGGTGTGAATTTCGGCATCAAATACGACCCATCGAACTATTGTTGTATTGATCGCGCAAATGATGCGCCTAACGACAGAAGCAAACAAGCCGGAGTGCTCCGAGGCTTGTTTGCTTGTTCATTCGTTCGATTCAGCGAATCTCTAACCAGCAGCCTCGACTGCCGACTTAATTTCGTCGAATGGCGGGAGGTCCGAGGGGACATCGGAAAGCCACTTCCACGAAATACTGCCGTCGGTACCGACTACAAAGATCGAACGCCGGGCGGCGGTATAGCCGTCCATGCCCGCGAAATCAGGCCATGCAACGCCAAAGTCGTTGATGGTGGTCTGTTTGTAGTCGCTAAGTATTGGAAAATTGATGTTGTTTGCATCGCGGAAAGCACCGTTTGCGAAACGGCCATCGGTCGAGATTCCGATTATTTCGGCGTTAATTGCCGAATAGTCGGCGATTGTGTCGCGTAACGTGCAGAGTTCCTCCTGGCACACCCCGCTAAACGCGGCTGGGAAAAACGCAATCACAGCCTTCTTGCTTGCTAGTTCACTCGAGTTGTATTCGTTGCCATCAGTATCGAGCAAATTGAACGCTGGCGCAGCGGATCCGATTTCTGCGGACATGAATCTCTCCTTGTTGTGCATATTATCGCGAAAACTACGTGAGATTATGCCATCGCAACGGCTAGATGGACATGGCTATCTTGATCACGCCGTCATGTCGAAGTCGATACATCTCAAACGCTTCTTGTGCGTCCTCAAACCCCATTTCGTGCGTCTTCAGCACCGCCGGATCGATCCAGCCACGCTCCTTCAGCGCGACGATGTCTCGAATCTCCTGGATCGGCTCGTGAGTTGCAGCGATGACCGTCGCGTTCATTTGAATATTCTTGCTCATCCATTTGCGGTGATCGAAAGTCACGTTGGTCGGGTCGACAAGACTGAACGAGACAATCTGTCCCTGATCGCGAACAAGGTCGATTGCTACTCCAAGACCCTCGGGATTCCCACTGGCGTCGACAACGACATCAAACATTTCGCCACTCGTAATCTCACTTGCAGCCTCAAGTGTGTTCTCATTTGAGGCGTTGATCGTGTGCGTTGCACCGAGTTCAGACGATTTACGACAGCGGTACTCTTCGAGATCGATTCCAACTATTTGCTGAGCACCTTGACGTTCGGCGATCATCGTGAAAGTGAGACCGATGCCACCCTGCCCAATCACAGCGATTTTTCGCCCCATCGGGTTGCCCCAGTGCCGGGCGGAAAAGAGAGCTGTGCCCGAGTGTTGGCACATTACCCATTCGGAAAGATCGCCCCATTCAGGTAGCTTGATTAGTCGATCAGCGGTCTGAACAATCTGTTCTTGCATACCTGCTACGTCACGGGGGATGACGATTACACGTTGGCCTTCTGAGTAATCAGAATCTCGACTTTCGACAACAACTCCGGCGCACTCGTGCATAGGTGCACCAGGTAAGAACGGGTAGCCCTCTTCAGGCAGCTCGGCGTCGTACTCAAGATAAATATCACTACCGCAGATCGAGAGCGATTCGAGTTTGATTTGAACTTCACCCTCTTCGAGTGGCCCCGGTTCAGGAACGTCGAGGAATTCGATCTTGCGACGGGCTACTACTCTGGCTGCTTTCAATACTTTCCTCTTGTTCGTTAGTTCTCTGAGGTACCGTGATTGTTGTTCCGCCGGCGAATTCTAACCCGGCGCGGCGTATACTCGGCGACCGTCTGACCCAAATTTCAAAAAGCACAATATCAGAGCGAGTACCGCCTTGAAGATCACACACATAGAAACGGTTCGAGTGAGTGATCCTGCCGACGTTATCTGGGTACGGGTTCACACCGATACCGGGTGGATTGGGTTGGGCGAAACCTGGTACGCCCCGAAGACAGTCGAATCAGCGATCCACGATCATTTTGCGCCACTGATCGTTGGTCGCGATCCGTTTGCAATCGAACGCCACTGGTTGAACATGTTCCGGCTTTCCGACCACGCCGGCTACGGCGGTGCTGAGCTTCGAGCCATCTCTGCGATCGACATGGCTCTCTGGGATATAAAGGGACAGGCTGTAGGGGTACCGGTCTATGAACTGCTAGGCGGGGCAGTGCGCAAGAAGATTCGCGTATATGCCACTGGAGCACCGTTTCAGGGCTGCGGCGACTTGGCAAAAGAATTGATCGACGACGGCATCATTGCGATGAAGATGGGGCCTACGATTTCGGTCGCTACACCCAGTGAAGGGCAATTTCTGGCGTCCAAAGATCTCGACCACGTGCTCAAGCCGTTCCGCGATGTGCGAGATGCTGTTGGCAGTGACATCAAGATTGCCAACGACGGTCATGGCAAATGGGCATTGCCTGTCGCCATTCAGATTGCGAAGGAGATGGAACCTCTCGACATCATGTGGCAGGAGGATTTGATGCCCCTTCTGAACCCGGACGCTCTTCGCCAGCTCCAGGACGCAACATCGACTCCGGTGTGTATTTCTGAGCGCCTACTTACTCGCTGGCAGTTACGTGAATTTATCGAGAACGGTGCCGCGCAGATCGTGATGCCTGATCTCATCTGGACCGGAGGCATCAGCGAGACACAACGAATCGCCGTTATGGCATCGGCACACCAAGTTCCAGTTGCTCCTCACGATGCCACCGGACCGGTAAATATCTTCGCCTGCGCGCATATATGTATGAATTCACCGAACGCTATGATCATGGAGCACGTCCGGCCGTATCTCTACGGCTGGTACGCCGATTTCGTCGATCCGCTGCCGCCTATCGAGCACGGTTGGCTGCACGCCCCGCAGAATCCCGGCATCGGAACACGACTCCGACCTGAGGTATTCGGGCGTCCGGATGTGGAGCTTCGCTTCAGCGACGAATCGGTCATGATCCCAGGCATGAACGATGAGGGCTGGACCGGAGGTGACAACTTCTCAGGTGCCATGTGGTCGGAGATGGAGACCATCGCGGACTTCCGCTCTCCGAGCACTCCAATTGTCGAACGATTGATGACTGGTGAGGGTGATTCACCAACGGGCGGACCCGGCGGTGGGATAGCCACGTGGTTCAGGGACGATAAATCGTGCGAATCCGAGTCAGGAGACGAACGATGATCATCTCCAAGTTCGAAACGATTCGAGTCGGTGAGTTTCCCGATCTGATCTTCGTTCAAATTCACACCGATACCGGGCTTATCGGTCTTGGTGAGACCTGGTACGCGGCTTCAACAGTGGAGTCAGTGATTCACGATCACTTTGGCCCCTTGCTTGTCGGACGGGATCCCGCTGAAATCGAACGGCACTGGCAAACGATGTTCCGACTGTCAGATCACGCCGGATATGGCGGTGCCGAAGTACGCGCTATCTCTGCTATTGATGTTGCGCTCTGGGATATCAAAGGACAGGCACTTCAGTTGCCTATCTTCGAGATTATCGGCGGTGGCACGAGGCATCGAATCAAGGTCTACAACACGCTCGGCGTCTATGGCGACATCACCGATGGCTACGACGTTTGGAGAGATCCCGTTCGAGTAGCGAAGAGCCTTCTTGACGAAGGTATTACCGGCATGAAAATGTCGCCAACAGATTTCATCGCCCGCGAGTCAGACGGTCAACTTCTGTTCAAAGATGATCTCGACTGGGCACTACGTCCGCTGCGAGAGATTCGGGACAAGCTGGGTATGGAGATCGAAGTTGCCAACGATGCCCACGCCAAGTGGAATCTGCCGAACGCCCTGCGAATTGTGCGTGAAATGGAACCGCTACGCCCGATGTGGCATGAAGAATTAATTTCACCGCTCAACGAAAAAGCCCACATCAGGCTTCAGGCGGCGACCTCCACTCCAATTGCCGCAGCTGAACGACTCATGACCCGTTACCAGCATCGACGTTTCATCGAATCACCGGCTGCTCGTATTTCCATGCCCGACCTAACGTGGACGGGCGGAATATCCGAGGCCAAAAAGATAGCGATACTCGCCTCCGCCCATCAAATGCCAATCGCACCGCACGATTGTGTCGGTCCTGTGAATATGCTTGCCTGCGCTCATATCGCGATGGCGACACCGAACGTGATGATCATGGAATACAACCGTGCAATGCATCGAGGTTGGTACCGAGATTTCATCGAACCGGACTTCATTATCGAAGACGGTTTTCTGATGGCGCCGACTGAACCAGGTCTGGGCACACGGCTAAAGAAATCGGTCAAAGATCGAACTGATGCCGTCGTGCGCACCAGCAATGAAAAAGCCGAGATGTGGTTAATGTCGAGCAACCGCTACACCTATCCACCGCCGGAGATCCAGCAAGAATTTCTCGACAGCACGGACCGCCGAAGGGCTGGTTCAGAAGCCGTCTATTACGATTAGCGATACTCAATCAACGGTACGAACGTACGCACATGACAGAAAATTCAGAAAAGAAACGAATTATTTTCATTGGAGCAGGAGCTGTTGGTTCCTATATCGGTGGTTGGCTGTCGAATACCTGCCATGATGTGACGCTGGTGGACCCGTGGGCAGAGCAGGTCGACACGATTCGACGGGACGGTCTGTTTGTCGAAGGTCCGCACAATTCTTTCGTCGTGCGTCCGACGGTATTTCATCTTCACGAAAACGAACTGCTGGCTCGTGTGGAACAGTTCGACATCGGATTTGTCGCGGTCAAGGCATACGACACATCATGGGCCGCAACATTCATTAATAGGTTCGTGAAACCCGAGGGATACATCGTGTCTTCGCAGAACACCTGGACCGATCCCGCAATCGCTGAAGCTGTCGGAGCCGATCGCGCTGTTGGGCTTGTAATGTCGAGCATATCGGTCGCCATGTGGGAGGCAGGGAAAGTAGAGCGTTCTGGCGATACCCGCCGACGGGATCATGGACACATCGTATTTCGTGCAGGTAATCATGATGGAAGCGATTCCGCTCGCCTCCACGAATTGATTGACATTCTCGATCCGATCGACGGTGGCAAAGTGACAACCAATCTCTGGGGCGAACGCTGGGCCAAGTTAGGGCAGAACTCGATGGGCAATCCCGTCGCAGCTTCCAGCGGCATGGGAATGGCCGACCTCAACAAGCACGCCAGAGGCCGAGAACTACAGATTCGTCTTGCACAGGAAGTTGCTTCGGTTGGTCTGGCTCTCGGGCATGATGTCGAGAACTTTGGTGGTAAATCCGCACAGGAATGGGCTGATGCCACTCGAGGTGATGTCTACGAACTTCTCGATGGCGAGCTTGCCGAAAAATCCTCTGGTGCCAACGGGCGTCCTTCAATGGCGCAAGACGTCGTTAAAGGTCGTCCTACCGAGATCTACCAAATGAACGGATTCGTCTGCCAGCAGGGTGCAAGTATCGGGATCGACACACCAGTAAATGCTGCGATAACCGACGTAATCCGGGCTATTGACGCAAAAGAAATCGAATCTGGATTCGAAAACGTCGAACGTGTGCTGAAATCGGCTGGATTCTAATTGGCGCATAAAGCCCCGGTATTTGATAATTTCAGTCGTTAATTCGCGTGGGATTCCGATAGAGTCGGGCACAGTTGCTTGAACTCAAACTAATCCACTTACCGGTACGACCAAACGCAGATTATTGCCTGGAATACACGAAGACACACTCATAGCTCTAGACCTTGAAACGACAGGTGTGAGCGCAAAAACCGATCACATCATCGAGGTCGGTGCCGTCAAGTTCAAAGGCGGAGAGCAGGTTGATACGTTCAGTGCACTGGTAAATCCGCAGCGAAAGCTTTCGAGCTTCATCGTTGGCCTCACCGGCATCACCCAGGAAAAAGTCGATGCCGCGTCCGACTGGGATGATGTGAAATCTGATGTTGCTGATTTTATTGCGGGTTTTCCGATCATCGGTCATAACGTTGGCTTCGATGCCTCGTTCCTACGCTCACACGGAGTGAAGCCTGACGGCTTGTACGACACGATGTCGATGGCCGAAATCGCCCTTCCTGCAGGACCCGAATACAGCTTAGGGCGATTGTCACAACGTTTTGGATTCCTCCACGACAAACCTCATCGTGCGCTTTCCGATGCTCTCGCAACCCGCGATCTTTTCTTGCATCTGCTGGGCATTATCGAAGGATTCGACCGATCTGTGCTTGAGCAGATCAAATCGCTTGGGGAGTACTCGAAATCTCCCCTGGGTGCTCTTGTTGGTCGTATTCTCGATTCAGACGATTCGGCTTTGCTTTCGACGAGCGATAGCCTCACGGGGATCGACTCCAAGGAACTGTCGTTGCGCTTGCGCTCTTCGGGCAAAATTCCTGCAGTGGAACCTCACAAATATGATCAAGACGAAAAGGACAGCCAGAAGATCATCGAGGCTGTCGATCAGATTTTCGGCGAGGGCGGATCGCTAGAAATATCGTTAGAAGGCTTCGAATCCCGACCTGAACAAGGTGAGATGGCTAGGGCAGTATCCGACGCTATCGAAAACGGTGAGCATCTCATCGTCGAAGCCGGGACAGGAGTCGGTAAATCGCTCGCGTATTTGATCCCCTCGGTGCTCCACGCTGTTCGCACCGGAGCCAAGGTGTTGGTGTCGACGAACACGATCAACCTTCAAGAGCAGTTGATTGGCAAAGATGTTGAGATCACCGCGGCTGCTCTTGCCGAGTTTGGTGAAAAATCCGACCGCATGCGTGCTGCCCAACTCAAGGGACGAGCCAACTACCTGTGTTTCAAGCGCTGGCAGAACGCCGTTCGCAGCACCGAACCAAACGATGTCGAGTCGAAGTTGCTGTCCAAAATACTGATCTGGCTGCGTGACACAGAAACCGGCGATCGCAACGAACTCGCACTTGGTCGACTCACACCGATGTTCGGTCGTTACTCAGCCCAGGGCGCATTGCTCTGTCCGTCGAGCGAAGGGCCGTGTTTTCTCAGGAAAGCACGCAATCAAGCGAACGCCTCAAACGTCGTGATCATCAACCACGCCATGTTGATGTCAGACATCGCAATGGGGGGTGGGTTACTTCCTGAGCACGATGTATTGGTTATCGATGAGGCGCATCATCTCGAATCGGCGGCAACTAGCCATCTGGGATTTTCTGTCAATCAGTACCAACTTGAGAACGAGCTTCGGCAACTTACAGGGGCACGGGGAATTCTGGCACAGCTTGCGTCGACGATTTCGAGAGGTGTTGTTAACGCCCTCGACGCCTCAACAAACATCGCTCTGCAGGCCACCGAAGCGGTTGAGTCCGCCACGCAGACATCGTCAACCATGTTCGATCTTGCGACTCAGATCGCAACGGCCCAGACACGCGGTTCGAATACGCAGGCAGAGCTCAGACTCACTTCCGCCATCCGAGCCCAGCCGATCTGGAGCGATCTTGAAATCGCCTGGGAGAACGCAAACACTCGATTGCTTGAAGTTTCAGCACACCTCGGAGAACTCTGCGAAAAGGCATCAGCGACCAAAGACAGTTCGGCTGAAGGACTTGTCCTCGACGCCTATGCAGTAAAAGATTCGATTGAATCGGCAGTCAGTTCGTTGAGAGAAGCGATTCCAGAACCACAAGATGACAGCGTTTACTGGTTGCGTGTGCAATCAGGCACTCGTGGGACAAATATCAACGGTGCACCGCTCGATGTCTCGGTCAAGCTGAACCAGGCGTTGTTCGAGACGGATCGAACGGTGATTCTCACCGGCGCGACCGTTGCTTACGAGAAAAATTTCGAACATTACCGGGATTCCATTGGACTCCAAACCGGGAACGATCTGGTTCTAGGCTCGCCATACGACTATAAAAAGAACACGCTGATTGCCGTGCCCCAAGACATGCCTGCACCGGGTGATCCCGGTTTTGCCAACGCGACAGCCGATGCGCTAATCGATATCGCGAAATCTAGCGCCGGACGAGTATTGGCATTGTTCACGTCGATATCTGCGCTCGACAACGCTCGCAAAGCCATTTCTTCGGTACTCGGGCAAGAAGGAATTAGAGTGATTGCTCAAGGAGTCGATGGCTCTCCGGCTCGGATCATGCGAATGCTGGCGGAAGAAGGACCTACGATTGCGTTGGGAACAAGTAGCCTCTGGGAAGGAGTCGACCTTCAGGGTGCATCACTCGACGCACTGGTAATGGCAAGACTGCCATTCCCAGTTCCGTCCGATCCAATCGTAGCCGCTCGCAGCGAGCAGTTTGATGATGGATTTAGCGAATACAGCATCCCTGAAGCTGTGCAGCGGTTCCGGCAAGGTTTTGGTCGCCTTATTCGGTCGCGTACGGATCGTGGAGCGTTTGTGATTCTCGACAATCGAATCGTGACCAAGAACTACGGTGTGAAATTCCAGCGATCGCTGCCCAGATGCACCGTTCGGCGAGTTAGCACTGAACGTCTATTTCCCCTTCTTAAGAGCTGGCAAGATGGGACTTTTGAGTGACCGTTTCTGATAACAGAACCACTACCACTAATTCAGTGTTCTTGTCCACCGGCTACATCGATGTCGAAGCGACGCTCGACGGTGGGCAGGCATTTCGTTGGTGGCCCGAGGATTCAGGTGGGTATCGCGGCATCGTCGGGCGCCGAGTGGTGAACGTCAGTGAGACAGACGGTGGCGTGGTGATTACACCGCTCGACGGGAAAAGCTCTGACGGACTTGGACATTTGATGCTGGAATATCTTGGCGAGGATCATGATATCGAGGGGTTTCGCACCCGGTTTGCCGATGATAAGTGCCTCGGACCGGCGCTGCGTGGCTATTCAGGTTTACGAGTGCTGCGCCAAGATCCGTGGGAGTGTCTGTTCTCATTTATTACGTCTAGCACATCAAATATTCCAAGAATCAAACTGAATGTTGGATCGGTAGTGGAGTGTCTTGGTTACTCGGTGGGTCCTAAGGTACGCGATGTCACCTTTCCCGAACCTGAAGTTGTATCGGGAGTTGGAGAGCAGTTTTTACGTGATTTAGGCTTCGGATTTCGAGCGAAATACCTTGTGCCAGCTGCGGAAGCTGTTGCCTCGGGTCAACTGAATCTGACTGATCTACGAGAAGCGACATATGCGGAAGCTCGAGAAGCCTTAACCGCTCTCCACGGAGTTGGCGAGAAAGTCGCCGATTGCGTCCTAGCGTTCTCACTCGACAAACCTGAATCGTTCATCGTTGATCGGCACATATTGCGTGCGTTGCACAAGTGGTACGACCTACCCGAAAATTCGTCGATTTCTTACGCTGCCGATTGGGCACGGGATTACTTCGGTGACCACTCATCCCTAGCAAACCAGTACATGTTTCACAGAGAGCGTCTCGCTCGTCGTGCGTCTGAGTGGGGCGGTGTTCATACCGCACGGGCACTCCCTGAGGACGAGAACTAGCTGGTAAGAAAGTCTGGTAGCCGACTCCGGGCGAGATCCAGTTCTTGCTGCTTCGAACCGACCTTTCCATCGAGCTTTGCGCGCTTGACCACGTCGATCAACTGACCGATTACCGGACCTTCAGGAATACCTATGGCGATCAGATCGTCTCCGTTGATCTCCGGTACTACAAACCTGAGTTTCTCTCCGTATTCGACTAGCCGATCACGGCGGGGTAGTGGAGGTCCGGCTGCGATGTGAGCGTTGATCGACGCTAAAGGAATCTGGTGAAGTATTTCGGCGATTTCGCTTGGTCGTAGGTCAGGATCGTCGAGGAGTGCAACGGTTTTCGCCAATAGGGCATTTCCGGTGATCGATTCGCCCCAATTAACCGGACCATCGAACCTGAGAACAACTTGACTGGCTTCATCCTCGCTCAGTCCGAACGTCACAATTGCCAGAAGTTCGCTGAGTTCGGTCGAGAGATTACCTGCCTCAGACATGGATTCAAGAGTTTGGAGTGCCCTTGATCCAACACGGAGTCCGGGACTAATCGCCCCAAGCAAGCCGATTTCCTCTGACACGCGCATTTGCTCAACACGCGTCGGTTCAGCAAGCATCAACTCAAACTCATTCCGGACGCGGATGCCACTGAGTTGGTCGATACTACTGAGTGAACTAGCGATCAACTCACTCGTCCTGGGTTCGATCGAAAATCCTAGCCTTGTCGCATACCGAACTGCCCGGAATATCCGAGTCGGGTCATCGACAAAACTCCCGTCGTGCAGAATTTTTATTCGCTTCCGCATGATGTCGCCAAATCCGTTTGCGGGATCGACTAAATTACCCCAGTCGTTCGGCGAAAGAGATACGGCCATTGAATTGACAGTAAAGTCACGGCGCTTCAGATCGTCTTCGATGCTAGAAGCGGCAATATCCGGTAGTGCGGCTGGTTCGTCGTATTGTTCGGATCGTGCAGTCACGATGTCGATCGACCGTACCCCGGCCAACTCATCAGAAGTATTTATCTTGAACGTTAAGAACTGAGATTCAGTCGGTGGATCCTGTCTAAGGCGGTCCGCCAGAACCTCAGCGAACCTTCCCGCATTGCCGACCACAGAAAGATCGATGTCACCGGGCTGACGGTCGAGAATGAGATCGCGCACAATACCGCCGACTATGAAAACGCCGTCGAGCTCATGGAGTTCACCCGAAATATCCCGGCATAACTCGAACACCCGCTGGTATTCGGGGGAAGACTTCGTTGTGAGCAGTTGGGCTATGTTGGGCATATGTGTGTGGTAACGAGGTGAACGCTCTTGATTTCTGGACTGAACTGAATACTAAGCGTAATTATGGAATCTTTGCCCGAACGATTCGATGTAGCGTTGCTAGAATTCGTGCAGATGAGCGAGGGATTAGCGAAAGAACGTCTAGCAGTGACGCAAGCAAACACACCGGTCAAGATCGATGTATTTATCGACTACACCTGACCGTGGGTACGACAGGCCGGCATTTGGTTGGCCAGAGTAAAAGAAGAACTCGGCGACGAATTGGAAATCAATTGGCGGAATTTTGCGCTTGAGCAGGTCAATTCCAAAGAAGGAGACGATTGGAAGGCGTGGGAACAGGGTTCGGACTACATGAGCCGGGGTCTTTGGCCTCTTCGCGGTGGAATCTCGGCCCGAGCGCAGGGAACTGACGCGCACAATGACTACATGGAGAAGATCCTTCATGCCAAGCACGTTGAGCGAGAAGATGTTCGTACACGTGAATCTGTAATCGAAATCGCAAAAACTGCTTCGCTGGATATCGAAAAATTCACTTCCGTCCTCGACGACCCAGATTCGCTTGCTCAAATCGGGATCGATCACGAAGAAGCGCTTACACACGGTGTGTTTGGAACACCTACATTCGTTTTCGCCGATGGCTCGTCGGCATTCTTGAAAATGTTCACGCCACCTGAGAACGAAACGATGAGTGCGTTCAACGATTTCATGGGTATCGCCAGTAGGCGAAAATACTTCGGCGAGCTGAAGCGGCCTCAGCCACCTTGGCCGCGAAATGCACGAGACTAACCGGTTTTGCCAATAACCCCGCTAGACACGGACCAGATCACATCGCTCGAAAATGCGTTGAACGTAATGTTCAGTGACAAGGATGTTCTGACCCTTGCGCTGACTCATCAGTCGTACTCAAACGAACATCCCGATTTTCCTGCGATCTCTAACGAGAGGTTGGAATTTCTTGGCGATTCGATCGTCGGAATGGTAATTGCCGATCGCCTGTATTCAGGTGCGCCCGATCTTCAGGAAGGCGACCTCACCGTCAGGCGATCACAGGTTGTTCGCCGTGAAACTCTGGCAACCGCTGCGAGAACGATCGGCCTCGGAGAATGGCTCGTAATGGGCAAGGGTGAAGCGGCGGCGGGAGGCGATGATCGGTCATCGAATCTTGCGGACACTTTCGAGGCGGTAGTCGGTGCCGTGTACGTCGACCGTGGTTATCGGCAGGCGAAAGCATTCGTGAACCGATGGCTTGGTGAGCACGTCAACGAAGCCCTTCAAACCGAAACGAAAAAGGATCCAAAATCCCTGCTACAGGAGTATCTGCAGGCGAATGGCAGTACGCCACCTCGATATCGACTGATTTCAGAAACCGGCACTCAGAGTGATCTCGTATTTACTATGGCAGTCGTGATCGACGACAAACCGATCGCATCAGGCATCGGTTCTCGGAAAATCGATGCAGAGCGCGAGGCTGCCAGATTTGCGCTGGATCATCTACGAACGCAATCGTCGTCCAACCGGTAATCTGAGTTCAGACAGTTATTAAAGGAAGAAAGAGGAATCGACACTGTTCGGCGTATTCAAAAAGAAAGAAAAGACTGCGGCGAGTTCCGAAAAAACGGGAACGGCGTGGCGAGGACGACTTGGTGGGATATTTCGTCGTTCCAATATCGACGATGAATTCTGGGACGAGCTGGAAGAAGCACTTGTTGTCTCCGACGTAGGTGTGAACACGACAATGAGTTTGATCGATCAACTTCGAGATATCGTTGATGATGAATCTCTGAAGGAACCCGAGCAAGTCAGAGTTCGAATGCGCTCTCTAATCAGCGAAATGCTGACCGATACATCCGATTTCGATCCTGTCCCCGACGGGGAACCAGTCGTCCTACTCGTTGTAGGCGTGAACGGGGCAGGGAAGACAACTTCCATTGCCAAACTGGTCGATGTGGCAAAGGCAGAAGGGCAGAACGTGATGCTCGCTGCTGCCGATACATTCCGTGCCGGTGCTATCGAACAGATACAGATCTGGGGGAACCGATTGGGCGTACCCGTCATCGCACAGAAAGCCGGCAGCGATCCAGCTGCAGTTGCATTCGATGCCCTAAACGCCGCCCGTGCCCGCAAAGTTGATCTGCTGATTATCGATACCGCGGGCAGATTGCACACGACTCACAATCTTATGGAAGAGCTTCGGAAGGTGAGGGGTATCGTCGAAAAAAATGGCTCGGGTTTCGCTGAACGTGTTCTGCTTGTTATCGATGGCACCACAGGTCAAAACGGTCTAATACAAGCTAAATCGTTCACTGAATCCGTGAAATGCGACGGTGTATTCCTTACAAAGCTAGATGGCACAGCAAAAGGCGGAGTCGCACTGGCGATCGTAGGTGATCTGGGATTACCGATCTGGTTTATTGGCACTGGAGAAAAATCATCCGATATGTCTGCTTTTGACGCTGAGGCTTTCGCCGGTGCGCTCCTACCCGAACCCCGTGTTTAAACGAAGCAACTACAAGTAAATGCTGCAAGCAATCGCAACACTACTCACGGTCGAGCTAATCGGGCTTGCGGCTATTCCTGTAGTTGCTCGGGCGTTCCCTGTGCTGGCAGATAAAGGTTGGGCGATTTCGAAACCGGTTGGCATGCTTCTCGTGTCGACCGCGGTGTGGCTGCTCGCATATATCCACATTATTCCCAACTCACCGATTGCCTGGTGGTTCGTTCTAACGTTACTTGCGATTGTTAGTGGCTGGTTGCTGCGGTCTGATTTTCCACGGTTAAGAAGATCGTTTGTGCGACGGTGGCGGATCATTGTTGCCATCGAGCTGATTTTCATCATCTTTTTCATCATGTTCCTTTCGATGCGAGCGTTCGATCCTGCAGCATCGGGTACTGAGAAACCGATGGATCTGATGATGCTTACCGCGGTGATGAGTGCTGAATACGCACCACCTCAGGATCTCTGGCTTGCTGGTGAACCGATTGCTTATTACTACTTCGGCTACTGGATATACGGCGGCGTAAACGCAATGACGGGCACTGCTCCATCTGTGGCGTTCAACGTGGGTATGGCGCTTGTTGCTGGAATGGCAGCTTCAATAGCGGCCTCATTTGTGATTACACTCACCCGGCATGACGGAGCACGGACGAAAGTCTCGTTGATATCAGGTGGGATGTCAGCAGTACTGTTACTGCTGGTTTCGAACCTGTCAGGGCTGTGGACGATTCTCGATATCACCCGTATCGCACCCGATGCACTGTTGAACTGGTATCACGGGAACCACTACGACCGTGTCGACCGAATTGTTACCTGGAGACCGGACGACTTCTGGTGGTGGTGGAGGAGTTCTCGGATTACCAATTCGTTCGACGAAATCGGGAATGAACTCGACTTTACGATTCAGGAATTTCCGTTCTTCAGCTTCCTGCTCGGAGACTTTCATCCGCATTTGATGTCGATTCCGTTCGTGCTCACTGGCTTGTTGGCGTTGACTGCCTTGTTCATGGCACATCGCTCAATATCGTTCAGCGTACTGCAAAAGAATATTCCCGCTGCAATCGTGATAGCAGTGGTTGTCGGTGCGTCAGGATTCATTAACTTCTGGGACGTCGGACTTCTATTGTTGCTTTCGATTGGTCTTGTTATTTCAGGTTGGGTAACCCGTCGGCAGTCGGGGGTCAAGTCCTTGGTCACGGCGGCACTCCCGCTTGCAGTGCTTTGGATTATTGGAATTCTGATCTACTCTCCGTTCTATTTCGGAACAGCAGAGAGCCAAGTGCAATGGCCACCGTTGGCCCCCGTGAAATATGGCACACGTCCGGTTCATTTCTTGTCGATCTGGCTGCTGCTGATCACGCTGACAGCGCCGATCGTGATCGCACTCGTAAATCGGTACTTGCTAGTTCTCATCCGCCGTGCGCGTGGAGATACCGGTGAACCAGACGTCGAAAGACACCTGATCTGGCGCTCCGCCTGGATTACGGCTCGGGTACTGACCGTCGTTCCTTGGTTGATCTGGGTAGTAACCCACCTCATGTACAACGACACTGCGCATGCTTCGGACGTCGTGTCCCGTCTTCCAGTCACGGGAGTTCTGGGTGCGGCGTCGACAGTGATGATTGCGGTTGTATTGACCCGTGCGAGACGGGGTGCTGACGACGGAGCGCATTTCGCGCTGTTACTCGCATCGCTTGCGATCTATCTTTTGTTCGGAGCGGAGCTCTTCTATGTGCAAGATCTTTTCGGCAATCGAATGAACAGTGTGTTCAAGTTCTACTACCAGGCGTGGATCGTGCTCTCGGTTACTGGCGGGTACGGTGCCTACCTTTGGTGGAAGTACCACCCGTCTCTCACCGGACGAACGAAAATCGCAAGCAGAACGGCAACCGCACTCATCGTCGCGGTAGTAGTGAGTTCGGTCTATTTCCCTGTTGCCGCTGCCGTTACAAAAACAGTCTCATCTGGGCTCGGACCGAATCTCGATAGTCTAAGTTTTTTGGAACCCAACGATTTGACGGAACTCGAAGTGATCGACGATATCGTTGATATGGCAGCTGATGACGACGTACTGGTCGAGGCAATCGGTGGCAGCTATACCGATTTCGCTCGTATTTCAGAAGCAACTGGCGTTCCAACGATCCTTGGTTGGGCGTCCCATGAGACACAATGGCACGGTTCGAATGAACTATTTGCCGACCGTGAGGAAGATGTTCGAACGATCTATACGTCGACTGATACCGCTGAACTACGGCGATTGTTGACGAAATACAAGCTGACAATGGTGGTGGTTGGTCCACGGGAAAGATCAACCTACGGCAACATCAACCTGATAATTTTCGATACGCTTGGTGACCGCATTATTGAACGCGGTGGCTACACAGTGTTCGGCATTGATAAGTAACCGTTGACAACAGATAACCCCTCAACCGAATCAATCCCGTCAGTCCAATCAAGCACAGGTAGCTGGGTCGGCGGTCGCTGGGTAATTGGTGATCCAACTCAAGATCCGCCACAACGCCGCGGTACTGACTTACTGAAGACCAACGGCTACGAGTTGACACGCGGATTCACAATACCGTTTCGCATCGAATTATCGATATACGCCGGATTAGTCCTCGTGGCGTTGGCGATGCGTCTCTATGATCTGGGTGGTCGAGCTGTTCATCACGATGAAAGTCTGCATGGCTATTTTGCCTATCAGCTATTCAATGGTGGTGGTTACGATCATAACCCGTTGATGCACGGCATGTTCCAGTTCCAGTTGATCGCGACATCGTTCTTCCTGGTAGGCGATAGTGAATTTTCTTTGCGGCTCCCGATGGCGTTGTTTGGTACTGGCCTCGTGCTCATTCCACTTCTTCTCAAACCTCGCATCGGACAAATCGGAGCACTGATCGCAGGGGGGCTTCTCGCGTTTTCACCTTCAATTCTTTATTACAGTCGGTTCGCCCGTAACGATATTTTCATGGCGGTGTTTGCGTTGGCGCTCGTCGGGGTGATGTGGCGCTATATCGACGAAGGACGAAATCGATGGCTCTATATTGGAGCCGTACTGGTGGGTATTGGATTTGTAACCAAAGAGACCCAGTACATTGTCATTGCTTTGCTGGGTGCATACCTGGTCACTCAAGTTTGGCGTGAATTAAGAGATTGGCTATATGCAAGGCGGTCGCTACACGAGTTCAGCCCCAGGGCATCTTTCTTGGTTCTGTTGTTTGCGCTGACGCTACCGCTGGTTGCAGCCGGCACTGCAATTTTTCAAAACACACTTGGCGTCACTCTCGCTGCTGAAGACGGAACACCCGGTGTACCGACAGGTAGTCCGGTCGGCGCAGGCTGGAACGTCGCAATCGGTATAAGTGCATCCTTCCTTGCCACCTCGCTGATAACGGGCTGGTACTGGAACCGACGTGTCTTTCTAGGTGCGTTCGGCGCATTTGCACTCGTATTCGTTCTTCTATTTGCTAACTTCGGATCGAATCCCGCTGGAGTGGGTACGGGCGCATGGCAATCGCTTGGATACTGGCTCAGCAGGATGTCGCTCGCGGAAACCAACCCTGGTATTACTACTTCATGGTCGGCACCATTTATGAGTTCCTACCGTTTGGCGTGGCTGTAGCGACTGCGATCTACTACGGATTCAAATCGGGCATTCGACCGTGGATCTTGCTTGCGCTAGTCACTGCGGGAATGGTCGTTCTTGCAAACAATAGCCTCAGCTTCGAACGCGGCATTATCAAAGATGTGGAGCAGGATGTTCTCACATATGTTGGGAAAGTCGCCCTCATAGTCGTTTACGGATCATTTATTGCACTTCCGTTTACGCTCAAAACATCCAAGTTCACCCAGTTTCTTATGTTCTGGTCAATTGGCACATTTATCGCCTATACCCAGGCTGGCGAAAAAATGCCATGGCTTACGGTAAACGTTGTCTTACCGGCAATCGTGCTGGCTGCAAATACATTGAACAACATCGTCATGTCGATCGACTGGAGAAAAGCGTGGCGGAGCCAGGCAGGCATGGCGCTCGTTGGCGTCCCGGTCTTCTACATCATGCTGTGGAAAATCGTGTTTCACGATCTTGGAGAGGGCACTCGCCAGTTCGCTTCGGCATGGGCGATTCTTGCCATTCTCGGACTGTTGCTCCTCGCTCTACAGGTTCTGGCAAGTCGAATTGGGCGATCTCAAGCTCTTGGAATTGCCGGGTTGATAACCGTGGTGATCATGTTCGGATTTACGTTCAGGGCAGGGTGGGTCGCCAGCTTCGAAAACGGTGACATTCCACGCGAAATGCTCGTCTACACACAGACATCCCCGGACATTCATAATCTTGCCAAAGAGATTGAGCAGACGGCTCAACTGACCGGCGACCGCTCTGAACTCAAGATTGCCATCGATATACGAGACGCCTACTCGTGGCCGTGGCAGTGGTATCTACGTAGGTACACCCAGGTGACTTACAACGATCACAGTTCCGATGAGGTTGAGGTTGCTGAGGATCGTCTCATCGCAGTGATCAACGAGAACAACAACGATAAAACGGCCATAAAATTACCGGACGGTTATTCGGATGGTCGACGACTCAAGCACCGATGGTGGTTCCCTGAAGAATATCGAGATATGACTCCGGAGATATTCTTTGACACGTTTGTGGATCGAAATCGATGGGCTGGATCGGTAGACTATTTCCTCTACAGGAAGCTGTCGAACCCGCTCGGTTCTATCGATTCCTATGTTTACTTCTCGGATGAAGTCCCACTCGTCCCGGCGAAGTAAACCGCTCGGAAATATCCGGTTCCTAGAGTTCAAAGAAACCTTTTACCTCATATGTTTTTCGGCAACAAAGCCTTCTGGTTGGGTGCGATAGGAAGTGCAGCATTCCTCGCTGTATTCGTCGTGCTGTTTGTCGATTTCGACACGATTAGTGACGTTCTTTCCGATGCGAACTACGCCTACGTAGCACCTTCAGTGGTTTTTTACTTCATCGCCGTTTGGTTCAGGTCGGAACGCTGGAAATTCTTGCTGCGTCCGCTGATCGGCCGACCTCAGAAAAGCATCTATTCCGTCGTTGTTGTCGGGTACATGGCAAACAACCTGATCCCAGTGAGAATAGGTGAGGTTGTGCGTTCCTACTATCTCAGTCTGCGTGAGGCGTGCTCGGCGCCGGCGGCGTTCGGGACCGTTGCCGTTGAACGTGCGACTGACGTTCTAGCTCTGCTGTTCTTTCTGGCAGTTGCCGGATTGATGGGCACGGTTGGTGTCGAACGGGCAGTCGGTGATATTTCGTCTGACGTTCCCGGTGGGGCGACGGTGCTCGCCATTGTGGCGCTACTGCCGTTCGTTGGCGTCCTTTTAGTCGTAATTCTCATTTCAACCGTCAGCTCGCAAACCGTGCTTGGCTGGTTTGACCGAATGATGTTCATGATCGGCAAAGACATACGCACGAAGTTGCTTGGAGTTGCCGGTCGGTTGCTCGAGGGTCTGACCGTCGTTAGTTCTCCGCTTGATTTAGCAAGGGTATTTGCGTGGTCAGTGCCTGTTTGGGCGTCAGAAGCGGTGGTGTACTACCTGATCGCGATTGGGTTCGATCTACGACCGATATTCGATAGTCAGATCGAGTTCATCGCCGCTATATTGGTGTTCACAGCCGCGGCAAACCTCGCTGGAGTTCTTCCCTCGACAGCCGGTGGCTGGGGACCGTTCGACTTTTTCGGAGCCGCCGCTCTGATTGCACTTGGTGTTGGTCAGGAAGTTGCAGCGGCTTACGCACTTGCGGTGCATGTGGTGGTGTGGGTTCCGCCGACCGTCGTTGGTGCGCTCTTGCTGGTACTCGACGGCAATTCGCTGTCGGACCTCATGAAGGGTGCTCAGGAATCGGACCAACCTATCGTTGGAGAGAATTCTTCCTGATGAATATTGGAATTATTGGTGCCGGTGCTACAGGCCTCGCAGCCGCGTACGATCTTTCA
The DNA here is from genome assembly GCA_913052475.1 of uncultured Dehalococcoidia bacterium. GTDB lineage: Bacteria > Chloroflexota > Dehalococcoidia > Lucifugimonadales > Lucifugimonadaceae > Lucifugimonas. The sequence goes on from CAJXEJ010000013.1 coordinate 22,883, forward strand.
GCCAAAGGTCACAAAGTTGTGGTTTACGAATCTGCTCCGTTTATCGGTGGCCAGGCTTCGACAATTCCGGTGGGAGGAAGCCCGCTCGAACGTGGATATCACCACCTTTTCACGAACGACAAAGCGATTCTCGACCTGATGGACGAACTCGGTGTCGGCGACACAATGAAGTGGTATCCGTCACGCGTCGGAACTTATACGTCAGGGAAGGTGTACAAGACCACCACGGCCCTCGATCTGCTCCGATTGGGTGCGCTTCCCATTCTCGATCGAATCAGGCTGGGACTGTTCGCTCTGAAAGTTAAGCGAATCAAGGATTGGCGAGATCTGGAAGATCAGACCGCCGACTACTGGTTACGAGAACGGCTCGGTGGAATGGCCTACGAAAAAGTCTGGGCACCGTTGCTTAAGGGCAAGTTCGGAGACTATTACGATCAGATCGGAATGCCCTGGTTCTGGTCGAAAATCCAGACACGATTTGCGTCGAGACAAGGTATCCGTGGTCGAGAGATGCTGGGATACCCAGATGGCAGCTTCGACACGATTTTCGACGAACTGAAAAACGCTATCGAGTCACGCTACGGTGAAATTCATACTTCAACGCCTGTCGTGAAAGTGGACGTGGTTGACGGAGTTGCCAAAGGTCTTGTTGCTAAATCCACCTCAGTAGGAGAGATCCGGAAAGATTTCGACTGTGTTCTTTCGACCGTTCCGTCGTTCGCATTTCCAGAACTGGTCGAGTTACCGGACGACTATAAAAAGCGACTCACTGAAGTGCACTATCTGGCAGCAGTGGTTGTAACTCTGGAATTATCACAACCGCTCACTGATTTTTACTGGATGAATATTGCCGACTCCGAAGTTCCGTTCTTGGGACTGATCGAGCACACCAACATGCTGCCAAAAGAGTGGTACGGAAGCAGCCATGTTCTCTACCTGACGAACTATCTCGATCGAACCGATCCTATATACAACATGTCGCAGGATGAACTTCTCGATCTCTACCTGCCGCATTTGACGAAGTTCAATCCTGAATTCGACCGATCCTGGATAAAGGAAGTTCACTACAACGCACTCAGTGCCGCCCAACCGGTGATTGGCACGAAATATTCAGGTGCTATTGCCGATCATCGCACACCACTCAAAAAGCTATATCTGGCAAACACGACGCAGATTTACCCTGAAGACCGTGGCACGAACTATTCGATTCAGATGGGGCGCGGGCTGGCTGCGACTATTCTCGGTGATGAGCAACAAAACTGGCGTAACTGGCAGTAAACTGCCGCAACTACCTACTTCATAGAGCCAACACGGACTGGATTACTGACTATGGGACATCTCGACGGCCAGATAGCGATCATTACGGGTGCAGGCACAGGAATCGGACGTGAAGCCGCTCTGATGTTCGCCGATGAAGGCGCCAAACTCGTCATCACGGGTCGCCGCATCGAACCCCTCAATGAAGTCGTTGGACTCATCGAATCTGCGGGTGGTTCTGCCGTCGCCAAATCAGTCGATATGGAAGATGGTGATGCAGCCGCTGCTCTCGGAGAGTGGGCTCTCAACGAGTACGGGCAGGTGGATATTCTGGTTAACAACGCCGGCCACAGCTCTAAAATTCGATCAATTCAGTACGTCGGTGCTGAAGAGTGGAACAGCGTGTTCAAGGTAAATGTCGAAGGCGTTTATCGTCTCACCCAGTCGGTCGTAGGCTCAATGATCGAACGAGGCGCTGGCACTGTTATCACGACATCTTCGATGGCTGCGCTTCGCCCGGGCTTACTCGGTGGTGCGGCATACAGCGCAGCGAAAGCAGCTTCTTACAATCTGATGCGTGGTATCAACGCTGAACTGAACGCCAAAGGTATTCGCGCCTGCACAATTCTACCCGCAGAAGTCGATACGCCAATCCTCAACAACCGTCCTCATAATCCCGATGCTGCAGCACGAGCAACGATGATGATGCCGGAAGACGTTGCAGCAGCAATATTGCTTTGCGCCACGTTACCCGGAAGAACCGTGATCGAAGAGATCGTCATGTCGCCAACCCAGCCTCGGGATCGCAGTATCGATATGGCAGTCGCTGCTAAAGCGGGTTCGCCCGATGAGTAGACAAGACTAACCAGACTTATTGGCGAAATACTCCTGCTTGAAAGTGAAATTGTAGTCCTACAACCCTGATTGGTATCCCTCGGCCTTCCCATCTGGAATGGTCCATTGCCGCAGCGTAAGTTGCGTGCCGCTTGAAACCGCTTCCAGCGTCACCTCGATCGATGGATCAGGATCAGTTTCTTCGAACTGCGATTTGTGCCAAGTTTGGAGTATCCGCTTACTCGGCTCGAGTTCGAGGTTGATCCCGTTGATATAGCCATCGTGCGCAGTGAATCTTCCGGCGATTTCGGTCGAAGCGATTACCGGCGACTGCGTCATTTCACCGTGTTGCTGGTTATCGAGCCACGCGTCGAAAACCACCTTAGTTGAAACCGGTATATCAGTGGTTGCTGTAAATCGATCCAGCAGACAGCCCATTCGTGTGCAGCAACTACAAATAACTTCGGAAATTATCGCTTTTTGGCCTTGGACACCAAATCCGGGTCGGCTTCAGTCCACGAATCTCGGTACTTGACCTTGCGTTCGCCGCGATCTCCAACGACTTCAAATATCTGGGACTCGTGTCCTCCCCAGTGGAAGTGGTCGCCGGGTTCGTCAGTAGTCTCAATAATCAGATCTGAGCGACTGAAGACATCTTTCCGAAGACGAGTACCCAACCCGGGGCCTTCGGGCGCGTGCAGATACCCGTCGACAACTTTAATGTTGGTCTCCAACACCTTGTCGTACCAACCGCCTTCACCGTAAAACGCTCGGCATGTTTCCATAAGGAATACATTTGGTGCATTCATCGAAATATGGGCGCATGCAAACACATTCACCGGCCCAGTCATATCGTGCGGTGCTACAGGACGTTGCTCCGCTTCTGCCATGGTGCAGATCTTCTTTGTTTCGGTTATCCCACCGGTCCAAATCAGGTCAGGCATCACGACTTCCGCTGCACCGGCTTTAAGGTATTCACGGAATTGATATTTACTGATGAGACGCTCTGAAACACAGACAGGGGCTTCAATTTCGTCTGCCAGTCGAAGGTGACTGTCGACGTTTGTTGGTTGGATCAGCTCCTCCTGCCACAACATGTCGAGATGATCCATCGCCTTGCCGATCTTTATTGCAGAGTTGAGATTCCACCGACCGTGTCCATCATTTGCCACTTCGAGTTGGTCGCCAACTGCGGCTCGAATATCCTCGACCGGTTTGATCAGCAATTTCATGTCCTCGTTCGAGATGTGAGTGCCACGATTGAGATCGGCGAACTGATCGGTGAACGCCCACTTCATAGCAGTAATGCCGTCATCGACAAGACTCTTGGCCAAAGTACCTGCATCGAAGATCGCCATTTCCAGGTCTTTGTTGTCTCCATACTGGCCAGTCGTGTTGTACGTACGAACCCGATCCCGGCAGGCGCCACCGAGCATGTTGTATATCGGCTGGTCGGCAACCTGAGCAGCGATATCCCATAGCGCAATATCTATGGCCGATATCGCGCGTGCCTCTGCGCCAGCATACCCGTAGGCGTTCGCCATATCGAACATGTCACGCCAGTGCCGTTCGATCGCTAGTGGGTCCTTGCCTATCAACATGGGGGCGAACATCTCGTGGACGCATCCTGCAACGGCACGAGGACCGAAAAACGTTTCGCCGAGACCAACGTGACCTGAATCTGTTTTCACTTGCACCCAGATAATTGCCGAAAATTCTTCTAGCTGAATTGTTTCGATGGAAGTGATTTTCACGCTGAAACTCCGTTGGATGGTGACGTCAATTTGGTGACGACGGTCGACGAGTCACCGTATTCTAGGTGGCATATTAAAGAAACGATAGGAATTGAACATGGCGAAGACCACAACTGAGCGACTTCAAGACTGCTACACAGGTGCCGTTTACGACGTGATGCGCGAGATGGGACACCCGGATTGCGTACTTCCTAACGACATTCGTCCGCTCGACGATACACAGACACTGGCAGGTCCGGTGTGGACTTGCAGTGGCGGAATCGACAATTCGATTTCCAACGATGATTCTCTGATGAGTTGGACGGGATTGCTGAGTAAAGCACCATCAGGATCAGTTCTTGTTTGTCAGCCCAACGATTCGACAATCGCTCACATGGGTGAGCTTTCGGCCGAAACGCTAAATCATCGAGGTGTGCTCGGATACGTTGTCGATGGTGGCAATCGAGATTCCGATTTCATCAAGAAACTCGGATGGCCCGTGTTTTTCCGCTACTACACGCCGAAAGATGTTGTTGGAAAATGGGCTGTCGAAACGATGGGCGAACCGATCGTGATTGGCGATGTTCAGATGTCAACCGGTGATTGGATTCTTGCTGATATCGATGGTGTTGTCGTTGTTCCCCAGTCCCTCATCGACGAAGTGCTTGATAGAACAGAGGAAATCATGTCGACCGAGAGCGAGCTCAGGACGATGATATTGAACGGGATGGACCCGCAAAAAGCCTATAAAAAGTACCGACTCTTCTGAGTCTGAAATATTCACGCAGTTTTCGTTGTCTGGCCTAGTGGGCTCTGCTAGGATTGTGCATCGATTCTTGAAGTCGAATATTCCACTTTTTGTTGAGGTTAAGTTGACTACTGCTGAGACAGCGCAGAGCTCAAAACTACGCGAGCGGATCCGGCAAATCCTGAATGCGCAGGCACAGCCAACGATCACAGTCCTTTCATCGCTTATAGCGGTGCAGGATTCCATTCACTATCTGCCAGATGAAGCCATCAAAGAAACGGCTACGTTATGCGGTTCAACCATCAACGAAGTGTGGAGCGTTGCATCGTTCTACACAAATTTCAGATTCACTCCTCCCGGTGAGAAGACTCTCGATGTCTGCTGGGGACCTGCTTGCCATGTTGTCGGTGCTCAGGAGATCCTCAATTCCGTGCATGAAGTGCTCGAAATCAAAGAAGAAGGCGACAGCCCCGACGGCAAAGTAACCCTGAAGTACAACACCTGTCTGGGTGCGTGTGCACAGGGGCCGGTAATAGCTATCGATCACCACTTGATCGGTAAGCAAACACCGGAGTCGGCGGCGAAGATTGCACGTGAACTTCGAGGCCACGACACATAGCCGACTGCTAGTAGACCAGCAAATCAGAGGAACAAACACCCGATGCCAACGCAGTTCGAAGAACTTCAAGCCCGCGCCGCCAAACGTTGGGATGAGTTGACCGCGGGTGACAGTGCCTGGATTCGAGTTGGTGGAGGAACTTCAGGTCAGGCTGCAGGTGCTGAGGAGGTATTTGAAGCACTCAAGACGTCTGCCGAATCAACTGGTGTGAACGCCAATGTTTCGATGGTTAGTGCGATGGGACTGATGTACCTCGAACCACAGGTCGACGTACTGATGCCGAACGGTACCCGGGTTTTCTATGGCAATGTTGAACCCGAAGAAGCCCAGATGATAGTCGAACAACACGTGCAAAACGGCGAGCCGTTAATGGACCGGGCATTTGCATATTCTGGTGGCTATGGTACGGGCGTTGGGAATCTGCCCGAACTCGAGAGCATGCCGATGGTGGCTCTCCAGCAGCGAATTGCCACTCGAAATTTCGGCGATACCGATCCGCACGATCTTCTCCAATATGTTGCAAACGGTGGATACGCAGCTCTGAACCGTGCACTCACCGAAATGACTCCCGCTGAGATTGTTGACGAAATTAAAGCTGCTGGTCTTCGCGGTCGTGGTGGGGCGGCCTTCCCGGCAGGAGTCAAATGGAGCTTCTTAGCTCCTTCAGACGCTCCGGTGAAGTATGTTTTGTGCAACTGCGAGGAAGGTGATCCTGGTGCGTTCAACGACAAGGGCATCATCGAGAATGACCCGCACACACTCGTTGAAGGTCTGATAATCAATGGCTACGCCACTCGGTCAACTCACGGTTACATCTTCATACGTACTGGTCACGAGAAGCCTATTGAATCGGCGCGCAAGGCAATCGCAGCCTGTTACGAAGCAGGACTACTTGGGAAAAATATTCTTGGCTCCGATTTCTCCTTTGAGATGGAGGTATCACTCACTGGCGACTCATACGTTGCTGGCGAAGAAACTGCCCTCATGGAAGCGATCGAGGGAAAACGTTCTACACCTCGATACAAGCCCCCGTTCCCAGCAGCAGCCGGACTCTGGCAGAAGCCAACAAATATCAACAACGTAAAAACAATTTCCTACGTTCCTGAGATCGTTCGTAATGGTTCGGAATGGTTCAAAGGAATCGGAACCGAAACCACGTCGGGCACTGCCATCGTCTGTCTTTCAGGGCACATTACCTATCCGGGAATGTACGAAGTACCCATGGGTATGACGATACGCGAGGTACTCGATAAAGTAGGTGGCGGCGTCTCAGAAGGCGAGAGAATCAAGGTCCTGCAAGCCGGAGGTCCGCTCAATGGTCTACTGGGTGAAGAAGCTTTCGACACCATGATTGATTTCGACGCGATGTCGGCAGCCGGCGCATCGATCGGATCAGGCGGGATCATCGTCGGAAACGAAACCGTGAATGTCGTTGACCTACTGCGATCTCTCGTAGCGTTCAACCAGTTCGAATCCTGCGGCAAGTGCTTCCCCTGCCGACTCGGTAATACCCATATGCTCGAAATTCTGGATCGTATGTGCCAGAACAAAGCCAAACCAGCCGATCTCGCTCTGCTTGAGCGAGTCGGGACCAGCATGCGGGCGGGATCACTTTGTGGTCACGGGCAGCTGGGCTTTAACCCGATCGCATCAGCTCTGAAATATTTCGGAGATGAAATCAAATCTTGTCTCGGCGGTGAAGGCACCCCTGCTGGTGTCTATGGCGATGGCAGGATGATACTTCCAACACGCACACGCCCATAGCTTTAGCGGTGGGCCTCTACTAAAACCCAAACGTTCGGAGATCTCTGTATGGCCGATGGAACAACCTTCAAGATCGATGGCCGCGAGGTAATTGCAAATCCTGGTCAGACGATCCTGCAGGCGGCAATGGATCAAGATATTTACATTCCTTACCTTTGCTACTACCCGAAAATGAAGCCGCAAGGCTCCTGCAGGGCATGCATGGTTGAGATTGAGGCGAATGGTCGAAAGATGACCGTCGCATCTTGCACGACTCCTCCGATGCCCGACGCCGAAGTCACGACCAACAGTGAAGATGTAAAGGGACTGCGAAGGAACGTCGTTGAGCTTCTGATGAGCGAGCATCCACACGGATGTCTCACATGCCATCGCATCGAGCTATGCGGCCCTCAGGACATCTGCCAGCGCCACGTGACAGTCACTGATCGCTGCACAATTTGCCCTAAGAACGAGCGTTGCGAACTCAAAGACACTGTACGATTGGTCGAACTCGACCTGCGCACACCGCTCAACTACCACCGACGTGATCTGCCGATTCACACTGATGATCCGTTCTACGATCGCGACTACAATCTGTGCATCGTTTGCTCGCGCTGTGTCCGGATCTGTGCCGATGTCCGTTACGATACAGCACTCACATTGACTTCCCGCTCAGGCGTGGCTCTGGTGGGCACCGCTCATGGCACATCACTGCTCGAATCAGGCTGTGAATTCTGCGGAGCATGTATTGACGTTTGCCCAACCGGTACACTCACCGAACGCAACTACAAATGGGAGAAAGCTGTCTCAGAAGTCGCTACAGTTTGCACAAACTGCCCGGTCGGTTGCCAGATGATCGCCGAAATTAATACGTTCGGCAAAGTCATTCGATTCAAGGGCGACCTCGCAGGTGCAGCCAATAACGGACAAGCATGCATGACAGGTAAGTTCGGATATGAATACACCAACAGCACCTCAAGATTAAAACGACCGTATGTCCGTGAAGGCGGAATACTTCGAAAGTCAACCTGGGAAGAAGCACTAGAAAAGATCAGCAGCGGTCTTGGCGGCCGTTCAGCCGATGAAGTTGCGGTAGTCACTTCGCCTCGTGGATCGAATGAAGATCAGTTTGTCGCAGCCAAGTTTGCGAAGTCGGTCCTGAACAACGCTAACATCGATTCAGCCCTCAACTTGAACAGCGCAATGCTTTCTCGTCTGGAGGCTCGGTTGGGCTCCGGCGCTGCCACGAATCCGATCTGGAATATCGAAAATTCAAAGAGCCTACTTGTTGTCGCGGGTAATCCGACTGAAGAACAGAACGTTCTTGCGGTGCCTGCCAAGAAGGCAGTACGCGAAGGTGCAAAACTCGTAGTAATTGATTCACGTGAAACTGAGTTGACACGATATGCCACTGAGTGGCTTCGACCGAAGCCCGGTTCGGAAGCGTTGCTTGTCGCAGGCATGGCTCGAGCCATACTCGATGAGACACTTGAAAATAAGGATTTCGTTGGGTCACGGATCGAACAAGGTAAAGAGTTCAAGCAGTCAATCTGGACGTTCGACCTTGCGAAAATTTCTCGTGACACCGGGATCGAAGAACTAAAGATTCGACGTGCAGCGAAACACTTTGCCGTAAGCGATGCAGGTGCCATCCTGATGGGTAACGACGGGCTAGATGATTCAGCTACCGAGCGGCTGGTCGATGCCGTGGTCGACCTTGCGGCTATCACAGGCAATATTGGCAAAACGTCCGGTGGCATCTTCCCGCTGTACCACGGAGCTAACACTCTAGGTGCACGTGATATGGGCGCTACTACCGAAGTCGGAAGGCTCGGTATCTCCGAAATGATCACCGGCATGACTTCTGGCAACGTAAAAGCGGCGTTGGTCATGGCCGATGGGGTTTCCGGGCACTCACCGTCGCTCGTGTCGCTACCAGCAGCGTTAGAGAAACTGGAATTCCTCGTGGTTTCGGCAACTTTCGATTCTGAGATTACCCACCACGCTGACGTTGTTCTACCTGCAGCCACATATGCAGAGCAAAACTCGACCGTTACGAACCTTGAACGTCGGGTTCAACTTCTGCGGATCACTGCCGAACCACGACACGAAGAAAAGACGGGCTGGGAAACTGTCTCGGCGATTGCCAACGCCATGGGTGGATCAGGGTTCGCCTACACATCTGCTTCCGAAGTGTTCGACGAAATATCCGGAACTATCTCGAACTACAGGGGGCTCTCGCATGAACAACTTCAGACCGGTGGAATCCAACGGTCGTCGGGTAGCGACGATTCATCGATTCTGTTTGCGGATCCGGATTCGGTAGTCACGGTTGTACCCCTGAACTACGACGAGCTTGCCAATGCGATCGAAAACGCACCGCTTACGTTCGCGCCAGGCCGTGTACTAAGTCAGCCGGAGCGTGACGTTGTCGTACGTAAGCCCGCCGACATGAATTATGTAGATCGCGAGCAATTGGTCCAAATTCATCCTGATGACGCGAATTTAGCAGGCTTGAACGAGGGTGATGTGGTCCAGGTCAAAACGTCGGAAGGCCACGTACTGGCTCGCGGCAAGGCCGTTTTTGAGTCGCCTCAAGTTGGTTTGGTTGGCACTACGACGTTGTTTGGTGAATTGGCAAGCAGGATGCACGAACTCGACGTCGACGACTGGGCGCCACGGGTGCCAGGGTTGGGGTATTCAACGGTTACAATAGAAACAGCACCAGTTGAACAAGAGTCTGGTGCTGCGGCCGACTAGTTTGGCAGAAACAATGCAGAGTTGTTGCATCTTTTTTCAGCAATTTGTATCTAATATTTCGAAAGTCACCACGGAAGTGGTTTTTAGATTGGCTTCTACGGGCTGATTTCCGAGTGAAAAATTACTAAAGGGACGAAAGTAAATGACAAAACCGCAGGATGTAAATGACGCCGAGTTCAGCACCGAAGTGATCGACTCAGAACTCCCAGTACTTGTCGATTTTTGGGCAGAATGGTGCGGTCCCTGCAAACAGATCGCCCCGGTTGTCGAAGAATTGGCCAACGAATACGACGGCAAGGCCAAGTTCGTAAAACTGAACGTCGACACCAACCCTCAAACATCAGCTAAGTACGGCGTGCGCAGCATCCCGACACTGTTGATTTTCAAGGGTGGAGCCCCCGTTGGCCAGGTAGTCGGAGCTGTCCCGAAGAGCGTGCTGCAGGCACGACTCGAAGACGCAATGACCGTCTGATAGTTTGTTCGAAAAAAAGACCCCGGAGGTTTATCGCTTTCGGGGTCTTTTGTTGATCGTTGTTCGAGTGAATGCCCTGTACTCTTGCTGCGTTCACAAAACAGTGGGGGAGTGGATAGGTCCCGGTGGGCCTCACGGACTTCAACTCCGCTGGCGTGCGTCCTTCGGCGTGCGCGGAGGGTTCGACTCCCTTGCACTCCCGCCAGTTCAAATCAGATGATTCGTCAGCAAAACCATAATCGGATTGCACGGTGCGATTTTCAATTGCTACCCGCGGTTGAAATCAGTCTGCCAGTCATCCTTGAGGGGCCACGTGAGTTGCTCCTCTAGATTTTCGTGATCGGCATACGCAATTCGAACGCTCTCGATACTGGATCCCACAACTTCAAGGTCGTCTAGTGTGAGGTTTCGAAGTTGCATTGCGTAGCGCAAGTATCCGACTTGGTCGAGGCTGTAACCCATGATCTGGAGTCCAACGACATCGGCTGCAACTGCGTGGTGAGAAGCGACAACAACATTCGACTGTATGGCGTATCCGTCTATCGGGCCGTTGCCTTGCATTCCTACCGTGCCATCAATCACAGTCAAGTCAGGTGCCACATGCTGTGCCATCTTGGCGAGAGTCAGATTGATCGCCTTGCTTCCCTTGTGGATCTTCTGCTTTTGCTCTTTTCCCGAAAGTGTGCCAACGAGAATGTTTTTCAACCCGAGCGTTACGACGACATTGTTGTGGGTTTTCATGGGGCAAACGGACACGACGTAGGATTCAGATAATCGTTTCGACATGTACAGAGTTTGAGGGTTAAGTTGGTCGTCGAAGGCTGGAACAGGAACGCGGTCATCAGTGTTCAGGTCTAGGAACTCAATGTCGAAGTCGTCAGTGAGTGCCCGGTAGTCGTAGTTATCGAAACCGGAATCAGGAGTTCCTATCGCGGGCCCAACCGCAATCACGTACTTACTCACGCCTTGGCTCGCAAGGAATTCAAGAGTCGCTCGGGTGGAGTCGACGTGTGTGGCAGCCAACTGGTTTGAGGTCGTAACAAAATTCGGTTTGATCATAACCGGTAGATCGGGAATCGTTACTTCAGAATCAATTAACTGAAGCGCCTTTGTGACGCCTTCAGTGCGATTTGATGTGCTGGCGATGCTTACTTTGATCAAAATTAACTCCAGAATTGCCGTTTGCTTTAGCGGTGCCGTCTGGTGAAGATGATAACTGATAGCCCGCGCCCTTTAATTCAACGCCCTCATCACGTTACCCGGTTGATCACACCTCGCCAGTCCTCTTCCAGGGGCCACGCCAGTATTTCCTGGATTCCGCCGGGCGCAGCGAAAGCAATTAGAACCTCGTCGATGCTGGCTCCCACGACTTCGATGTCATCAAGGGTGAGGTTCCGCAGTTGCATTGCGTATCGAAGGTAACCAACCTGATACAGAGAGAACCCCATAATCTGCAGTCCAACTACATCGGCGGCGATCGCGTGATGAGAAGCGAGTACGACGTTCGACTGGATCGCATACCCGTCCATCGGACCATTACCTTGCATGCCAACAGTCCCGTCGTTCACGGTCAAGTCAGGAGCTATGTGCTGCGACATCTTTGCCAGTGTCAAATTAATTGCCTTGGTTCCCTTGTGAATCTTCCGTCGTTCGGCAGGACCAGTTAGCGAACCAACCAGAACGTTCTTCAATCCCATCGTGACACCGACTCTAAGATGAATTTTCATCGGACACACAGACACCACATACGACTCGGAAAGTTGCTTCGACATCTTTAGAGTTTGCGGATTCAGCTGCTCGTCGAATGCAGGCACAGGAACGCTGTCAACGTCGTTCAGATTCATGAATTCGATATTGAAATCTTTCGCGAGGTCGCGATAACCATAGTTATCGAATCCGGGATCGGGCGAACCTTTTGCCGGTCCTTCTCCAACGATAAAATCAGTTACTCCCTTACTTTTCAGATACTCGAGAGCGGTGCGGGTTGCGTCGACATGAGTCGCAGCGAGCTGGTTTGTTGTTGTGACGAAATTCGGTTTGACCAACACAGGGAGATCGGGAATATTGACCTCTGAATCGATTAGTTCTAGCGATCGAGCTACACCTTCCCAACATTGTCAGTACCGGTAATGCCTACCTTGATCAATTCTCACTCCTGAAATCCAGAACTCCCGCGTCGCCGATATCAGGAGATGATATCTAAGTGATTGTGGGATGTTGAGCAGGCCGATTCGTGGATTCAAGTGCTACAGTGCGCAGCGATTCGATTTTCATCATTTCAGGAGATCACGCGTGCAGTACAAGTCCCTCGGTAGTACCGAAATAAAAGTTTCGGAATTCGCTCTAGGTTGCTGGCCGTTTGCCGGTGGCAAGGTCTGGGGACCTCAAGACGACGATGTATCTATCGCCACGGTTCACGCTGCGCTCGATAAGGGGATCACTTTCTTTGATACGGCCGAAGGTTACAACGACGATTCACATTCAGAAGATGTACTTGGCAGGGCGCTGGTCAGCCGACGGGCAGACGCCGTAATCGCGACAAAAATCAGTCCTCCACATCTGGTGCCAGAATCAGTTGACGAAACGTGCGATGCGAGCCTCCAACGACTGCAAACCGACTATATAGATCTCTACCAGATTCACTGGCCGAATCATGCCGTAGCCATCGAAGACTCAATGGCTGCCCTGTTCAAGTTGCGCGATGCAGGGAAGATTCGATCGATCGGTGTTTGCAATTTTGGCGTGCAGGATCTCACGGCTGTCTTAGCCAAAGACGGAATAGTGACCAACCAGCTTCCTTATAACCTGCTGTGGCGTCCAATCGAAGTTGAAATCGCCCCCAAGTGCCTCGACAACAGTGTAGGGCTGATTTGCTACAGCCCGCTTGCTCAAGGACTACTAACTGGGCGTTATGCTTCTCCAGATGAAGTTCCTGATGGTCTTTCTCGTTCTCGACTATTTAGCAACGACAGACCACTTTCCAATCACGGTGAAGAAGGTTGCGAAACTGAAGCGTTCGATGCCATTACAGAAGTGGCCAAAATCGCCGATGGTCTTGGAGAGCACCCGGCTAAAGTGTCGCTCGCCTGGGTGCGTTCACGGCCGGGTATCACTTCGCTTCTCGTTGGTGCACGATCACCTGATGAACTCGGTCTGAATATTCCTGCGTTCGAATACGATCTACCAGAGGGGGTTGCGGATCAACTGTCGATGGCCACCGAACCGGTGAAGGCCAAATTGGGATCGAACGCCGATATGTGGAACGGCGACAATCGGATGCGCTAAACATGTTGAGATTGTTGGTTTGGCTTAGATCTACCTATTATGGTAATTCACGAACGGAATCTGATAACTTTCTGTGATGACTGATAATACAACCAACCCACCCCGCCCCGACCGTGTAACCCTCTTTGCTTCCTGCATGGTCGACCAGATCGCACCGCATATCGGTGAACGTACAGTAGATGTGCTCGAGTATCTTGGTATAGCGGTCGATTTTCTCGATGGCCAGACGTGTTGCGGGCAACCAGCGTTCAACAGTGGATTTCGATCTGAGGCATACCCAGTCGCCGCGCGATTTATCGAACTATTCGAGCAGGTTGAAGGTCCAATCGTAGTTCCATCAGGTTCGTGCGCTGGAATGGTGAGAAATCATTACGCCGAACTATTCCGTGAGGATCCGACTATGGTCGAACGAGCATCGATAGTCGGAGAGCGATTATTCGAACTAACCGAGTTCATATCGAGGTTCTTCGGAAACGCCGCGATAACGGGTCGACTTGAGAGCTCAGCCACGTATCACAAGTGCTGCCATTTGCTACGAGAAATTGGCGTGAATGAAGCTCCTGTGGAGATGCTTTCAAATATCGATGGATTGAATATGACACCGCTGGAACGCGCCGATGTCTGCTGCGGCTTCGGTGGAGCGTTCTCGGTGAAGATGCCTGATATCTCGTCGGCGGTATTGGACGAGAAACTCGACAACATAGAAGCGACTGGATCGAGCACCGTGATCGCTGCCGATACGGGCTGTATCTTTCAAATGCAAGGTGGTCTCAGGCGACGAGGATCAGCAGTTCAGGTAGTGCACATCGCTGAGATCTTGGCCGAATCGCTCATAAACACCAGCGAGACGAGTTCGTTAAATTGAAGCCGCTAACCGTCAATTTCCGTGATAAGGCCGCTTCGACGCTGAAGGACAAACAGATCCAGCAGTCGTTGGAACATGTCTACACAGGTTTCTTTCAAGGGCGCCTTGCCGCAGCTGGTGACACACCTGATTGGAATGAACTTCGAACGAAAGGCAAGGCGATCAAAGATCATACGATCGCCCATCTCGACTACTATCTGGAACAACTTACCGACAACGTCGAGAAAAACGGTGGCAGTGTGTTCTTCGCCGAAGATGCTGCCGAGGCCCGAAAACACATCATCGATCTTGCTCACAAACGGAACATCAAGACAGTAATCAAATCAAAGTCGATGGTCTCAGAGGAGATGGGATTAGCCGAGGCGATGAACGACGAGGGTTTCGAAACGATAGAAACCGATCTTGGCGAATACATCATTCAACTGGCAGACGAGACTCCCTATCATTTGATAGCACCAGCGGTTCACAAATCACGCAAGGATGTTGCCAAGTTGCTGGACGATGATTTTAAAGAGGGCGACCCTGTTCCCGACGCTACAGAACTAACGATGATGGCGCGTAAGAAACTGCGCAGCGTATTCGAACGGGCGGATATGTCGGTTACTGGAGTTAACTTCGCAGTCGCCGAATCGGGCTCGATCGCATTGGTGACCAACGAGGGTAATGGCCGGATGACGACCACTGTTCCGCGGGTTCATGTCGCAGTAATGGGCATGGAAAAAATCGTGCCGTCGATTCAAGATCTCAGCACCATGTTGCGAATACTGATCCGTTCGGCTACCGGCCAGCGCATTTCTACCTACGTCACCATGATCAATGAAGCTAGAAAATCGGACGAAGAGGAAGGACCAGAAGAGTTCCACCTCGTCATCATGAACAACGGTCGCCAAAAGCTCCTCGCCAACCCGCAGATGCGTGAGTCGTTGAACTGCCTACGATGTGGAGCATGTTTGAACGCCTGCCCCGTTTATCGCAAGATCGGAGGGCACGCTTATGGCTGGGTGTATCCGGGCCCGATCGGATCGATAATTTCTCCCGTACTGACGGGATTAAAAGACGCCAGCAATCTGCCGAATGCCTCATCGCTGTGTGGAGCCTGTCACGACGCATGCCCAGTGAAAATCAATATCCCGCGCATGCTTCTTGAATTGAGATGGCGAACGGCCGAAGGATCGACTGGCAAGAACGAACGAACTTCCTCGTATAACGAAAGACGAATCTGGGGGCTCTGGCGACTCGGCATGATGGGAAGAAGAAGATTCGACTTTGGTGCTCGTATTGCGAGTATCGTGTTGCGGCCGTTGGCTAAGAACGGATGGTTGAAGAAGGCTCCTCCTCCGGTGTCTGGTTGGACATCAACACGAGACTTTCCTTTGGTTGCTTCTCGCTCACTGAAGTCGAGATTGCACAAACGTGACAGGAAGGCAAAACCATGACAGATCGTGCTAAGTTCATCGCCAATGTCACTAATTCGCTGGGACGCATTGACGTCTTGGTTCCAACCGCGCCTGATGCTAGTACGGGGACTGCTGGATTTGACAACCCGGACGCCATAAAAGCAAATGCTGACCGTGCGCTTGCTGACGCTGAGAAACGTGCTTCTGAATTGACAGGCTTGATGGCATACTCGGCGGCGTCAGCCGGATGGAACGTACATCGTGCCGCCAATCCTGAGGATGCGGCCGGTTTGATCGCAAATATATGTGAGCGAAAGAACGCGCAATCGGTCCTTCGATCAACTCACGACGTTTTGTCGCAGATCGGTGTCGATGTGGCGGTAACAAGCACCGGGGCCACGATAGGGATCACCGAGCACTCCGGCGAAAACAGCTCTGCTAAGGTCGATCAATCGAAGGCGACCGCTTTCTCAGCCGATATTGGCATCACTGGAGTCGACTACGCGATAGCCGAAACCGGAACTGTTGTGCTTCACCCTCGAAGCGGTTTGTCTCGTTTGGTTTCGCTCGCACCGGCAACTCATATAGCGGTTTTGAAACCAGGCGACGTGCTCGATTCACTCGACGAACTATTTGCTTTGGAGCGAAACGATTTCTTGAACGGTGAACTAGCCGGCTCTTTGAACTTAATTTCGGGACCGAGCAAGACGGCCGACATTGAAGGAACAACCGTTACAGGCATCCACGGCCCGCTAGAAGTCCACTTAATCATTCTCGAATAAGGAAAATATAAGCGCCACATCGCTATCAGCACTAGATGCTGATAGCGATCGCTCGGCACGCTTGTTCGGTCGCAATGGCGACCAATCGTTTCGTGTCTCCCATCGCCTCTTTTAGTGACATCGGTCGATTGACGAGACTGAATATCGCGTCGATCCCGTGCTCATGAACTTCGGCGAATCCACCGCCAAACGAGCCAGAGATTCCTATCACCGGTGTGCCGTTACGTTTTGCCCTCTGCGCCACCGCGACAGGTGATTTGTTGAACACGGTTGAACGGTCGAATTGACCTTCTCCGACTATCACGAGTTCGGCATCTTTCAAGTGTTCTTCGAGATTCACTGCTTCGAGAACGATATCCGCGCCCAGACGCAATCGAGCATCGAAAAATCCCATCAATCCTGCGCCCAATCCTCCAGAAGCTCCTGCACCGGGAATGTCGGCTACGTCGGTATGTAGATCCTTTGCAATCACGTCGGCGAAATTGGCAAGAGCTGCATCGAGTTCCTTGATGTCCTCCTGCGTTGCACCTTTTTGCGGACCAAAAATAGCCGAAGCGCCACGAGGACCACAAAGGGGATTGATTACATCACAAGCAACGACAACGTTGGCCAAAGACATGCGGGGATCAAGTTCCGACACATCGATATTAGCCAGATCAGAAAGTGCGACTCCGCCACGTGCTACAACGTTTCCGTCAGCGTTGATCAGCTTACCGCCCATCGCTTGAATCATGCCAGCACCCGCGTCGTTTGTTGCACTGCCTCCGACACCAATGATGAAATCTGTGAACCCGGCATCAAGGGCTTCCGTGAATAGCTGGCCAACTCCGTAGGTCGAAGCATTCCGCACGTCACGTTCGTCCTGATCGAGCCGAGCCAACCCAACCGCGTTTGCGACCTCGATTACTGCTGTAGTGCCATTACCAAGGGCACCCCAGGCGGCATCGATGGTACGGCCGATAGCGTCTTCAACCCTGGCGACGCGTACTTCACCTCCCGAACTATCGACCAAAGCCTGTAGCGTGCCATCGCCGCCATCGGCTACCGGTATCAACACTGTCTCGGCCTTTGGCCAGACACGCTTAACGCCTATAGCCATCGCCTCGGCAATTTCCATGCCGGTCAGGCTCTCTTTGAATCCCTGGGGTGCAAGTACTACTTTGTTCATAGGGGTGAGTATAGGCGAAACAATGGCAGCAATCAGAGGCCGAATCGGGGCTATTTCAAACGGCTCAATGTGAAGGTGACTGCTACACTCGCCGCGAATCTCCACGAACCAGAAATGGCGGTCATGGTCGAACGCACCAAACTAAAAAGCACTTTCAGTTCTGCGATCAATCAGCGAGCAGACGAACTTGAGCGTATTGCCCGCGATATTCTCAACCATCCCGAAAGCGGCTATCGCGAGATTCGAACCGGAAAACTCGTTGCTGACTGGTTTCGTGAAAACAGTTTCGAAGTGCAAACTGGAGTCGCTAAGACTGGCGTAGTCAGCACGTTAGACACAGGCAAGCTAGGGCCTCATATCGCTGTCATGGGCGAGTTGGATTCCCTGATCGTACCTGGCCACTACCATGCCGATTCCGAAACAAATGCGGCACACGCCTGCGGTCATCATGCCCAGATCGGATCGATGTTGACGGTGGCTGCCGGACTCACTAAAGCAGCAGTGACCGAAGGACTGGTTGGCAAAGTCAGCTTCATGGCGACACCTGCCGAGGAGTACATCGAGCTTGAGTATCGAGAGTCACTTTTGGAAAATGATGAAATCGAGTTCTTTGGTGGCAAGCAGGAACTCATCAAACTGGGCTTTTTCGACGACATCGATATTGCGATGTTGACTCACACCGGCGGCGAAACCGCCGGAACGCTCGGTGTAGGTGGATCGAACAACGGCATGATCGGGAAGACTGTCCAGTACATCGGCAAGGCCGCTCATGCAGGTGGATCACCTCATCTGGGAGTGAACGCATTGAACGCGGCGCATCTCGGGTTGGCGGCTGTACATGCACAGCGAGAAACGTTCAAGGATACAGATACCGTACGAGTTCACCCGATCATCACGAAAGGCGGGGCAGCGGTCAATTCAGTGCCAGCTGATGTAAGAATCGAAACATATGTTAGGGCTTCGAACGTTCCAGCCATTCTGAACACGTCGGAGAAGATTGACCGAGCATTCAGAGCTGGCGCACTAGCAACGGGGGCTGAAGTTAGAATCACGACGAATCCTGGTTATCTCCCCTCCAAATATAATGAACCGTTGACTGAGATTTACCGGCACAACGCAGGTTCGTTGATCGGTGACGACAACGTGATCGAACTCCAGCACAGCACCGGTTGTACAGACATGGGCGACGTGAGTCAGATCGTTCCGACTATTCAACCAACCGCCAACGCGACTAGCGGCAATGGTCATGGCGTCGACTACGTCGTGGAAAATTACGATCTGGCTGTAATCAAAGCTGGTAAGGCAATGGGCATGACCGTTATCGACCTACTGGCCGACGGTGGCAAAAAGGGTCAGAGAATCGCAGGAGCATTCAGTGCTCCGATGACCATCAATGAATACCTTAGTCGCATGCGGGCATTCCGCTCCGACGTTACATATTCCGAGTAACCAGATGCCCTCTGTAGAAATCGCTGAACTAAGAGCACTTGCGCTGCGAACGATCGACGGGGCGACTCGCGATCTTATATCTGCTGCACGAACGGTCTACAGCACCCCGGAAACCGGATTCAATGAATTCAAGACATCTGCGTTCATTCAGGAACAGCTGCAATCTCTGGGTTTCGTTGTGGAAACAGGTATTGCTCGTACCGGTATGAGAGCTGAACTACGAGGAGCCAATCCGGGTCCAACAGTCGCCGTTATTGCCGAGTTGGATGCACTTCGAGTGCCATCACATCCGGGGGCAGATCCCGAATCGGGTGCCGCCCACGCGTGTGGACATCATGCACAAACTGGCTCGTTGCTCGGAGTGGCTACCGCACTCAGTGCGCCAGAATTAAAAAACGCTCTTTCCGGAAACGTTGCCTTCATCATCACTCCGGCTGAAGAATTCATCGAGATTCAAGACCGCCTTGCTCTCAAAGGCTCTAGAGAATTGGAGTTTCTGTCTGGTAAGCAAGAAATGATTCGGTTGGGCACATTCGATGATGTCGACATGGCAATGATGGTCCATACGTCCGCTGGCAACGGGGACGCGGGACTTAGTATTGGTGGCACTTCAAGCGCTCACGTCTCGCATCAGGTCAAATACGTCGGTAAATCGTCACACGCCGGTGGCGCTCCCGACAAAGGAGTCAATGCGTTGCAGGCGGCCATGCTGGCAAACGCAGCTATCAATACCCAACGAGAGACTTTCCTAGAATCTGATGTAGTCCGTGTTCACGGGATTATTTCGAATGGTGGATCCTCGGTGAACGCGGTTCCGGATGAGGTCTTGTACGAAGGTCGTGTACGTGCAAAGTCGGTCGAGACGATCGAGGCTATCTCTGAACAGGTGATCCGGTGTTACTGGGCAGGAGCGCTCGCGATGGGGGCGTCTGTCGAAATTCAGGAAATCGCCGGCTATCACGCGCTTAAGCAGAACTCAACGATGAAAAAACAGTTCGTTGCAAACGCAGAACTGATACTCGGGCGTGACTCGATAAGCGTTGTTCCAGACGATCAAACTCACGGTGGCTCAACCGACATGGGCGATCTCAGTACGATCATGCCTGTCATCCACCCGTACGCAAACGCAGCTTCCGGCGCGGCTCATGGTCACGACTATCTGATTGATGACTACGACCGCGCAGTCGTCGCTCCTGCCAAAGTAATGACCGCGACAATTCTGGACTTACTTGGTAACAATGCACAGTTGGCCAGAGAGACGGTCGACAAGCACGAACCATCCATGACGGCTGAACAGTATGTAGCGACGCAACGAGAGCGATTCAAGACGCAGACGTACGATCAATCGTAGCGACGAAAGCTACTTCGACAGTAGCCGGCTATCTTAGTCCGAAAATCATCTTCACGAAGAGAATCACAGGCCCAATTAATCGCTAAATACTAACTTTGCGGGGTGGGATTCTTTCGGATTCCGACTTGATGATTTCAAGGACTTTGTTGACTGTCTCATCTAGATGGTCTTCCTTGTTAGTAACCGTGAAGTCGAACAAGCTAGCCTGACGGATCTCGTGATTCGCAGCGGTAAGACGTTTCGTCATTTCTGCTTCGGTATCGACGCCTCGATTGACGAGATGCTTCTTGAGGACATCCATAGACGGCGGAATGATAAATATGAGAAAAGCTTCTGGAATGATGTTGCTGAGTCGTTTCGCACCCTGCACGTCGACCCGAATGATCACGTGGTTGCCAGCAGCTAGCGCCTCTCGGACCTGCTTTTTTGGAACACCGTAGTAATTTCCGTAGACCTGCGCCCATTCAAGAAGATCGTCGCTGGCAATCATGTTAACGAAGTCGTCCACCGATACAAAATGGTGATTGATGCCGTCTTGTTCACCCGGTCGGGGATCGCGTGTGGTCACCGTGACCGTGAAATGGAACCCGAGCCGACCTGACTCGATCATTCGATCGATCATCACGTCTTTCCCAACACCTGATGGGCCGGAGATAACGACCACTAGCGGGTTCGATTTTGAATCAGTGTCCTTAGCCAACCATGCCACCCAGTTCTTCGATGATTTTCCAGAAACTCGGGTATGAAATTGCGGCAACGTCGGGGTCAAGAACCGTAATTGGTTCTGTAGAAATTAAGCCGGCGACACCCAGACTCATCGCAAGTCTATGGTCGTCGCAGCTCTGGAACTGCCCGCCACCGATAAAGGATCCACCTGGAACGATCATGCCATCGGGGGTTCCGATTGCCTCGACTCCGGCTCCGTTCAGCCAGGAGATACTCGCCTGAATCCGGTCGGATTCTTTCACTCGTAGTTCTTCAGCATCTCGTACGACTGTTTCTCCTTCAGCGAGAGCAGCAGCAACAGCTATTACCGGGATTTCGTCGATTAGTAGGGGAACGATATCCCCTTCGAGCCCGATGCCCTTGAGTTGGCTGGTCTTCACTAATACGTCTGCCACAGGTTCTCCTGCGACTTCCCGTTCGTCGATCAGAGTGAGATCGGCACCCATCATTTGCAGGGCTGTGATGATTCCCGCTCGCGTCGGATTGATGCCAACATTTCGAATCATCAACTCGGCGTCTGGGTGGCATATCCCAGCGACCATCCAGAAAGCGGCGCTACTGATATCTCCAGGAACTTCGACATCGACCGTCTCTAGTTCCGAAGGCTCAAGCACCAAATCTAGACCTAATTTGGTCAGATTTACTCCCATCGCTGAGAACATTCGTTCAGTGTGGTCACGTGATTCTGCAGGCTGGGTAAGAGTCGTAGGTTCATCGGCGCGTAGGCCGGCTAGCAGCAGGCACGACTTCAGCTGGGCCGAAGCCACCGGCATCGCGTAGCTCAAACCGTGGATAGATCCTCCATGGAATACGAGAGGCGCGAGCATATTGTTGGCTCGTCCAGATATCACGGCACCCATCTGGGTTAGTGGATCTACTACCCGACCCATGGGGCGTGACTTCAGCGAATCATCGCCGGTGAGGATCGACAATATGTCGCGCCCAGCGAGAATGCCCGACATCAATCGAGTGGTAGTACCGCTATTGCCTGCGTCGAGGATATCAGTAGGTTCTTGGAGACCGTTTAGTCCTACACCGGTTACTGTCAGGCTGTCGCCCATTCCAGCTTCGCCAACTTCGCGGGTGATCGACACGCCAAGAGATCGCATGATTTCGACCGTTGACGCGCAATCGTCACCAGGAGAGAAATTTGTGACGCGTGCGGTTCCTGTGCTGGATAGAGCATTCAACATCACAGCTCTGTGTGAAACCGATTTATCGCCGGGGGCGATAATCTCACCGCGAAGTGATGGCGGCCGTGCAATGGTTACTGGCATCAGAATTCCGTTAGTTCATTCTGCGACGATCGTATTTCGTCGAGTCTTTTTTCTTTTCTTTGCCGCCGCCCATCACCTTTGAGATCCGACTGCCGAAGAACAATCCCATCATGCTTTCGCTCGAGGAAGGAATCGGCGCACTCTCGTCGGAACTTGGACGTCGATCAGCAACGCCGGCTTCGAGCCTTGCCCGCTGTTCCCACGCCTGAACGAATGAATCAGCTAGTATTCCGTCCGAGGCGAATCGGCCTTCGTCATCCAACAATCCGGTTCGAAACGCCTGAAATCGTTCGATCAGTTGATCGATCCAGTGCACAAGCATGTCGGCATTGGTTGCAGCCGCACTTTGCGAAGAAGCAGGATCTGATGCTGCTGGAGTGGTGATGTTGTCAAAATCGCTGCCAACGAACTGGCTTATTTCTGACCATGACGGAGAGGTGCTGACAGCGTTCATCACTGCTGCCGATACAACGCCGGGAAGTCCACTGGTTGCTGCAGAGAACGAGTCGTGCTCATGAGCATCCATAAATACCGGCTTGGCACCAACTAACTCGATCAAATCGGTCAGTGCTCGTATCGTGTGCTTATCGGCGGTTGGGGGCGTTACGACCGCCCACTTTGTGTTGTGGAAGATAAATCCAGACGCATCTTTTTGCTGTTTTATAGCCGCACCGGTCAGGGGATTGCCACCGACGAATCCGACGTTGCTCGGGAGGAGTGCATTTGCCCACTCCATCACAGCCCGTTTCGCAGGAGATGTATCGGTTACGACTGCCCCTGCTTTGAGATGTGGTGAGATACCGTCAAATACGTCGTACAGCGATCCCGCCGGGGTGGCTGCAATAACCACGTCAGCGTTGCCAACGGCCTTGTCGATGTTCCATTCGATCGAGTCAACCGCACCCATTCGTCGCGCAAGGCTCTGTGCATTGTTGTCAGCGTCGTAACCAGTTACAGGGAATTCGCTACTGCCCCTTATCGCCATACCAAGCGATGTACCAATTCTTCCGAGCCCAATGATTGTGTAATTCGTCATTATGATTCTCTGGCTAAGCATCCAACTATTACTGTTGAATACGTTCGCTACTGCGAACGTTCGTTAATAGCCGTATTCCCATTCTTCATCTTGATCATGACCTTGATCATCGTAATCGTCGTCACCAGACGTTGACTCGCCTGATTTTGGCAGCACCGCTTCCGCTGAATTCTTTTGCTTCTTCGGTTCGAGCTTATCGATAGCGTCCCGCAGGGACTTCAGATTCGAAGCATCTGCTGTCTTCGTGTCGTACATAAGAGCGGAAATTCCAATATCACGAAGTAGCTCGAGGTTTTCCTGATCAGGAAAATCGGACATTCGTAAGAATATATGGTGCGAATACCGAACAAGTTTTTCTTGAATATCAAGTACTGCTCCGACACTCAACGGAAACTCGATCGCGGTGCCATCGAGTATCAAAAAGTCAAAAGGGCCAGCGTCGATCGCTTTCGAGCGATCCTCCGAAACATCGGTTCCTACCACGAAGCCTTTGCCCGATTCATCATCTCGGAGCGCCGCTCCCGGTGCAGATTCACCCTCGGAAACAACAAAATCAGCACCAGCTTCGATTGCAGCATCGATCTCTTTACCAGTTCCACCAGCGACCAACACACCCCACAGTTCAGTGTCCTTCAATCCGATTTTCTGCGATGCACCTTTTTTACCGGTAGTTAGAACAAACAGGTCGGCATTCACACCTTTGGCGTCACCGGGTTTGTCGATGGTGACACCAACAAGAATCACAGGAGTTTTGATGCTCGCAGCACGCGCACCAAAACCAAATCCCGATCTTTCTGTGTGACCGAGTTTAGTAAGTCGTTCAGAAATTATGCTCAATCGTCGTTGTCCCCATCGTCAGTCGGGTCTTCGGGACCTCGCTGCTGACGTAAAAAATCTTCAAGTTCCTGTACCAATGCAGCCGGTTCAGGGCTCTGATGAAACTCCTCTTCAGAGTCGTACCGCTCCTCGAGCCGCTTCACATATCCTTCAATTTCCTGTTGATCGGCAAGCGCTCTTACCAGATTCTCATCGAATTCTCCGGCTTCTTCTGCCAGTTTCGTAAGATCAATAGGAGCCGAGATGAACTGCTGCAACTCGGAAAGAATCGCGTGAGTAAGCGTTGGATTCTGAGCTACCTGGAGATAGTGTGGTGAGTGTCCCCAGATACTCGCTGAAGGTATTGTGTCTTCGCTGAGTCGATCCATGAGCACCGACGTGATTCCAGAGGGCCCTTCGTAGTTGGGGATTACGTATTTGATGTGTTCGAATCCCGGCCCAAGATCTGGATTGAGCGATGAGCCTGTCACACGAGGCGAACGCGTATGGGGGACTGAATCGAGAAGTGCACCAACGGTTACAAGTATTTTGGTGTCACTCTCGGAAACGACCTTGTGAATTAGATCTGTGTACGTTCGCCACTTCAGGTTGGGTTCGATTCCGATGAATATTAGTAGGTCACGACCGCCATCATCAGCTTTCCAGTAGTAGAACTCGTTCTTGGGCCAGCTCAATTTTCGAGATCCGTCCGATTCGTTCGAAATTACAGGTCGCTGTTCGCCGAAATCGTAAAATTCTTCAGGATCGATTGATGCAAATTTAGTGGCGGATATTTGGCGAGCGAGTTCTCTGAGTGATCGCGTTGCCGATTCAGCAGCATCCGGCCAGCCACCCCAGGCTGCAAGGAAAACCGAGTTGGTAAGGAATGGGTGTTCGGTGTACTGAAGTGCCGACAATACTCTCGCCAGTGGTACTTAGTTCTCGGTTTACCGAGAAGGGCTGTTGAATTGATAGCTAGATTTGTTGCTCGGGGCGTGCGCGCGCTCGTGCGAACGAAGCAGCAAGTCTAGCATCCATTGGGTGCATCATCTGCACAGGTATTGAACCAGAGCGGAATCGTACGGCAATGTCGATGTGTCAAATCGGGCAGAGGAGAAGAATCCCGACACGGCCATTGGTGTTCCGACCGAGTTTTGGCCGTAGGCATACTCGGCGAGTCGTGGCAACGATGTAACGTCTTCAGCGTTGTACCGGATCAGTGTTTCCAGAGCGTTTGGCTCACCATCCTGTGCCAGATTCCAAAGAGTAACGGCATCACTACCAGAGAGCATCGATAGGTCGTCTCCACGATCAAGGCCGACAGCTTTCTCGATTTTCTTGAGACCACCCCGTAGACCAACGTTCCGAAGTACGTGCATCAGATCGACGTGCGCAGCGTTTTCAAGCAGTGGGCCCAGTTCTCGTCGAAGCCACGGGACGTCGAACGATAAACCGTTGAATGTAACTACAATCTTGTATTGATCGAGATCAGTGGCGAGATCGTCAAGATTGTCGCCACGGACGTACGCTCGGAACCCGTTCGAATCGAGTATTCCGCATATTGTGAGATACGCCTCACCGCCAAGACCGGTCGTTTCAATGTCTAGAAACGCCGTTTCATCTTCGAAGTCAGGAAGCAAGCGCCAACGCTCACCGGCTCGGTACTGCTCACCGAAATAGACAGCGTTGCGGGCTTCAAGGGCCATTGTCGATTCTTCAAGAGTTAGTCGTTGCTCGTCGTTCAGATGATCAGAACCAAGAGCGTCGCCCCAGTCCTGCACGCCTTCAGACCACAGGTCTTCCTCGTCGTCAACGTTGAATCCGGGCAAATGTAGGAACGAGTTTCGGAGCAAGGTTAACCTAGCGAGTTACTTGCGAAAAATATCTGTTGCAATTCTAACTAGTTGCTGGGCCAATCGACTACGCGCTGTCGGGATCTTCACCGGCGAATTGCTCGCCCATCGCCATCGCCATCGCAAGAGTCTCGAAGAACGGTGATTGTGAACCGTCGTACACAACAATCATTCGTCCGTTGCGGAAAAATTGTGATGTGTCGGACTAGGTAAAGTACTTGTGTCCGATGCCGTAGCCGTCGAAAGAAACGAGTGCAGCCTGCACTTCGTCTTCCGCCAGAGTCTCGAATTCAAAGGCAAGGACGTCTTGTCTGCTGGCCTGAACTCCGTTATCTGGAATTGAGAACAAGCCAGCAAAAAGGAATTTGTTTTCAACTTGCTCGCAGACATTCATACCAGCCGACTCAAGCGCAGCAGATAGAGAATCATAGGAATCGGCGGGCTCATTATCTCACCCGCCACCTGAACAGGCGACAGCGGTGATCGACAATGCCGCGACTGCGAGAACAAGAAAACGAGGCAACCTCATTAGCTCCGTAATTACTATATGGCCGATAATAGCTTAAGTATTGTTAGGCGTGCCGAAGACGGGGTAAACCCTCGAACATTCTAACGGCGAGCGTACATACCTGAGAACGAACCGGTTCCGAGGACTTTGCCGCGAAGCGCTGCCGATACCTGTGTTGGAGAGGGATTTTCTTCTAACTCAAGTTGTTCCGAAAGCGCATAGATGAAAAAAACGTATTCGTGGCGTTGTCCCTTCGGAGGGCAGGGGCCGTTATAACCGGTGTCGCCGAAGTCGTTTTGACCCTGGCGTGTGGAGTTTTTAAGCTCTGTAGTTGTCGGTCGTTCAGCGTTGAGCGACCGGGTGCCTGATGGGACGTTGTAAACCGACCAGTGGCGGAAGATGTGGCCGGCCGCATCAGGATCATCGACGATGATGGCGATGGAACGTGTGCTGCTCGGCACGTCAGACCAACGAAGGGCAGGGGAGATATTTCGACCGTCACACGTGTATTCGACAGGAATGTCACCACCGTCAACGAACGAAGGTGAAGATATTTCGATAGTCGCTATGCGCGAAGATTCCGGGTCGAATTCAGCCGTTTCTTCGGTGTTTCCGTAACAGGCAATAGTCAGGAACGCTGAAAGAACAATTGCTGCGGAAACTACGATTAGATACAGGCAGATAACTGTATATCGCGATACTAGGGTCAATTGATGAACGACTTTTAGTCAGGGCTTCAAGCGTGAAGGATCCAAAGAAATTGTTTTACATGCTGCTGTGATTCGGCATCCAGGTTCGCCGATTCATCAATTCAATCCCACAAAACTTCCACGGTGGTTGTATCGTTATTAACGTCACCCATTGGGGGCTCACTGTGTGACACAGGCTTCGTCGGCGATCCAACGCCGTCGAGGCCGCTATTGTTTAAGGTCCAGCATAAATTATCTCAACGTAAACGCTAGCGCTACTTAGACGAGAAACCCTCGCAATATCGTCGAGGGTTTTGGTTACTTCAAATGGAGCCAACGGTGAGGATTGAACTCACGACCTGCTCATTACGAATGAGCTGCTCTACCACTGAGCTACGTTGGCATTATTGGTTCTAATCAGCTATTTCAGACCGTGACCAGAGTTCTCCATGTAACGTTCTGGGTGACAGTCCTGTCGAAATCAACTATTGATAGTACTGCTCCCTTCATTGGTTACGCCATAATTTGAGACTTGAAAATAGAGTCCGTTGCGTCAGCGGCCCTGCGCGAAGCAGCCACTGTGGGTAACCTACAGACTTTAACCTCGCTTCTGCGCAAGCTATCTCGGTTCTCGATCACGCAAAAGTTCTTCGATCGAAAATCAGCTGGTGCGGACTAAATTCCTGAACGGGCTTTTCCGAGCACATCAGGATTGATCAAGTTTTCGGGGAGCTCGCCGTTGAGCACTCGAATAGCTTCCTGAGCAGTCCGCCTTTCAAGCTCGAGAGTGGAAGCCTGCGAGAAGAACGCTGTATGAGGGGTGATGATCACATTATCCTGCTCCAACAGAACGCTTGACGGTTCCGGCGGAGTCGGTTCGACCACATCGAGGCCCGCACCAGCTATGTGGCCCGATGCCAGTGAAGCAGCGAGTGCATCCTCATCGATCAGACCAC